>CAMTUB010000007.1:0-69224 GCA_947084835.1 uncultured Bacteroidota bacterium | reverse complement strand
GTTGCATAATTATTTTTATTTGTTAGTAAAACAAAAATAATCAACTTTTTTCCACCCCCCTTTTGATTTCGTTTCGGCTACGCCTTCACTCCATCAAAAGGGGATAGGTGCCATCAATAATGTTATGAAACTAAACATGTACCCTTTAAATAAATAGCTACAAATAAATAGCTACAAATAAATATTGACTTTGGGATTGGAATTTTTTTACCTTAATAAAACATAAATCTAAACATATCATGAAAACAAAAGAAATTATTTCGGTTGCGCTATTCATCCTTTTACTATCTGGTTGCGCTATTGTTAGACCCGGAGAGGTTGGGGTAAAACAAAGACTTGGTAAACTTTCCGAAAAAATTCACACGCAAGGTAGCGTGTGGTTAAATCCTTTTACTACAAGAGTAGTTAAAACAAATATTCAGATAAATGATATTGAATTATCACTTAGTTTACCCAGTAAAGAAGGTTTAAGCGTTGTTGCTCAAATTTCTATCCTTTATAGAATAGAACAAAACAGTGTGCCAAAAGTGATTAGAAGTTTAGGGGCTGGATATGAAACAATTATATCGAATGTTTTTCGCTCTGCTTCGGCAGATGTATGTTCTAAATATTTTGCCAAAGACATGCACTCGGGTATGAGGGCAGAAATAGAAAATGCAATTAAAATAAAAATGAGCGAAACACTCGTGGAACAGGGCATATTGGTAACCGCTGTACTGATGAAAAGCATTCAATTACCTGCAGGACTTGCCAGTTCTATTGAACAAAAATTACAGGCAGAACAGAATGCTATGAGAATGGAGTTTATTATTAAACAAGAAAAATTAGAAGCCGAAAGAAAAATTATTGAAGCTACGGGTATAAAAGACGCTCAGAAAATACTTTCGGAAGGGTTAACAGATAATATCATCAAATTACGAAGTATTGAAGCTTTTATGGAATTATCAAAATCTGTAAATAGTAAAATAATTATTACGAATGGTAAGGTTCCATTCTTAGTCGAATAATTCTTTCGATAGTCCTTTCTCCGTGAGAGTAATTTCTCATAATGAACAAAGGTACTGGCTATAACATTGTATTTATGAAAAAGGGGCAAAAGTGCTAAATTTGGGATACGGGTGCTTTTAATGGGCTTTTGTAGTAAATTGAACTTTTGTGCTTTTAATTCCCCTTCTTCATAAATACTTTTCCGTTGATTTCGATAGTAAGAGGACAGTTCTTCAACAAACATGGGACTAAAACATTAAAGCAAGAACAGAGGCATTAAGGAGTAAGTGAAAATAAATTAAAAAATCGTAAACTTGCAATGTGGAAGAACAAGGTTACATAGAAGTTAAAATCGATGGATTAGTAGGCAACAAACCGCTAAAACCTATTGATATTGACATTGCAGAGATAAAAGAAATTATCCGCGATGTGGAAACTTTTTTGTATCCCACTAAAGGAGAAAAAGCTGAACGTCCGCATATTGCATACAGGTTAGAAGAAGGTTCGGCAAGGAATTTATTTTACTTGCCCATATCGGGTGTTTTATTATTTAATGGTTTGTTAGGAGAAATAAACAATAGAGGAAACATCGATTTTTTGGACAACAAAAGAGCCGAGATTATTGATAAATTTCAGCGTAAGGCAAAACAAAAAAATCTTGAAATTTCGTTTTACAGTTCCTCAAATACAACCCCAATATTAAAAATCAATCAAGAAACTCAATTTTTTAAAATCGCTGCTACATTCATAGAAACTGAGTTGGTTTTGTATGGTAAGGTGAATGAAGAGGGAGGCAACAATCCTAACTTTCACTTATTAACCAAAGAATATGGCAAACTTGTTATTAGTGCAACCGAACAGCAGCTTTTAGAAGGAGAAAAGCGTTTGTTTAAAATTTATGGAGTAAGAGTAAAAGGGAAACAGAATCTAGCTGATGGTAAACCTTTTGACCTTAAATTGATTGATTATATAACCTACAATCCAAGTTATAATGAACATAAATTGGATTTGCTAATTGAAAGAGCCTCGCTAATTTGGAATACAATCCCTAATGTGGACTCTTGGTTAAACGAGATAAGGGGAGCAAATAGATAGTATTCTTCTTGACACATCTTTTTGTATTCGATTACTTAAAAGCAATGACCCATTACATCAAAATGCAAAAGATTATTTTAAATACTTTTTAGAACAAAAGATAGAAATATATTTATCAAGCATTGTTGTAGCAGAATATTCAGTTAAAGACGATGCCAATAATTTACCTCTTGATTTTGTAAAAATTGTTGCCTTCGATTTTTTTGATGGTAAAACCGCAGGTGAATTTCATTCAATTTTAATCAATAATAAGGAGCATGTTGCAGATATTGAACGCAATGTAATTAAAGATGATTGTAAACTGATAGCTCAAATATTCAACAGAAAAATAGATGCATACATAACAAAAGACAAAAAATCATTTGGCCAAATTTTTATACCAATACAAAAAACAAAAGGTTTTAATATAGAATTGCTTGATTTAGACATTCCATTAAAGGATTTCAAAGGGGAGTTATTTTAAATCTTGCAACAGAAACTCAACGCTGACAATAGTTTTCAATATTGGAGGACGAGAATAACTGCTTGTAAAAGCAGCTACAAGAAATTGGTAATTCAGCGTTTAAATAACGTTTTTGCTACGTTTTATGTTTAATACATTCAGGCAGTTTAACCCTTAGAAATCAACCTTGTTTTGTGACCACCCAACCTAGTACTGCATTAAACAACCGTTTCTAATGATTAAGTTTTTTGACTAAAAGTTAAAATAAACCTTTGCCTATCAAATTGGGATTTTGCATAAAGCAACCGAATTAATGATATTTTTCTCCGTTTGTTCTTTTAACGTCTGACAGGTATTCTTTTATTTCGTCTTCTTTGCTTCGGGGGCAAATGAGTAAGGTTTGTCCGTTATCAACAATGATAAAATCATCTAAACCGCTCACAATTACCAGCTTATTGTTGGGTACTTTAACCACACAGTTGCTAGAGTCGTACATTTTTACATCCGATCCTGTTACGGCATTTCCAACATAATCTTTGCTGTGGTTTTTCCAGAGGCTTTCCCAATTACCGAGGTTAGACCAACTAAAGCTGGTTACCAAGGTATACGCATTGGTGTTTTTATAAACTAAACCCGCTTTAATTGAAACATTATCGCACATCGGATAAATCTGGCGGATAAAGCTCAATTCGTTTTCGGTACTGATGTTCACTTCACCCTCGTTAAACAAGTCGTATAATTCTGGAAGGTGTATTTTAAAAGCTTCGAAAAATGAAGATAAATTCGCTGCCACAATTCCTGAATTCCATAAAAAATCGCCACTTTGAATAAACGTTTTTGCTAATTCTTCCGTAGGGTTTTCGGTAAATGTTTTCACCTTAAAAATGGAATCTTTTACCGGCTCGTCTTTTAAATATTGAATGTAGCTGTATTGCGTTTCAGGGCTGGTGGGCTGAATACCAATCGAAAGTAGTTCATTATTGCCATCAACATATTCAAATGCACTTCTGATAGCTTGTTGGTATTTATCCATCGAATAAACCACATGATCCGAAGGACTTACCAACACATTTGCCTCAGCATTTATGTGCTTAATGGTATGTAAACCGTATAATACGGCAGGAGCAGTGTTTTTACGTCCTGGCTCTAAAATTAAATTTTGGGTACTTAAATGAGGCAGTTGAGTTCGGGTAATTTCTGCATAATCTGCATGGGTAACCACAAAAATATTGTCGGGGTGGATAATGTTCGAAAACCGATCATACGTTTGCTGAAGCAACGTTTTGCCCGTGCCCAACATGTCAATAAACTGTTTCGGGAAATCTGCAACACTAACTGGCCAGAATCTACTTCCAACTCCCCCTGCCATAATTAAAACGTAGTTATCTACCATTCGTTTTTAATAACGTGCAAATATCAATAATAGGATTAAAAATCAAAGTCTATTTTAAACGTAGGTAAAAATACACCTAATTATTAAACCGCGCTACTTTGTTTCTTTAGTACCTATGCTTAACTTTCGCATTTATATAAACTTTCGCTTATGTTAATGCCCTTTAATATTTTAAAGTGGGTAGATGAAAACAAACATCTGCTAAGACCACCCGTAAACAATTACACGTTTTACAGCGGTAATTCCGATTTTATTGTGATGGTGGTTGGAGGACCAAATCAGCGAAAAGATTATCATTACAACGAAGGCGAAGAGCTTTTTTATCAACTCAAAGGCGATATCGAACTTAAAATAATAGTGGAAGGCGAACCCAAAACCATACCCATAAAAGAAGGCGAATTGTTTTTATTGCCCCCTAAAACGCCACATTCTCCTCAGCGCCCAGCTGGCACGTTAGGATTAGTAGTAGAGCGCTATAGAACAGCCGTTGAAAACGATGGTTTTATGTGGTTTTGCGAAAGTTGCGGAAACAAAATTCATGAAGATTATTTTCCATTAACCGATATCGTTACACAACTTCCCAAAGTTATGAATGAGTTTTACAGCTCAGAAACTTTGCGTAAGTGTTCGAAATGCGGAAATACCATGCACAAACCATAATGGCTTGTATTAGAAACAAAACTGTATTTTTGGCATCTCGATTCAATGAAAAATAACCTTACCGTTTCGGATTCTAAATCCAAATCAGATAATATAACCAGCCGTGAGAAGGTTCTAAAGAATATTCGCAGGGCTATTGTGCGCAAAACCAATCCAAAAGATCAGAATATCGACTTTGAAACCTATATTTTCAAAAACGATTCTGACGATGTGGCCATGCAATTTGCCCAAAATTTTTTGGCATTGAACGGCAAGTTTGCATTTTGCGAAAACTTGCTTGAAGTTGCCGAACACCTCATAAGTCTTGCTACCGAAAGGCAATGGCATAATATGGTATGCTACGAGCAAACTATACAGGATGTTTTAAATAAAATTGAATTTCCGTATTCAGATAGGATAGATTTATTAGAATCTGCCGATGCATGTTTTACCGGTTGCGAAGCTTTAGTTGGATTAACTGGCTCCATATTAGTTTCATCTAAACAAAAATATGGCAGAGGCTCAACCGTTTTGCCGCACATCCATATTGTGGTTGCGTACACATCGCAGTTGCAGCCCGACTTAAAGTCGGCAATGGATTTTGTGCGCAGCAAGTACAAAGATGTTTTGCCATCGATGCTAAGTTTTATCAGTGGACCAAGCAGAACTGCCGACATTGAAAAAACCTTGGTTCAAGGTGCGCATGGACCCAAAGAAATCTATATTTTTCTAGTACAGGACTCAGAGTGAAAATTTATTTCGTCTCAGATATGCATTTAGGTGTTCCTGATAAAGAATCGAGCTTTATCAGAGAACAAAAATTGGTTCGATGGCTTGAAAATGCTGTTGATAACGGTGCAGATGCTATCTTTTTAGTGGGCGATATCTTCGACTTTTGGTTTGAATATAAACATGTAGTTCCACGCGGATACGTGCGTTTATTAGGAGCTCTAGCTAAAATCTCCGATAAAAAAATACCCATTCATTATTTTACAGGTAACCACGATATGTGGATGTTTGGCTACTTAGAACAAGAAGTGGGTGTAACAATACATCGTGAGCCAACAGAATTTAATTTCGATGGAAAAAAATTATTTGTTGGGCATGGAGATGGACTTGGACCAGGCGATAATGGATTCAAGTTTTTAAAACGGGTTTTCAGCTCATCGCTCATGCAATGGTGTTTTGCGCGTTTGCATCCCAATTTTGCGTTTAGCGTTGCCAAATTTTGGAGTTATAAAAGCCGTGAAGCAAATACCGATTCTTCTACTTTTGATCCAAAAAACGAATGGCTTTACCAATTTTGCTTAGAGAAACTCCAAAAAAATCACTATGATTTTTTTGTTTTTGGACATCGACATTTACCAATAAACCATCCTTTACCTGAATCAAGCACGTATATTAATTTAGGCGACTGGATTACTCAATTTAATTACGCCATTTTTGAAAACGGTAAAATGAACCTTCATAAGTGGGAAAAATAGGCTTATGAGAATTTATTTCCGGCCCATAAAAGCCCTTATAATATTTATAATAGGGATTATTTCTTTTCCAAGATTTAGGTATTTAAACTCACTCACCTTTAAAGGGGTTGACGTTTTTAAAAATCTACCTTCCACCAACGTACTTTTTGTTTCAAATCATCAAACCTACTTTGCAGACATCATAGCCATGCTTCACATTATGTGTGCATCGAAATGGGGTTTTAAAAAGCTGCCATACTTTCCCATATACCTTTTTTGGCCAGAGATCAAGGTTAAGTTTATAGCAGCAGAAGAAACCATGAAAAAAGGCGGCTTGCTACCATTAATTTTTATATTAGCAGGTTCAATTTCTGTAAAAAGAACGTGGAGGAGCAAAGGCGAAAATGTTCAACGAAAAGCAGATCCTAACGATACCAACAAAATAAACGAAGCCCTATCCGAAGGCTGGGTAATCACGTTTCCGCAAGGCACAACCCGCTCTTTTGCACCAGGCCGGAAAGGCACTGCAGTAATGATTCAGAACCATAGCCCAACCGTTGTGCCAATTGTAATCAACGGTTTTAGAAGAGCTTTTGATCGTAAAGGTTTTTTTTTAAAGAAAAGAAAAACCGCCTTGTCTATTACTTTTAAAGAGCCATTGTCTTTTGATAACACATCTAATACAGACGATATTTTAAATCAGGTAATGGAGTCTATAGAGCAAACCAATTCTTATTTCCCCTCAAAAACAACGTAGTTATGATACCCATAAAAGAAGCCGTAAAATTTTGGGTAAAATTGGGTTTTATTAGTTTCGGTGGTCCTGCAGGGCAAATTGCTATAATGCATACCTATCTGGTTGACACTAAAAAGTGGATCAGCGATACCAAATTTATGCACGCCTTGAGCTATTGTATGGTATTGCCAGGCCCAGAAGCACAACAACTAGCTACGTATTTAGGTTGGATGATGCACGGCACAATGGGTGGACTTATTGCCGGAATTTTCTTCATTTTGCCTTCCATATTTATCATGCTTAGTTTAAGCATTTTGTATGTAACGTTTGGCAAACTTGCTATAGTCGCTGCCCTTTTTGCGGGTTTAAAACCGGCAGTGGTTGCCATTGTATTAGGAGCGTTTATAAAAATATCTAGCAAATCGTTGATCGGAAAAATTCATTACATCACTGCTTTACTATCATTTGTAGCGATTTACTTTTTTAACATCCCGTTTCCAATTATCATTTTATCTACCTTATTTATAGCAATTGCATTGCTTTATCTAAAACCAGAATTATTGCTATCAAAAAACAATTCGACTAAAGCACTAAGCGAAGAAGTAGAAAAATCGTATTTGATAAACAGTTATACAGTTAAAGATTTACCCAATTTCAGCATACATAAATTGTTTGGGAAAGTATCGCTAACCGTTTTATTATGGTTTGTGCCCATTACTTTGCTTTATTTTTTAACCAACGATTTCGCATTTTGGAAGCAACTGACTTTGTTTTTCTCCCAAGCCGCCTTAGTAACTTTTGGAGGCGCATATGCAGTGTTGCCATACGTGGCTCAATATTCGGTTGAAAAAATGTCGTGGCTTTCGCAATTGCAAATGATTGATGGGTTAGCATTGGGCGAAACTACTCCTGGCCCGTTGGTAATGGTTTTATCCTTTGTTGGCTTTATGGCTGGGTTTAATGTTTTTCAGGGGTCTGTTTTACAAGGAACAATTGGGTTATTAGTTACTGTGTTTTACACGTTTTTACCGTGCTTTTTATTCATTTTTGCTGGTGCTCCAGTAATCGAAAAAACGGGGCAAAATCCAAAAATCAAATCTCTGTTAGCATTAATAACAGCTGCAGTGGTTGGCGTAGTTTTAAATCTGACGATTTATTTTGGACAAGGGGTGTTGTTTAAATCATCGCAACTTAGCTTAACAGCCATAGAACCCTTTGCCTGGATATGGTTTCTGATTTCGGTGTATTTTTTACAAAAGCGAAAAGTAAATATGATTCTTTGGATTGGGATTAGCATGCTTTTTGGCTTTATTAATTATTATCTCGCCTAAAAAAAGCAGTAATTTGCGTTTATGAATCGGAAAAAAATAATTGTTACAGGTGGTGCAGGTTTTATTGGATCGCATACCGTAGTAGAATTATTTAGTGCGGGTTTTCAGCCCATAATTTTAGATAATTTTTCAAATTCAAACCCCGATGTAATTCATAAAATAAATGCTTTATTAGGCTCAGAAGTGCCTTTTTACAACACAGATTGTACCTCAACCGAAGCTTGGGATCTTGTGTTTGAAAAAGAGCACGACATTTTTGCCATCATACATTTTGCTGCCTTTAAATGGGTTGGAGAGTCGGTTCGCAATCCATTAAAATACCATAAAAACAATATTGGTTCTATGATTGCCTTGTTGCAAACTATGCAAAAATGGAATGTATCGAAGTTGGTTTTTTCTTCGTCATGTACTGTTTATGGCCAACCTACTCAATTACCCGTTTCTGAAAACGACCCTGATGGATTTACGCCTTCTCCATACGGCTACACCAAGCAAGTTTGCGAACGCATTTTAAACGATACGGTAAAATCAGAAACTAAAATTCAAGCTGCAACCTTGCGGTATTTTAACCCAATAGGCGCACATCCAAGCGGATTAATTGGCGAATTACCCACAGGGGTTCCTGAAAACTTGGTGCCATTTATTACGCAGACAGCTATTGGCAAGCGCAAAAAATTATCGGTGTATGGTACCAATTGGAACACACCTGACGGTACGTGCTTGCGTGATTACATTCACGTTTGCGATTTAGCTAGCGCTCACGTTGCCACATTGCAACACCTCGAAAAAGACCTCAGCAACACCTCAAAAAACGAAGTTTTTAATTTAGGAATGGGCAGAGGTATCAGCGTAAAAGAAATCATTACTGCTTTTGAATACGTAACCCAAATAAAACTGCCTGTAAATTATACCGACAGAAGACCGGGAGACATCGAAAAAATATGGGCAGATACAACCAAAGCAACTGAAGTTTTAAATTTCAAATGCAAATATTCTATCTCTGATGCGTTAAAACACGCTTGGGAATGGGAAAAACAATGCGCTTCGCAACTTTAATTGATTTAAAATAGCTATGTAAAATCATAGTCAATATCATTTCCTACTTCTTAAGAGTCCACCGATAAAAAAGTATCTTTGCAGCAATAAGAATACTATGTCACACTTGTTGGATCAAAAAGTAATAGCCGAAATTAAAGGCTTAATCATGGATGGAACGCGTAAAGCCAACTCAGGTCATCCGGGTGGAGCATTTTCTTCAAGCGATTTTGCCATTCTATTATTTCAAGAGTTTTTACGTTTTTCTCCCCAACATCCTAAATGGCATAACCGCGACAGATTTGTTTTATCTGCCGGGCACGAAAGTATGTTACTGTACAGTTTGCTCCACTTTATGGGCATGCTTGAAAAAAAGGAATTAGAAAATTTTCGCCAATTAGGCAGTTTAACTCCTGGTCATCCAGAAAACCATTTAACTCCAGGCGTTGAAGCAACTACTGGTCCATTAGGACAAGGCGTAGCCATGGCTGTGGGTATGGCTGTAGCTAGTAAACACCAGAATGCAGTTTTTGGCAGCGAAATCATCTCAAATAAAATATACACTTTGTGTGGCGATGGAGACTTGCAAGAAGACGTTGCCATTGGCTCGGCTACCTTAGCAGGACATTTGGGCTTAGACAATTTGGTGCTTTATTACGATAAAAACGACATTCAGATTTCAGGAAAAACCAGTCGTTGCGACTCTACCAACTGGCCTATGCTATTTACTTCAATAGGTTGGGATGTGATTGAAATTGATGGGCATAACCACAATCAAATTCGCAGTGCGTTAACGCAAGCGCAACAACAACAAGGCAAACCTTTGGTGATTATTGGTACAACCGTAATGGCAAACGGAGCAGCATCTATGCAAGGAAGCCACAAAGCGCATGGGGAGCCTTTCAAAAATGAAGAAATTGCTGCAACAAAAGAACTGCTAGGGTTAGATCCAACGCTTTTTTTCCAAGTTACAGAGCAAGCTAAAAATCACTTTAACGCTAATTTAGTTTCGTACAACAAAGAAGCAACGCTTTGGGAAGAAAAATTAGCTGCAAAACTTAACCGTAATGAAACTTTAAAAACACTTTGGAACGGTTATTTTAATGCAGAAAAAAATCCAGCATTATTACCTTATCCAGAAACCAATCCTATTGCAACCCGAGCAGTTTTTGGTAAAGTATTGGAACATTTAGCAACCATTTACCCTGGAATTATTGGCGGCAGTGCCGACCTAGAACCAAGCAATAACACCGGAGGATTTGCAAAACAAGTGGGCGAATTTTGTAAAGAAAATTATGCTGGCAAAAACTTGGCTTTCGGAGTTCGTGAGTTTCCGATGGCAGCCATGCAAAACGGAATGGCGCTTTATGGCGGCATGATTCCATTTGGCGCAACTTTTTTAACTTTTAGCGATTATAGCCGCAATGCTTTGCGCATGAGCGCCATACAACAAGTAAAAACGCTACACGTTTTCACCCACGATTCCATTTTCTTGGGCGAAGATGGACCAACGCACCAATCTGTTGAACAAACTATGAGTTTACGCGCAATCCCTGATTTCTCCGTTTTGCGCCCTGCAGATGCCCACGAAACCATTGCTTGCTTAACGCATTGGGCAACACTAAAAGAACCTGCTGCTATTTGCTTAACCCGCCAAAACTTACCGGTTTTAAACGACCCTTATGCCTCAGCATATACAAATATACATCGGGGTGCATATGTGAAACACGAAACCAATCCAAGACATAAAACACATACCGTTATTTATGCTACAGGCTCAGAGGTGAGTTTAGCAATAGAGGCTGTCGAAATTTTATCCAAAGAAACAAATCAGAACATTAAAATAATTTCAATGCCATGTTGGGAGTGGTTTAATGCTCAAAATGATGCGTATAAACAAAAAATTATGTGTTTAGATGCTGTAAACCGTATTTCTATTGAAGCAGGCGTAACTTTAGGTTGGCAGCGTTTTACAGGAATTAATGGCTTAAATATTGGCGTTGATACTTTTGGATATTCTGCTCCAGGCGATCAATTGGCTGTAAAATTTGGATTAACGCCAACTGCAGTTGCAGCAACAATTCGCTCTTACTGGAAATAATACTGTGTATTTATACATCAAAGCTATACACATCATTTTTGTGGTAACCTGGTTTGCCGGACTTTTCTATTTTCCGCGATTGCTGATTTATCATACCGAAGCAAACGCGAAAACTGAAACCGAAAAGTCAATTTTATTACCGCAGTTTGAACTCATGATGCGCAGGCTTTGGTACGGAATAACGTGGCCATCGGCTATTTTAACCCTCATTTTTGGCAGTTGGCTGTTTTATTTATATCCAACTTTTGAAACTTGGTTGCAAGTAAAAGTTGGTTTGGTAGTACTACTTTTTTTATATCATTTTAGCTTACACCGCCTATTTAAAAATCATCAAAAGCGCGTTTTTAAATACTCAAGCCAGTTTTTAAGGTTTTGGAATGAAATTGCAACTCTGTTTTTAGTCGGAATAATATTTCTGGTTGAGTTAAAAAATACGCTCGATATGCTTTGGGCTGTAGTTGGTATGGTTCTTTTAATTATTGTTTTAATGGTTGCTATATCGGTTTATAAAAAAACTAGATTACCAAAGAAGTATTAAGATGTAATTGTAATTACATAAAAAAAAGAGGAAACTTTCGTTTCCTCTTTTTTATTATTCCGGTTTAGCCTCGCCTGATGAATTAGGCGGTCTTCGGTTTTTGTTAAAATTGCGATTCTTATTCGGGTTTGGTTTATTACCTCCCGCATTTTGTTGCGGTGGTGTTGCCGTTCCCTCAGTTGCAGCACCTGTAGGGTTTTCTGCAGCAGGTTTTGGTTTTGGTTGATTCGGATTCTGATTTGGGTTCTGGTTTTTATGCACCGGAACTTTTGGTGCACCTTCAGCACTGCTTTGAGCAGCACTTGCACTCCCTTGCGGTTTAGTAGGATTTGGTCTGCGTTGGTTTGGGTTCTGGTTTTTATGAACCGGAACCTTATTTTCAACACCACCCTCAGCTGGTTTTACTTCAGCCTGAGGCCTCGTTTGAGCTGGTCTTGGTTGTTGTGGTCCACGATTTTCAGGCGCATTTCTGTTGCCCTGTGGCCTTTCCTGTGGCGGTCGTGGGTTGGGTGGACGATTATCTGTCCTTGGTTGATTAACCGGATTTGGTTGACGGTTATCTACAGATCCTTGACCCAGTTTCTTTTTCTTTTTCTGCGCTTTCTTTTCAAAACGATTCAAGCCACCGCCTTCTACAGTTTCAAAATCTGGCTCGTCATCTTCCACTACAACATCGGCATATTTAAGGGCTTCATCTTCAAAAGAATCTGGGAACTCGCCACGCTTATTCATTTCTGAAAGCTCAATAACGCGTTCTACGGGCAAAGCAAAAGGCTGTGCATCGCGATCATTCGGAACCAAAAACCAAAATTGCCTTTTAAAAATATCTGTTTTAATAACCTCAGCAACAGCATTTTTAGATTTTAACGACTTAATGTCTTTCGGAAAGTCTTTAAGAGCATCTAAATATGTGTTTAACTCGTAATTTAAACAGCATTTTAATCGGCCACATTGCCCAGCTAGTTTTAACGGATTTAGCGATAAATTTTGGTACCGCGCTGCGCCTGTTGTTACCGATTTGAAATCGGTTAACCAGGTTGAGCAACATAACTCACGGCCGCAAGAACCAATACCTCCAATTCTTCCTGCCTCTTGTCGTGCACCAATTTGGCGCATCTCAATACGGCATTTAAACTCTTCGGCAAGTGATTTTATCAATTCTCTAAAATCTACGCGACCTTCAGCGGTATAGTAAAAAGTGATTTTTGATTTATCACTTTGAACTTCTATATCGCCTAATTTCATATCTAAGCCAAACTTTTGAATCGTTTCGCGCGACTTAAATAGTATTTCTAACTCCTTGTCTTTTGCTTCTTGGTATTTTTGTAAATCTGACTCTGAAGCCAAACGATAGATTTTTCTGATTTCAGGGTCTTCCTCTGTAATCTTATTTTTTTTCAATTGTAATCGAACCAGTTCCCCTTTAAGCGAAACCTGACCCACATCATGCCCGGTTGCAGCCTCAACAGCTACATAATCGCCCATGAAGAGCTCTAAATCGTTTACATTTCTGAAATATTCTTTTCGTGTTCCCTTAAATCTAATCTCAACAACGTCAAACATTCGCATACCCAACGGGGTATCCACATCGTTAAGCCAATCGAAAACATTTACTTTATTGCAACTACCTGAAACGCAAGATCCCTGCTTGCCACACCCTGCCGGTGAGCAACCGCCTCCGCTACTGCATGATCCACATCCCATTCTTTTATTCTTACGTTAATTTTTACAAAGATACATTCTAAATAACGTTTGTTATCTAGTTAATACTGCCGCTGCCTCGGGTGCAAAATACGACAAAATGATATCAGCTCCTGCACGTTTAATGCTCAGCAAGCTTTCCATCATGGTTTTTTCTAAATCTAGCCAACCGTTTTGCGCTGCTGCATGCAACATGGCATATTCTCCACTTACGTTATAAGCGCTAATAGGTAAAACTGAATTTTGTTTAAGCAAGCTAATAATATCTAAATAGGCTAAAGCAGGTTTTACCATGAGCATATCTGCGCCTTCTATTTCATCTAATTGCGCCTCTAGCAGTGCTTCTCTGCTATTTGCAGGATTCATTTGGTAGGTTTTCTTATCGCCAAAGCGCGGAGTTGAGTCAAGCGCATCGCGGAAGGGTCCGTAAAAAGCACTCGCATATTTTGCCGTATATGCCATTATGCTCACATTCTGAAAACCTGCTTCGTCTAGCGCATCGCGTATAAACCCTACTCTGCCGTCCATCATATCCGATGGCCCAATAATATCAGCACCGGCTTGCGCTTGAGCTATCGACATTTTTGCCAACACTTCAAGCGTTGGATCGTTTACAATTTCGCCCTCGACTACAATTCCATCGTGCCCATCGGAGCTATACGGATCAAGAGCCACATCCGTCATTAAACACGCTTCCGGAAAACGTTTTTTAAGCGTTGATAGCGTTTCTAAATAATAATTATCGCTTGCGTAACTATATGATCCATACGAATCTTTAAAATAATCTTCGATTACTGGAAAAATTGCAAACGCTTTAATTCCCAATTTTAAGCATGCTTCCATTTTTTGAGATAGTGGTTCAATTCCTAAACGAGATTGACCCGGCATAGATTTGATGGGTTGATTCGCGTTTACATCTCGCATTAAAAACATGGGGTACAATAAATCATTTACAGATAAATGATTTTCTTGCACTAAATCGCGTATTGCTGCTGATTTTCTATTTCTACGTGGTCTGATTTGCATATTATTTTAAGCTTTTGATGGCATTGTATGCCATTAATCCCATTCCAATTTCAAGTGCCGATTCGTCAATATCAAAAGTTGGGGTATGTACAGATGACGTAATTCCTTTGGCTTCGTTACGTGTGCCAAGCCTGTAAAAGCAGGCACGCGTAATTTGCGAATAGTATGCAAAATCTTCTGCCGCCATCCACATATCTAAGTCAATCACGTTTTCTTCGCCAACATATTCCACTGCATTAGTTCTAACCTCAGCCGATAATTCTTCGTTGTTAATTAACGCAGGATATCCTTTATTTATGATAAAATCGCAACGCCCGCCCATAGATTCTGCTAAAGTTTCAGCCATTTTTTTCATTTTCAGATGGGCATCATCTCTCCATTTTTCATCCATTGTACGAAATGTCCCCAGTACATGAATGGTGTTTGGAATGATATTGTATGCACCACCTTCTGAATTGATTTTTCCGAAAGAAAGCACCGATGGAATGGTTGGATTTGCATTTCTGCTTACAATTTGTTGCAATGCAACTATGATATGAGAGGTAATTAAAACGGTATCCACATTCAGATGCGGCATAGCAGCGTGGCCTCCTTTGCCGTAAACGGTCATTTCAATTTCATCGGCACTTGCCATGTACATCCCAGATCGAACTCCAATTTTTCCGGCATCAATTAGCGGCATCACATGCTGACCGATTATACCAAACGGTTTCGGATTTTCAAGTACGCCATCTTTAATCATTAACGATGCTCCTCCAGGCAGTTTTTCTTCTGCAGGTTGAAAAATTAATTTTATCGTTCCTTCAAATTCGGTTTTCAGTTGTTGCAAAATTTTTGCAGCTCCAAGTAACGATGCAGTATGTACATCGTGTCCGCAAGCATGCATTACCCCTGGAACTTTTGAAACGTATTCGGTTTTATTTTCTTCTAAAATGGGCAGCGCATCCATATCTGCCCGCAACGCAATTACTTTTTTGGTTTGATTTTTACCTTCAATTAAAGCAACAATTCCAAAACCGCCTACATTGGTTTTGCACGAAATACCCCAAGAGTCTAATTTTTCTTTTACAAATGCTGCCGTTTTTTCTTCATGATATGAAAGTTCAGGATTCATGTGTAAATGCCTTCGAAATTCAATTACTTCAGCAAGTGTTTCAGCAGCAATATGTTTGATTTGATGCAGCATTTACGTTATTTTTGAGAAAAAGTTGGCGTAATATCATCAGGAACAAGCGCTGCTGCAGGGTAATCTTTGCGGATTTCTAATAAAAATCCATGCGCTTCAAATCGGTTTCTATAATCGCCTAACCGCACCCTGTAGGTAGGTTGTTTATACGAAAAATAAACGCCTAAATCGGGATATTTCTGCATTAAAACAGAGCGTATTTGCATGGCTTCTGCACGAGAAGTGTATGTATTTATTTGAATTCGAAATCCTGAAACTTCGGCATTTCTTTTGTTCCACTCTTTGTGTGACTCAAGTAATTTCGAAATTTTTGGATCTTGATTCACATTGCCCTTATCCGTAGATATTACTTCTTGAGCAGGTAGCTTTATGGATGCTAACGCAAGCATTACACAAAACAGAAACGATAATTTATTGCGTTGCATATGCAAATTCGGCTATTAATTCGGGTTTTTCTTCTAAAATATTTCCAATAACAACAACATCAGCACCGGCTTCAAAAGCAGCTCTAATGCCTTCGGAAGAGCGAATTCCTCCGCCCACAATTATCGGAATTGAAACGCTTTTTCTTACTGCAGCAATCATGTCGTTAGACACTGGCATTTCTGCACCGCTTCCAGCATCCAAATAAATTAATTTCAAGCCTAACAATTCGCCAGCCATTGCTGTACATGCTGCTATATCAGGTTTATGATGTGGTATGGGGAAACTGTTGCTTATATAACTTACGGTTGTTGGTCTGCCGCTTTCAATAATCATATAACCGGTTGGAATGGCTTCTAAGCCCGATGCTTTTATCATAGGCGCAGCAATTACATGTGCTCCGATTAAAAATTCGGGGTTTCTGCCCGAAATCAACGATAAAAATAAAATGGCATCGGCTGTAGGTTCAATTTGAGTAACACTTCCTGGGAAAAGCACTACCGGAATACTGCTGTTTTCTTTTAAAAAAGCAACTGTTTTCTTGGTGTTATCGGCTGTTAATAAGCTTCCTCCAACAAAAAAATAGTCTATCCCAGAAGTTATACTCAATTTGTTTAAAATCTCTAACGATGACTCGTTGGCCTTATCCGGATCTATTAAAACTGCTATTTGCTTCTTATTTGCAGCCTTTTTATGGAGTAACGCATCTATAAGCGTAATATTCACCTTGATATTTAGTTATTTAGTTTGTGTAAAATTCCTTTTCTCGATTTTGGAATTTTGGTGTGTAAATTTACAGTTCTAAGTTGAATGGTTACTAAAACTACAACATCTGTTTTTATTTTCAGTTTGATTTTATTGTTTTCGAACATTATTCATGGGCAAAACATTAAATGGACTCAATATTCTGATGTGCCCAAAAATATGTTAGCACATAAAATTATTTCGGTTGATGAGTCCGGAATTTATGTGTACCAAGCCAGCCGCAAAATTAAGCGTTTGGCTAAATATACATTTGGTTTGCAGCTTATTACTGAAAAAGAAATTCCGATTGATTCTAAAATATCAAACATTGAGCATATAGAAATAACTTCGAGCGAAGCTGTTGTATACTTTTCAATGTACAATTCAATAGACGCTCGGCATGGTTTATTTTATTTAAAAATACCTCATAATGGCCAAGCCGTTTTGCCTCCAAAAAACTTAATAAATCAAGAAAACGTACCCTCAAAAGGAAAGTCTTTATTTCAAATTGTTTCTCCCAAAGATCAATCGTACCAAGTGGTAACTCATTTTTACGAGAATTTGAAATCAGAATCTGTGCTTTCGGTTGCTTACTATAATCCACAATTAGAAAAAATTACTGAAAAAACAGTTTCAATTCCAAGTAACACCATAGATATGGCGTTGAAGCAATATTTATTAGACAACGATGGCAATTTATATGCGCTTTTTGTTTGTGGCGATAAATTTAAAAACTCAGGAGATAACACTCGGCAATTTATACGCATTATCCGAATATCAAAAAGCGATATAAAATATCGCATTACCGATTTAAACGATGAAAATTTAATGCTAACTTCTGCTTTTATGGGGTTAGAAAAAGCAACAAACAAAATTGTGATTGCAGGATTTTATTCTACCGGTAGCAGTTCGCTAATACAGGGGACTTTCATATCCTACTACTCGCAGGATTCCGAGCAAATGGCTCCATTAAATCACCAGCCGTTTACAGGTTCTTTTTTAGCGCGCATTAAAACACTTGTTGGAGAAAAATCGGGGAGAAAAAATAGCGAATTTGAGGTTAAACAAATCATAGTTAGATCGGACGGTGGTGCTGTTTTAGCTGCAGAATCCTTCTATACCTCTGTACAAAGTTATATCCAATATTCGCAGGGATTTCCAATGACCCGATACATTACGTATTATCATTTCGATGAAATACTAACCTTATCTATCGACCCTGATGGTACTATTGATTGGCATCAAGTTATTCCTAAAAAGCAAGTTAGCACATCGCTTTCCGATGTACATTCTTTTGCTATGGCACGAACACCCGAAAAACTGTGGTTTGTTTTCCACGATACCAACATCGGGAAAGGAGCTATGGTACAATATAACATTTCGAACAAAGGCGATTTAAGCTCCATTTTTACAAGTCCGCCAGACTTAACTGGCACTTATATGTTCCCAATTGATGCTAAACAAGTGAGTTCCAAAAGTTTACTAATACCTGCTATGCGCGGTAGAAAATTTGGGCTCATAAAAATTACGTATTAAGTATCTTCGGCAAAATGTTAGCATCTGTTCTACGATCTTCAAATGTTATTGCTGGGTATATTTTATCGGGCATTTTTGCTGCTATTGTAGTTTTTCTAGCTTATAATCACAATTTACCCCTAGTGCAAACACAAAGTGGAATTGCTTTCACGCTATTTTTGAATATCCCGTTATGGTTGCAAGGAATTTTATCTTGGATTGCACTTATGCTGCAAGGAATTTTACTTAACGAAATTTTTAATGATAACCGATTTTTTGAAACCAAAAACAGTTGGTTTACTTTCTCATTTATAAGCATTTGTGCTTTAAATCCCAATTGGTTTGTAAAATCTCCTGTGATTTTTGCCATGCTTTTTTTGTCGTGGGCGCTTTACGATTTATTTCAATCCTACCATAGAAAAAATCAGAGTTCCTACTTTTTCAATATTGGCATTAAGGCTGCTATAGCAAGTTTAATTTATCAGCCGGCTTACATTGTTCCCATATTAATGCTTACCGGTTTTTTTATTGTTGGAGAAACTAAATTGCGCTCCATTTTACTCTTCTTTTTTGGAATTCTAGTTCCGTACTATTTTGTTTGGGCATTCTATTTCTTAACCGATTCGTTTGCGTTATTTATCCCACAATTAATTTGGTATAAAGAGCAAACCCCAAGTATCGGAAAAATTGAATGGTATGAGTTGTTAGTAGGAATAAACTTACTTTTTGTACTTGTAATTGGTTTGATGAATATGCCTGCTGCACTTAAACGTAGCAAAGTGCAAGCACGTATTTATGTACAAATGTTTTTGGTTTTGCTAATAGAGGTTGTATTGCTATCTATTTTTCTACCCTCGAATAAATGGCTAATAATTGCCTTTTGCGTTCCTTTTTTGGTTATGTTTCAAGGCAAAGGATTAAATACATTAAAATCTAGAGCCATTGCCGAAATTGTTGTGCTACAAATTATTGGTTTGTCGCTTTATTCGTACTGGAACTAAGGTTTTAAGAGCTTAACAATTGGTCTAAGCGCTGGCCACTTTTCATGTAAAATTTCTAATTGTGCGTTTACATCGTCTGAAATTCTACTTTTTGTGATTAAAAACATAGCAACCAATGTTAAAAATCCAGAATAAAGTATCAGCGATAATAAAGTATGCCAACGGTTTTCAAAAGCTGGTAAAGGAATCATAATAGCTAACAAAAAGAATGCAAACATAATCCCCAGAGCTTTCAACATTTGGTAAGAGTAAGGCACAATTTTAAATCGATACCATACATACCATAATTTCAAAGCATTAAAAATCATCATGCTTAAAAATGTTGCAACAGCTGCTCCATGCAAACCGTAGGTGGGTATTAAAACGTAATTTAAGCTGAAGGATAAAATGCCCAATATTATCACCAAAACCATATTAAATCTGTAGTGCTTTGAATTGATAATTATTTCAGAGTTTACTCCTGTTGCCATATCAATTAAATTGGCTAGCCCTATAAAAAGCACAACACTTTTTCCCTGGCTAAAAACTTCACCGTTGGGTATAAATCTGAAAATACCGTCTATACATCCCCAAATTATGGAGAAAAGCCAACCGCCAATAATTAGCTGATTTAGCGCTGATTTTTTATATAGATTTTCAATTTCAACGGTATCATTTTTATCGGCTGCTTCGGCTAAAACAGGCATTATAATAGTACCAATAGCTCTTTTAGGCATTTCAATTATGGTACCAATAAAATAGGAAATCGAATAAATTCCGCTGGTTGATAAACTAACAAATGAGGCCAGCATTAATCCATCAAGTCGGTCGCTTACAATTGTTCCTGCTCCGGCAAGCATTACCCATAAACCGTAATTGATTATGGGTTTAAACTTTTTCCATTGGAATTTTAAATAGGAAGGGTTTAGATATAACTGATCTAAGTGATTCAAGTATAACAAATTAGCTATTACGCTAAGTCCATACGATACAATTAGTAGGTTAATTAACTGTTCAAAATTGATGATATGCTGTGCATAAGCAATGATTAATACTGTATAAACAACTCGTATTCCAATGTCGCGAATAATTCCTGGTACTACAATTCTTAATTTGATGCGCGCAAAAGATTCAATTAAAGTTTGTAATGAAATAAAAGCTACCAAAGGTAAAAAGTGCCAGAAATAATGAGTTATCAACTCTGCCTTTTCTTCAAAAAGCGCGTTAATAGTATCTTGCAATGACCAAAAAAGTAACGAAAATAAAATAAATCCAATCGTGCAAACGCCTAATGCTAAAACAAGCAGCCCATTATTTTGCTTTTCATCGTCTTTAAATAAAGGGAAAAAACGATTCACAACTTGATTCATGCCAAGCTGTGCAAAAAAAGCAAATGCAAGCGAAGTGTTTATCAGCAAATCGCGTAAGCCAATTTGCTCAGGTGTTAAAATTTTAGGCGATAGAAACGTTAGATTTACTATTCCTAAAATTACACCGCTATACGAAACCAGCGATGATTTTATACTTTGCCTAACAACTACACCCATTAAACATCAAAGAAACACATTGTTTATGGTTTAAACACATTTATTTGAAGCTACATTTGTAATAAATCAAATTAAAGAAAATGGTTAAAGTTGAACATATTGGAATAGCTGTAAAAAATTTGGCGGAGGCGAACCAACTTTTTGCGTTGCTTTTCAATCGGGAAGCTTACAAGCAAGAAGAAGTTGAAAGAGAAGGAGTTACTACTTCATTTTTTCAAATGGGCGAAACCAAAATTGAATTGTTAGAAGCAACTAGGAGTGATAGCCCTATTTCTAAATATATTGATAAAAAAGGCGAAGGAATTCACCATATTGCTTTTGCAGTAACGGATGTTTTAGCAGAAATGGCTCGTTTAAAAAGCGAAGGCTTTGAACTTTTAAGCGATGAACCAAAAAAAGGGGCAGATAATAAACTCGTTTGTTTTTTGCATCCCAAATCAACAAATGGTATTTTGGTTGAATTATGCCAAGACGATGTTTAACCTTTTTTTTGGTGAGTTAACCCCCAATTTTTGAAATACTCTTTAGAAAATATCGCATCCATTGTTCATGGAAATTTGATTCAATACGAATTCAAAACTACCATTCACCAATTGACTTTTGATAGCCGATCAAGTGCTATTGATTCTGATACATTGTTTTTTGCCTTAAAAACACCAAAAAGCAACGGGCATTTGTATTTAAAATTTGCCTACGAAGCAGGTTGCAGATCATTTGTGGTTTCAGATAAAATTGATGAAACCGTTTTTAAAGATTGTACTATAATCAGCGTTAAAAATACGCTATCAGCACTTCAATCCTTAGCTGCTTTTCATCGGAAACAGTTCAACATTCCAATTCTTGCTATTACAGGCAGCTACGGAAAAACCATTGTGAAAGAATGGCTTTCGCAACTCATTGGGCAAGACAAATGGGTTTGTAAAAACCCAAAAAGCTATAACTCACAAATTGGTGTTCCTATTTCTGTTTGGCAACTTAATTCAAATCATGAGTTAGGCATTTTTGAAGCTGGCATTTCAGAGCCAGACGAAATGCAAAAGCTAGAAACAATTTTGCAACCTATTGAGGGCCTAATGCTTAATATTGGAAGCGTTCATGCCGAGAATTTCCAAGAAGTTGAACATAAAGCAGAAGAAAAATTAACGCTATTTAAAAACACGCAAACTTTATTTCATAGTGCAGATTATCAGCCGTTAGATATCGCTTTATCCCGTTTTGAATCATCGATTAAACAGAAACGAGTTACCTGGTCTGTTTTAGGGAATCGAGCTACGCTTTCGTTACTAAAGTATTTAAAGCAAGAAAAATTTACGCTTTTAAATTATGAATACAATGGCGTTTTATTGGATTTTGAAGTTCCATTTTTTGAAATTATTCATATCGAAAACTTTACAGCATGCTTGACTTGGTTGCTTTATCACGATTTTGACTTAGATACCATTAAGGAACGTGCACAACATTTGCGTCCCATTTCGATGCGGTTAGAGCAAAAGGCTGGCATCAATTCATCCCTGATAATCAACGATAGTTATAGTTTAGATGAAGATTCATTGGCAATAGCCATTGAAAATTTGGTGCAAATTGCACAAAGTAAAAAGCGCACTCTAATTCTTTCTGATTTTGCTTTTTCAACTCCAGATCGATACAAAAAAGCACTCAAAATTTTAGATAAACATCGGATTGATAGAATTCTGTTTGTGGGAAACGAATGGTCGAAATATCATACAGAGGTAAACCCCAAGGTTGATGTTTTAACTTTTACTGATACAAACTCATTAGAAGAACAAATCTCAGAAATCAATTTTTTCAAAGAAGCCATTTTATTAAAAGGGGCTAGGAAATTTAATTTTGAAAATATTGCTAATTTATTATCAGATAAAAGCCATCAAACCCGCCTCGAAATCGATTTAGAAGCGCTTATAAACAATGTAAACGTTTACAAATCCAAAATCGGAAACAAATGTAAATTGATGGCGATGGTAAAAGCCGAAGGCTACGGCTCGGGTTCTGCTGAAATTTCTCGGCTGATGGAGCATTATCGCGTAGATTATTTAGGCGTGGCCTATCCCGATGAAGGAATTAATTTGCGCAAAAATGGAATTCACCTTCCAATTATGGTTATGAATTGCGCTGAAGAAGCTTTTTCATCCATCATAAAACACAACCTCGAACCCGTTATTTACAGTTTAGATAATTTAGAAAAGTGGGTTTATTTTATAGAAAATAGCGGCAAAAAACCTGTAGGAATTCACCTAGAACTTGAAACAGGCATGCATCGTTTGGGTTTTGAACTCAACGAACTTGAAAATGCACTTCCCATAATAAGTCAAAATAACATTACCGTACTATCTGTGTTTTCGCATTTAGCTTCGAGCGATGAACCTGAAAACAAAGACTTTACATTAAAGCAAGTTGCTAATTTCAATGCATTAATCTCAATTGTAGAAACCCAAATTGCCTATCCTTTCCTAAAACACATACTGAATACGGCCGGAATCACGGCTTATTCTGAGTATTCTTTTGATATGGTTCGATTAGGAATTGGATTATACGGGGTTGACCCTTCGAACACAATTCAGCAAAAATTAATGGAAGTTGGCTCGTTTAAAGCTAAAATTTCGCAGATAAAAACATTAAAACCGGGCGATAGTGTAAGTTATGGCAGAAAATATATCGTTACAAAACCTACTCAAATTGCCACCATAACTGCGGGCTATGCCGATGGTTTGCCACGTATTATTGGCCATGGCAAAGCTGAGTTTTTGTTAAATAAGCACTTGGTTAATACTGTTGGCGCTATTTGTATGGATATGTGTATGATTGATATCACAGGAATTGAGGCCAAAGTTGGCGATGAAGTCCTTCTTTTTGGGCCGCAGCATTCTGTAAATAAAATGGCACTTGCAGCCGATACCATTCCCTACGAGATTCTTTCTGGAATCCCCGCACGAGTAAAACGGATTTACATCAACAGTTAAAGCCTTAGTTTCCTTCTTTCAGTTTATAAATAAACGGGAGGTTTCTGCCGTATCCATCAAAATCTAAACCGTATCCTAAATAGAAATAGTTTGGCACTTCAAATGCAGCAAAATCTACTTCGATAGGATAAACTAAAGCATCCGTTTTTAACAAAAGGCTGGTGATGCGGATACTGGCAACATGGCGCGATTCCATTTGGCGGTAAATATCCATCATGGTTTTGCCGGTGTCAACAATGTCTTCCATAACCACAATGTGTCGGTTATCTAAGTCTTCGCTTAACCCAATTAGGGTCTTTACTTTTCCGGTTGATGATGTACCCTCATAACTAGCAAGTTTTACAAAAGAAATAGCGCATGGAATGGTTATTTTCTTCAACAAATCGCTTGCAAACATAAATGCACCATTTAAAACCACTAAAAAAATGGGATTCTTATCGGCATACGCTTCGTTAATTTGATGTGCTAATTCGTTTAAACGAGCATCTATAGAGTCTGCCGTTATGTAAGGTTCGAAAATTCTATTGTTAACCAGTACTTGATCCATTAGTTGTTAATTTTAAGTTTCTGACCCAATTTTATATTTGAATCAACCAAACCGTTTAGTTGTTGCAAGTTATCGACTGAAACGTTAAATTTTTGTGAAATTTTATATAAAGTATCGCCTTGCTGAACTATATATTCTTGAATTTTTGGTTCAGTAATCTGCGTTTGAACTAATACTTCTGTTTTAATAGGTTGTTTTGCTATTATTTCAACTTTTTTAGGTGCTGTTTTTGGGAGGCTATCTAGTTGTTTAAGTTCAATTATATCTTCAATGGTTCTAATCTCAGGAATGTCGTTTCGTTTCTTGCGTAAGTAAACCACTTCGCCTTCTTTAAATTGTTGGATAGGCTCAAGGTTATTTAACCTTTCAATCGCGCTAATTTTAATTCCGTGCTTTTGAGAAATATCCCAAATGGTTTCAAAGCGGCCGGTAGTGTCTAATCTGTCTTCAGCTTTTCTTCTTTTAGATTGGAGATAAACAATATCGCCCGGCTCTAGCTCAGCTAATGGATAACTTAAATCATTGTATTTACTTAAGCGTCTTACACTTATGTCTGTTGCATCTGAAATTTGATTGATATTTTCTCCAGGATGCAGAAATGCCGTTTTTATTCTGTTAAATTCTTGGATACCTACTGGTAATGTAGATGAAGAATGGCTTGGAATGGGTAAAACTAATTCATGATTTACTAAAAATTCCGAAATTGAATCTGCCGTATATAAATCATATTTATGCAATCCTAAATCTTCAATAATACCTATTAGAAGCTCTGCATATTTAGGGTTTGTAGCATATCCGGCTTGTTTTAAACCATATGCCCAACTTTTATAATCTCTAGCATCTAGCAAAAACAACGATGTGTAACGTGGCCGGTTTCTTAAGAATTCTGAATGGTCGATGTAACTTTCGAGAACTGTTTCATATTTACGAAAACACTCTCCTATTGTGTCGTCATCCAGCATAAATGAATCTTTCAACGCCCAGTCTTTACCGCATTTTATGCCAAAATGGTTTTTTGCTTGAGTAGCTAAAGCACTGGTTCCTGAAGTAGATTCTAAAATACCTTGCGCCAAGGTTATACTTGCAGGAATTTGAAAACGAAGCATTTCTGCAACCGCTAATTCATGATAATTTGATACGTACTGCTGTTTTTTAGATACTTGCCCATTGGCAAAAAAACACACAAACAGTCCAACAAGAAAAAGACTTGATTTTAAAGTTTTGGTATAAATTGGGTAATTATGCCTGAAAATCAGCTTCATGTTGAATTAATCGTTGTTTTTTCGGATTACCATTAATCCATCTCTAACAGATAATAATAGGTTTGTAACTCGAGAATCTGCCTGAACCATATCGTTAAAGCTTCGAAGTGCTGCTGTATCCTTGCCTATTGCTGATTTGTCTGCAATTTTTCCACTCCATAGCACATTATCGGCAATAATATAGCCTCCAACACGTAAACGAGGAAAAACTAAATCATAGTATGTAGAATAATTAATTTTATCTGCATCAATAAAAACTACATCCCAAGTATTGGGTAGCGTGCTAATTATTTTAGTTGCATCGCCAATATGCATGGTAATCGAATCTGTAAGTTTAGCTTTATCGATATACTTTTTTACGATCCATTCCAATTCATCGTTAATATCAATGGTATGCAAATGCCCATTTTGGGGCAATCCTTTTGCCATACAAATTGCAGAATAACCTGTATATGTTCCAATTTCAAGCACATTTTCTGGCTGTATCATTGAAATAAGTAGGTTCAACAAAACGCCTTGTTGTTGGCCTGATAACATTTGAGGCATTAAAAACTTTTGATGCGTTTCTTTGTTAAGCTCTGTTAAAACCTCATCTTCTATTGAAGTGTGCTGATTTATGTAGGTGGAAAGATGTTCGGGAAAAAAGTCCATGGTTATTTTTCAGGTAAATATACAATCTCCGATAATTTTGAAGGGTGTATAATTTCGTTGGCTACTTCGAATAAATCGTCTTCAGTTATTTCATTGATTTTGGTGATAATTTCTTCTAATGTATCCACTTTGCCAAACTCCAACACATTTTTACCCAGTGCTAAGATTAAACTAGCCCTGCTCTCTTCAGCCATATGAATGCGACCAATAAATTGTTGTTTTGCAAGTTTTAACTGGTTTGGAGTTAGTTTTTTCGTACAAAGGCTAAGTAATTCTTTGTCTACTAATTTTCGTACCCTTTTTAGGTATTTTTCATCAACCCCATACATGATAGAAAAAACACCAGAATCTACGTAGGGCGAATAACTCGCTTCAATACTATAAACAAGTCCTACTTTTTCGCGAATATTCATATTCAAACGGGAATTCATTCCATCGCCACCTAAAAGATTGGTTAACAATAATAAACTTGCCCTTTTGTTATCAACGGAACTATAGGCAGGTCCGCCTAAACATACATACGATTGTGTACATGGCTTTTGTTCGCGAATTGTAAAAGGCTCAGCAAAAACTTTTGCAAGAGCCACTTTAGTAGAATCTACTTTACCACTCAGAGATGAAAAGTGTTTTTCGCATAGCTTTAAAACTTTACTCTCTTTTTCTGGCCCAGAATATACAAAAATAATATTATCAGGAGTATACCATTGCGCCTTAAATTCAACTATTTCGGTACGGGTAAAGCTATTTAAACTTTCTTCTGACCCCAAAATTGTAAAACCTAAGGGTTGGTTTGGAAACAATCGCGACTCTAAATCCTCATAAATAGTTTCATCATGATTATCCTTATACATGTTTATTTCATCAATAACCACGGTTTTTTCCTTTTCAATTTCTTTATCAGGAAAAGAAGAATTACAAATTAAGTCTGCTAATAATTCTATAGAGCGCTCAAAGTGTTTGTTAACAAACGAGGCGTATAAACATGTTTTTTCTTTTGTTGTATAGGCATTTAATTCGCCTCCAACAACATCCAATCTATTTAAAATATGCCAAGCCTTGCGTTTTTTAGTACCCTTAAAAAGCATGTGCTCCATAAAATGAGCCATTCCATGAGTTTTAATTGTTTCGTTTCGAGTACCTACATTAATAACAACACCGCAATGCGTAATCTGAAGATTTTGTACTGGTTTATAAATTACTCTAAGTCCATTGCTTAGGGTATGTAAATTGAAATCCATTCGGTACAAAAATACCCTTTAATTACTTTAAAATTCATTCAAAAAAGTAGCCGCATAAAATGCGGCTACTCAACGAAATAAAACAATTTATAAATCGAATTTTAAAAAACTCAATCTATATTTCAAGGCTTCTTCGGTTACCCAAATATGGTGTTTCATATGTAGATATCGGATAATAACTAAAAGAGACTTCCCTTTCTCTTTTGCTTTAATTAAAACTTGGGTTACTAAACATTCCATGGCTTTTCTTTGATTGTATAACATCAAAAGTGCATTAAATGTTGCATAACTTTTTATAGGCTTGCAACTTTAAGGATTCTATAATGTACTAATTGATACCATTTTAAACTTTAAAAATGGATTTATTTATAAAGTAATTTTTCATTTTTTACACAAAATTTACAGTTATTTGTATACAGTAAAAAAAATACTCTTGGTTTCTGAAAATCATATTTCTATAAACCAAAAAAAACTACTAGATTAGACTTTCGCTAATATTAAAATAAATTATAAAAACGTAATAATTAATTAAATTAAGTAACAAAGCATCTCTTTAAAATATGATGATAAAAACTTTTGGTTCGGCAGTTTATGGTGTAAGTGCTATAACTATCACCGTTGAAATTGATGTATCAAGTGGAGGTATTGGATATCATTTAGTAGGATTACCTGATAATGCAGTAAAAGAAGGATATCAACGAATAGAAACTGCATTGAAAAATGTTGGGTACAAACTTCCAAGAATGAAGATTGTGATTAACATGGCTCCTGCAGACATCCGAAAGGAAGGGTCATCCTACGATTTAACCATTGCCATTGGAATTTTAGCTGCATCGGGTCAATTAAAATTTCCAGAAAAAGTAAAAGACTTTATTATCATGGGCGAGTTGTCTTTAGATGGCAGCTTAATGCCAATAAAAGGCGCTTTACCTATTGCAATTCAATCCAGAAATGAAAAATTTGATGGTTTTATTTTGCCTAATGCAAACGCTCGAGAAGCTGCTATCGTAAATAATTTGAATGTTTATGGATTTGACCATTTAAATGAAATAATAGATTTTTTAAATGGTGACTCTATAGTAAAACCTATTGAAGTAAACACCCGCGAAATTTTTTCAGATCAACAAAACCTTTTCGATTTAAACTTTTCAGATGTAAAAGGTCAGGAAAACATAAAAAGAGCGCTTGAAATAGCGGCTTCTGGCGGTCATAATATCCTTATAATTGGTCCGCCAGGTGCAGGAAAAACAATGCTTGCGAAAAGAATTCCAACTATTTTACCACCATTAGATTTAAAAGAAGCGTTAGAAACTACTAAAATTCATTCTGTAGCAGGTAAGTTGCCAAAATCTTCATCACTTATCCCATTACGCCCGTTTAGATCTCCTCATCACACCATTTCTGATGCTGCTTTGGTTGGCGGTGGTTCAAACCCGCAGCCTGGAGAAATATCGTTGGCGCATAATGGGGTGCTTTTTTTAGATGAGTTACCCGAATTTAAAAGATCCGTGCTTGAAGTAATGAGACAACCCCTAGAAGAACGAAAAATTACAGTTTCCAGATCCAAAATAAGCATTGAGTTTCCTTGTAGTTTCATGCTTGTTGCAGCCATGAATCCATGTCCGTGCGGATACTACAATCATCCCGATAAAGATTGCGTTTGTGGACCTGGAGTGGTACAAAAATATTTGAACAAGGTTTCGGGTCCTTTATTCGATAGAATCGATATTCATATCGAAGTTACTCCTGTTCCATTTAATTCTCTAATCGAAACAAAATCTGCAGAAAGTAGCCAAATTATACGCAAAAGAGTAATCAATGCACGCGAAATTCAACTTAACAGATATAGAGAATTTGAAAATATTTTTAGTAACGCGCAAATGAGTACAAAAATGATTCAAGAGCATTGTGTTATCACATCGGCTGGTCAAAATTTACTCAAAACAGCTATGGAAAGGCTAGGTCTTTCTGCACGTGCATATGACAGAATATTGAAAGTTGCTCGAACTATTGCTGATCTTGAGAAATCTGAAGCTATCAAAACAGAGCACTTAGCAGAAGCTATTCAATACCGTAGTTTAGATAGAGATAATTGGGCCGGTTAATCAAAACAAAAAAATGCGCTATTTAATAACTGGAGGATCAGGTTTTTTAGGTAAAGAAATCACCCTTTATTTAAAAGAAAAAGGCCATGAGGTATCGTGGCTTAGTAGAAACAAAAAGCTTTCGGCTTTAGGAGTAGATGTTTTTTATTGGAATCCTGCTAAAGGATTTATAGATGAAAACGCATTGGAAGGAGTACATATCATTATAAATTTAGCTGGAACATCGGTTTCTAAAAGATGGACAAAGGCTTACAAAAAACAAATTATTCAAAGCAGAATAGATGCATGCCATGTTTTGGTTTCCTATTTATCTAGTGTAAAGCATCATGTTTCAACGGTTATTTCGGCTAGTGCAATTGGATATTATGGAAATACACACGACCATCCTGTTTCTGAGAAATCAGAAAATGGCCACAATTTTTTAGCTGAAGTTACCAAAGAGTGGGAAAATGCCATTAAACCCATTGAAAATTTAAGCATCAGAGTAGCTGTAATGCGTATTGGTTTTGTAATATCATCAACCGAAGGTGCCTATCCTTTATTAAAAAGAAGTATACAATTTTTAGGCGGGTTGAGATTTGGAAAAGGAAATCAATGGATGAGTTGGATTCATGTAGATGACATTTGCCAATTTGTAGATTGGATTTCTAACCAAACAAATTTAAAAGGAACCTTTAATTTAGTTTCTCCACATCCATTGCATCACTCGAATTTAATAAAGGTTATATGTAAAGTTTTAAAGCGTTTTATGTGGCCATTTTATATTCCAGGATTTGCATTAAAATTAATACTTGGGGAGTCATCGTCCTTGTTATTAGACAGTAGCCGAATTATTCCAAAAAAATTGCTTGAAAATGGATTTGATTGGAAATATACTGCGTTAAATCAAGCAATACTTGATTCAGAATAGTTAAGTTTGAGCATGCAAAAATTTGATTTTTTAGTTATTGGATCAGGCATTGCAGGGCTTAGCTATGCACTAAAAGTAGCAAATCATGGCTCGGTATGTATTATTACAAAGTCAAACGATGATGAATCAAATACCAAGTATGCCCAAGGAGGGATAGCAACTGTTACCGATCATCTAAAAGATTCATTTTTAAAACATATTTCCGATACTATTAACTGCGGTGATGGCTTGTGTAACGAGGAAATTGTGCGAATAGTAATCGAAGAAGGTCCTGATCGTGTAAAAGAAATCATACAATGGGGTGCTGATTTTGATAAAATGGAAGATGGTAGTTATGATTTAGCACGAGAAGGGGGACATTCTGAACATCGCGTTTTGCATCATAAAGACATTACTGGATTTGAAATAGAAAGGGCTCTTTTAAACCAAATATACCAAAATCCAAACATCACCTTATATACCCACATGTTTGCTATTGATCTCATAACTGAGCATCATTTGGGCAAAATAATTAATAAGAGTACCAAAGAAATCAGTTGTTTTGGAATATATACACTCGATACCAAAACCAATAAAATTGAAACCATTTTAGGCAAGCAAATCATGTTGGGCACTGGTGGCGCAGGTCAGGTTTATGCTGCAACTACCAACCCCATAATTGCAACTGGAGACGGTATGGCAATGGCTTATCGAGCTAAGGCTAGGTTAGAAAACATGGAGTTTATACAGTTTCATCCAACCGCACTTTATAATCCCGGTGAACACCCTTCTTTTTTAATTTCTGAAGCAGTTCGTGGGTATGGTGGGATACTCAAAACAACAGATGGAAAGCCTTTCATGCGCAAATACGACTCACGGGAGTCGCTAGCATCGCGTGATATTGTTGCACGAGCCATTGACAATGAACTGAAAAAAAGAGGCGATGATTTTGTGTATTTAGATTGTAGGCATATCCCTGAACATATTATGCTTTCTCATTTCCCAAACATTTACCAAAAATGTATGAGATTAGGAATGAACATGAAAACACAAATGATACCAGTTGTTCCAGCCCAACATTACATGGTGGGTGGAGTTAAGGTTGATACTTACGGGCGTACATCAATAAAAAATTTATATGCTTGTGGAGAGTCAAGCTCTACGGGACTTCATGGCGCTAATAGACTGGCTTCTAACTCATTACTTGAAGCGTTGGTGTTTTCACATCGCATATCAATAGCTTCAACTACGGAAGTTAAAAATGTAGAATACAACTTATCCATTCCCGATTGGAACGATGAAGGCACTTCAGATCCAAAAGAATTGGTATTAATAACCCAAAGCATTAAAGAATTGCAATCCATTATGAGCAATTATGTTGGGATAGTACGTACAAATGCTCGATTAGAAAGAGCTAATGATCGCTTAGCTTTGATATTTAAGGAAATGGAGTTGCTTTACAACCATTCAAAACTATCCGTAAAATTGTTAGAATTGAGGAACTTGGTGCAAGTTGCCTATTGTATTGTTAAATCCGCAAAATTGCGTACAGAGAGTTTAGGGCTACATTTTAATACTGATTACCCAGAAAAAGCTATAAATAGCCAAAAAACAATTATTTAAGTCCATTTTCCTTTAATGTCTCTTTTAAATCAAACTTTGAAACCCAATTAGCCCTTAACACAATTGGTGCGAATGGATATACTACTTTTTCTGGTTTGATTGCTTCTGATTCCGAAAAAATCGCATAATCAAAAGCATTATTCTGATTTTTATCTTCAATAAAACGAGCAAGGTAGGTGTCTGGGATAAGCCCATTATAAATTATTTCTTTCTGATTTGAAAGAGTTGTTTTACGAACAATTTTTCCTTTAGAATTAATGAGTTGTATTTTCCAATTTTTATTCGCCAATGTATCTACATTCTCTAAAATAATTTCTCCTAATTCTTCCTCTTTTGGTATCTTATAACTAAATAAAACAGTATCCATATTCACCTGACTATCCAGGTATTCAATAGCTTTTGGTAGAAACTCAATGGTAATTTCAGAACTAAATTTGTATTTCACATCAATTATCAACAAGTTTGAAAAACTATTATGAATATCAACTCCATATTTTACAAACGTTGAATCAACAGTTACTCTTATATTATTTCTGTCAAAGCTTCTTATAGGAATTGAGTTATTAATGTAAAAAGGAGATGAAAAAACACTGATTGTATCTAATTGCGCTTTCTCAATCTTTGGCTTTAAGCTTTGAAATGTACCACTCCTTATAATTTTTATAGTGTCTGTTTTAGAATCAAAATGTACAATAAATTTAAGAGAGTCTGCCTCAGGTTGCTTAAAATAGCATTTCAAGGTATCATTGTCAAAATAAATTACATTATTGCTACTAACAAATCCAAAAGGTTTTACCTCAATATGCTTAGGTTTTTGGGTAAACATTAACCTCAAAATTCCCTTAGAGATTAGTTTAAAATCAGAAATTTTTGATTTAAACTCTTCATCACTATTTAAGTAAAATTGGTTTAAAACTGAATCCGAATTTTGATAAATATTGGTAAATGCCTCACCACGATCATATCTCCGGTTAACATTATTGTCGTCAAAAGCAAAGATCTTAAACTTCTTTTGTGGCAAATATCTAAAAACAAAATCTCCCTTTTCACTCGTTTGGGTGGTGTATGCTGGAGATGAACCCATAATTAAAGAGTCTACATGATATAGCCCAACAGTTAAGGCTTTAGAAGGTAAATGTGATAAAGCATCAACAACATTAGAAGATATCACTCCACTGTCAAGTAAGGCGCCTGTACTAAAAACAAAGTTGAAATCATTTAATACTGTTCCCTCGTTTAAGTCTTTGATTGCTCCCGAAAAATTAATTTGATAGGTTGTATTAGCTTCAAATTCAGAATTAATTTTCAGTATAAGTCTTTTACTGTCTGATGATATATCCATTTTTTCAGGCAATTCTGGAGCAACAGTAATTAAAGCCTTATTAACAGTAATTAACTCATCAAATATTAATTCAATTTCTTTACTCGCAAAATTAACCTCCCCGTTTTTTACAGAGGAAAAAACAAGCTTAGGAGGTTCTGTATCAATCTTACCACCTGTAGGTGCTACAATATTAGCGCAAGAAAAAAGTAACGAAATATAAAAAAAAAGGATTAGTCTGTTTGAAACATTCATGCTATATTTTTTCAAATATATAAATCAAACTTGTGCCTTGGTTTGTATCTTTTTTTCCTTTGATAAATGATCTAAATCCATTCCAAAACCCAGTAATATATCTGATTTTACCAGTCTTTATTTTTTCACTTAATAAACATACATAGAATGGATCAAAAGGCATAATCTCTTTATGAATCAATTTAAATCCATTGCTCAAAAAAGTACTTTCTAAAAATTTAGGAGTAAAATGATACAAATGCCTCGGTACATCATATCCAGCCCAATCAAAATTATAGATTGATGCTTCATATGAATTAGCATTTGGAACTGCAATAACAGCTTTTCCTTTCGTTTTAAGAACGTTTTGAAGTGCATGAATTGTTGCTTTTAAATCATACACATGCTCCAGTACATGCCACATTGTTACAATATCTTGGCTTTCTTTTGGTATTTCCTCTAAGAAATATGAATCAAAAACATCTAAGTTATACTTATCCTTTGCGATAGTGCGCGCCTTTAAACTAGGTTCAATTCCTGTTACACTAAATCCACTTTGTTTTGCTTGATTAAGGAAAGCTCCAATACCGCAGCCAATATCCAATAACCGTTTCCCTGTATTGGCATACTTTGACACTAAGTTTACTTTGTTTTTCAAAGTAAACATCCGTACATTTTGATAAAGCTTATTGAATAAACCAGAGTTAGTATCTGAATGCGAAATGTAGTCTTCTGCTTCGTAATAATCTCCTATTTCACTTTCAAGTGGGCGTGGCCAGGTAAAAATTAAATCATTATCTAAATTTTTATAGATAGAAAATCTCTTCTTAGAAACTGTTACATCTACGCATTCGCCTAATTTAACAAGATTAGTTGAAGCTGAATAGGGACATATTGGATCTTGCATTAGCGACCTAAATAAATTAATAAAACAGAAATATCGGATGGAGAAACTCCACTTATCCGCGAAGCTTGACCTAAAGTCAATGGTTTAATTTTTTGAAGTTTTTCTAATGATTCAAGAGAGAGAGATTTTACACGCGAATAATCAAAATTATCATGGATTTGATAGGCTTCTAAATTTTGCATTTTCAATGCCATATCTCTTTCCTTAGTGATATAGGCAGCATACTTTAAATTTATCTCGCCCTGCTCAATAACTAATTCTGGTAAATCTGCAGAATACTCTTTTAATGCCTTTACTTCATTCATAAAGTCAGCAATTTTTAACTGAGGGCGCAAAACTAATTGCTCTAATTTTACACTCTGTGCAATTTCAGGAGTTAGCTTACTTGCCAATAATTTATTTACTTCTGCAGGTAAAACTGAAGTTTTCTTTACAAAGTTTACAAAATCTTCAGTTTGTTTGGTTTTAGTTTTAACAGCCTCATAACGTGGTAAAGGCAATAAACCTATTTCATTACCAATCTTTGATAAACGAATATCTGCGTTATCTTGACGTAAAAGAATTCTATACTCTGCCCTTGATGTAAACATTCTGTAAGGTTCATCAGTACCTTTATTTACGAGGTCATCAATTAACACACCGATATATGCATCTGATCTGCTTAAAATCAATGGCTTTTGTTCCGTAATTTTCAAGTGAGCATTTATCCCTGCCATCAATCCTTGACAAGCTGCTTCTTCATATCCAGTAGTTCCATTAATTTGCCCAGCAAAGTACAGGTTCTGTATTTTTTTCGTTTCTAACGTCATTTGCAGCTGTGTAGGCGGAAAATAATCGTATTCTATTGCATATCCAGGACGGAACATTTTAACGTTTTCAAAACCCGGAACTAAATACAATGCTTCTTGCTGAACCTCGTACGGTAAGCTAGTTGAAAATCCGTTTATATACACTTCAACTGTGTTCCACCCTTCAGGTTCAACAAACAATTGATGCCTTTCACGCTCGGCAAAACGGTTAATTTTATCTTCAATAGATGGGCAATAACGCGGTCCTAACCCTTGTATTCTACCTGAATACATAGGAGACCGATCAAAACCTTGTCTTAAAATATTGTGAACTTTTTCGTTAGTATAGGTAACCCAGCAGCTTCTTTGCACTTTCAAAGGTACTGTATCAGTGCTATAAGAAAACTTTCCAGGATTTTCATCACCCTTTTGTTCTTCCATAACAGAATAATTAATGGTTCTTCCATCTAAACGCGGTGGAGTACCTGTTTTCATTCGGCCAGACTCAAAACCTAATTCAACCAATTGCTCAGTTATTCCAGTAGCAGCTTTTTCGCCAGATCTTCCTCCACCAAATTTCTTTTCTCCTATATGGATGATGCCGTTTAAGAATGTACCATTAGTTAACACCACCGATTTTGCATAAAAAACCACACCTAATGAAGTTTCAACTCCTGTTACTTCATCGTTCTGTACAATAAGGCGATTCACCATATCTTGCCATAAATCAACATTTGGATTTTGTTCTAAAACTAATCTCCACTGCTCTGCAAATAACATGCGATCGTTTTGCGAACGCGGACTCCACATAGCAGGTCCTTTAGATAGATTTAGCATTCTAAATTGAATCATACTTTTGTCTGAAACAATTCCCGAAAAACCACCAAGTGCATCTATTTCTCTAACAATTTGCCCTTTGGCTACTCCTCCCATTGCAGGGTTACAAGACATTTGCCCAATAGTTTGCATATTCATTGTAATAAGTAACACCTTGGACCCCATGGTTGCTGCAGCTGTTGCTGCTTCACAGCCCGCGTGTCCTGCCCCTACTACAATTACATCGTACAATTTATTCATCCTTATATTATTGTTCCACGTGGAACAATTTTTACTTACTTACTTTAAATTTTACTCCTTGTTTATCTATGTTCCACGTGGAACATAGTATAGTTAATGCATTTGTTTCAGCCTTACGCATATCATTTACTTCAGGCTCAGACTTATCTTTCTCTCCGCATAAATGTAGTAGTCCATGAATTAATACACGGTAAAACTCTTCTTGAAACGAAACCTTTAACTCATTTGCATTATCTGCTATCCTATCCAACGAAACATAAATCTCCCCATCTATAGATTCAGCACTTAATTTTTCGGATAGATCAAATGTAATAATGTCCGTATATTCATCGTGCTGAAGGTATTCCACATTGATATTATGCAGAAAATCATCAGAACAAAATATATACTCTAGTGATTGTATGTTTTTCTGATACAACTTAGCAACTTCTACAAACCATGTACGTATTACATTTGGTTCTACTACTTTAAAAGATATATCTGCTTTATTGAAATTTATCTTCATAGTTTAATAGAAAAATAAATACAGTTATCCTTTTTACAATATTCCATTTCTTCAGAAATGCTTTTCACTAAATAAATCCCTCTTCCACCTTCTTTTTCTATATTCTGAAGCGAGGTTGGGTTTGGAATTACAAATGGGTCAAAACCTACACCTTCGTCTTTAATACATAGTTTCACCTTTCCTTCAACTAAAAAGAAATCAATAAATATTTTCTTTGTGGCATCGTATCTATTACCATGTATTATAGCATTGCTTATTAATTCCGCCAATACCAACCTGAATCTAAAATCAAAAGATTCTGAAACATCGGTAAGCACTTTTATCTCACCAATTATAGTATCTATAACTGTTAAATTATCTAAAGTGGATGATATTTCGTGCTGATTCATTTAATACTATCTATTGATATTCATAAAATAGGAATCTACTTTCTTTTTATAAAAAGGATGTAGATCTGGAGTAACCGTTCGTAAAAGTTCTATTTCTGTTTCTTTTTTCTTGCGGTATTCTTCAAAACCAGATGGAATATTTCTTTCTATATTCTTAGCTGTATTCGATTCCCTTTTATTGTCAAACTCGCGCTCTTTTTCAGCTTTTTCAGATTCTAACAAACGCGTTAATATTTCTTGTTGACGGTTTAGCGTTTCTACATTTAAGTTTTTATTCACTAAATCCTTTTCAATTTTTTCCATTTCCCGAGTTATTGGATCTAATCCATTCCCTCCTGGCTTTCCCGATTTCTGTAATTCTTGGCTAAGGCGTTGCAATTCTCTTCTTATGGTTTCTTGCTGTGCTGCCATTTGAGCAAACTGACTACTTAATCCTCTGTTTCCGGGCTTATCTCCTGGCTCCTTACCATTCTCCATACCCTTCTTCATTGCCTTCATTTGCTCATTCAATTGCTTTTGCAACTCAGACATTTTAGATAAAGACTCTGAAGCAGATTTTCCTTTCCCCTTGCCTTTGCCACTACCTGGTTTTTTGCATGCTCCCCCTTTATTTTTAGACTTCTGCTCCTGCATTTGTTGTTGCATTTGTTCGAAAATTTCTGAAAGCATTAATGCTAAATTATTCACAGATGTCATCACATACTGTTGACGGTTTTTAACTTCAGGTGTATTTCTTAACGATAAAGCCTGAATTGATTTCTCTATATTAAGATTTACCAAACCTATTTCTTTGTTAATAAAACTCTCTAATTGTAAAATTCGTTTCGATAAAGCAAATAAACTGTCTTCAATCAACTTCGCTTGGTCTTTTAATTTGAATTGATCTTGTGCAATAGCAACATAAACTGGACTATAATTTGAGTTATCCTTTAGTCGTTTAATAATTTCTTCTTGCGAAAAAGAAAACTTTACCAAGTTTTCAAGAAGTCTACGAAGCGATTGCATATCTTCTTGTAGAGCATCCATTTCCATTTCAGCAGTTTTCTTCTTCAATTTTTCAGACATTTTTTCCATCTTATCTGCAGCTTTTTTCTGCTTTTGAGAGGCTTGTTTTTTGTTGTCTTTTTTAATATCGTCTAAAGATTCTTCTTGATCTTTTTGAATGTCATCTGCTCCATCATCTAACTTATCTAACTTTTCAGATGGATCTTCCAATTCCTTATTTTCTTTTTCAATTTCCTTCAAATCCTTTTTCAAATCATCAAACTTGGTATTAAGTTCTTCTTGCTTTTTTTGAAGATCTTTTGAGTCTGATTTTTTATCCTGTGACTGTTCTGCTTGTTTCTGTTGTTCTTTCGCTAAATCGTCTAATTTATTGGTGGTTTTATTCAGCTTTTCTTCTAATTCTAGTTGCTTAAAAAATGATAACATTCGGTCTAACTCCTTTTCAACTTCTTTGTTATCTACCTTTAATTTATCTAGGTCGGTATTTGATTTGTCCTTATTGATTTCTTCCATCATACGTTGGATGTCGTCCATAAGTTTTTTCATATCGTCATTAAGCAGCTTTTCCATCATCTCTTGTAACTTATCTTGTTTGTCAAGAAGTTGCTCTTCTAGCTGGTTAAATTGCTTTTTTTGTTCAAGATTTTCTTTATTTAACTGAGAAATTTGTTTCATTTCTCGGGTTAACTTCTCTTGTTTCTTTTTAATTTCCTCTATGCTCTTTTTGTCTTCCCAAGAGAGTTCTTTCTTTTGATTTAAACTCTTCTTTATCTTATCGATTTCTTGCTGTAAAGCCTTAACATCCTTAACAGATTGGTTTAACTGGTCTTTTATTGATTCGCTATTTTTTTCCTGCTGTTCTTCCATTTGTTTAAAATCTGGAAGTTTATATGTCAATATTCTAGAGCGAGATGATTTTTTACCATTATCTGCATCGTTGTCCCAAACTTCAAAATAATAATTAAGCGCCTGACCTGGTTGTAAATTCGCTTGCGAAACATCAAAATAATGGTAAAACGTTTGACGTGCAGATGATTGAATTGATAACGATTTACTTTGCAATGCTCCTTCTTTGCCATCTTCTCCAACTACACGAAAATGAAATTTTAGCTGGCTAATTCCATAATCATCCGAAACAATTCCATTGAAAAAACGCATTGTACTATTGGTAGAATCGTTTTGCTCTTCAACCATAATTTCTGGATACAAATCGGGTATAACCGTAAGTTGATACGACATAGAATCAGGAAATCTACTAAATGCGTTTCTACTTAAAATCTGATAAGGACTTGTATTTTTAGCCTTCCAGCTAATTTTGAATTCGTTATTAATGTGTTGAACTGGGATATTTTTTTCTTCTAAGCTAAATGATACAGAATCTGTATTAGTTGCTTTTAAAATCCATGTAATTATGGTTCCCTCTGGAACTTGAATATCTCCTGCATTGCTAATTTCTTCAGAAGGTTTTCCGAGGTAACTTGGGTAATGTAAACGAACTTTTAGACTACTTATAAGTGGCTTTGGTATCACTTTTAATTGATAAGCATCCGAAGAAAATTCATCGGTAAAAAAAGTAAACTGAACCCCTTTATTAACCCTGTTAAACGTGTAACTAAATTTATTGGGAGCAGCACGCTCCAGTTTATATGAAAAGTCGCCAACTTTTATAAATAATTCAGCAGGAAAAGCAGCACCTTCTAATTTCACATTTAGCTTAAAATCCTGTCCTTGTAATACCTCTAAATCTTTATTTTCTATAATATACTCGTAAGGTGCTTTAGGTATGTAGGCTTCGTTATGATGCAAAATTCTTTTGCTACTTTCTGTAATTATAGATGGTGCTAAAAATAAAAACGCAGCAATAACCAACAAGGGTATAGCAACCCATCGTACATATTTGTTGTTTTCTTTATACTGTATAACCGATAAAAATGGAATAGGAGATAATTCTGCTGATTTTTGAAGAATACTAGCTTCCAACAATGGGTCCGAATGCAAATCATTTAACTCCTGTAATTGAAGTGTATTTAAGAGTTTATCAGATACATCGCTAAAGTGGTTACCAATAATCTTACTTGCTTCTACTGGTGATAATCGGTTACCAATTTTATTCAGTTTTAAAATTGGATAAACGATATACTTTACTAGAATAATTAATGCTACAGAAATGTACCCGAAAAATAAAATAGTTCTGAATGTTGTATCAAATTTCAATACATATTCGGATAAAGCCATTACTAAAAAAAGCATAAGTAACCATGCAAAGGTTAATAATAACCCTTTTATTATCAGATTTTTATAATATTTTCTGATAAATAATTCTAGCTTTTGGAGTAATGAATTGTTGTTCACTATTTTGCTATTTCAATTTTAACAGGACAATGATCTGAATGTACAATTGTAGGCAAAATCCTTGCTCTTAATAATCTTGGTTTTAGCGATTCAGTTATTATATGGTAATCTATTCTCCAACCTTTGTTGTTTGCTCTTGCTCCAGCTCTAAAAGTCCACCAAGAATAATGATGTGCTTCTTTATTTAAATGCCTGAATGAATCAATCCAACCAGTATTTAAAAATTTAGTAAACCATTGCCTCTCTTCTGGTAAAAACCCAGAAGAATTTACGTTTGATTTAGGATTATGAATATCTATCTCTTCATGACAGATATTATAATCGCCTGCCACAATTAAATTCGGGAGTTCGCTTCTTAGTGCATTAAAATAATCGTGATAAAAATCTAAACACTCATATTTAAACGTTTGGCGAATATCTCCGGTGGTTCCACTAGGTAAATACAAGCTTACAACCGAAAAATTATCGAAATCGAGGCGAATAGTTCTTCCTTCTGCATCGTATTTGGCATTGTTAACGCCATACACTATAGCGTTTGGTTTTAATTTAGAAAATATAGCAACTCCACTATATCCTTTTTTTTCTGCAGAAAATAAATACGTATAATATCCTAAATCATGAAATGATGTTAAATCAATTTGATTTTCATTTACTTTAATTTCTTGCAAGCACAACACGTCTGGATTTTCTAATTTTACCCAATCCACAAAACCTTTGGTCATGGCTGCTCGTAAACCATTTACGTTATATGATATTATATTCAGCATGAATTATTTTAGCATTTTAATTTGCATTTTAAGATTCTCTACAGGGCGATCGCCAGGCTGTGTAGGAACTGATGCTAATTTATCAAGAACTTCAAAACCTGAAATCATTTCTCCAAAAACAGTATAATTTCTGTCTAAATGAGGCGTACCACCTAAGGTTTTATATGCAATACGTTGCTCAGAAGTGTATTTTATTGAAGTTTGCTGTTCGAAATTCGATAATTCAGAATCGCTATATTTTCTTCCTTGTACGATATAAAACTGGCTACCCGATGATTCTTTTTTTGGATTTACATAGTCTCCCATACGTGCCGCAGATAATGCTCCCTTTTTATGAATAAACTTGTCGTTAAATTCAGCAGAAACGTTATATCCTGGACCACCATTTCCTAATTGCTGCCCTGGAACTGCAGTTCTTGAATCTGGATCACCACCTTGAATCATAAATTCACGGATAATTCTATGAAAAAGCAAATCGTTAAAAAAACCTTCTTTCGTTAATTTAATAAAATTGGCTTTATGCAATGGCGTTTCATTGTAAAGTTTAAAAACCATTTTTCCGTGTATAGTTGATACTTCAACCAAAACATCTTTAGTTTTTTTAGCCTGTGTAACTACAGTCTTATTTTGAGCATTAACTCTCCCAAAAAAGAACAATGAAATTAGAATAAAAAAATATTTATGCATACGATTGTAAAATTACATTTAAATAACGCCTAATTCTTCGAAATAATGGATTACATGGGCTTTAATAATGGTTTCTTGTTCGTTTAAACCATAGGTAACCATTTTCTTTTCTGTTTTATAGTGGGGCCAACCTTCGGTATCTCTTACTTGAAGCGAATAATATCCCGAATAGCTCAATACTTTGCAAGTCCCAATATGCATTAAATCTTGTTTTTCCTCTTTAGAAAACTTTCTAGGACCTTTTCCTAGCTCATCTACCCCAATCAAGAATAATATAGCTTCTAAGTCCGGTTTTTTGTGGAAATTCTCCTCCACATAATTCATTAATTTATTCCATTTGAATTGATCTTCAATCATATTTCGATATTAAATTTATCTGCACTGCTTCTAAACGGAAAATTTGTTCTATAGGTTTCAATTTCTGTTTTAGAAAAAGAACATCTGTACAAAAACTCTTCATTTTTAGCTTCAATTAATATTTTGCCTTCAAAATTAAAAGCAAAGCTGTTACCGTTGTGTGTATTATTAAAAGGATCCTCTCCAATTCTATTTAAGCCAATTACATTGGTTTGATTTTCTATGGCGCGAGCGCATAACAGCGTTTTCCAAGCAAGGGCGCGTTGATCTGGCCAATTGGCAACAAATACATACAGGTCTGATGGGTTTTCATTTCCATTTCTACACCAAACCGGAAAACGCAGATCGTAACAAACAAAAAATGATACGTTAAACCCTTTGATATTTAAAACTAATTGTTGGCTTCCGGGCTCAAAATTATGTTGTTCGTTGCCTAAAACAAACAAATGGCGTTTATCGTAAAAGTCGATTTTTCCATCGGGTTGTGCTACAACTAGTCGGTTATAAACTTTTTTGTTTTCAACAATTGCCAATGAACCTGCAAAACTGGTATTGTATTTTTTTGCATTCTCAAGCATCCAACTAACAGTAAATCCATTCATGGTTTCTGCCGTTTCGATGGTGTTCATGCTAAAACCTGTATTGAACATTTCAGGTAATAGCAATAAGTCAATTTCATTTAAATCTGCGTTTGATAAATAGGAATCAATTTTATTCCTATTTAATTCTGGGTTTTCCCAAGCAATATCAAACTGAAAAAAAGCTACATTTAAACTTTGCATAGCTTATTAATCGCCATTTCTATGGTATCGTTGTTCTTAGCAAAACATAACCTCAATAATGGGCTTTTTGATTTGATATGAAAAAAAGGAGATAAGGGAATAGATGCTACTTTATGATCTTTAACCAAATAATTGGCAAAGTCTAAATCTTGCATATCGCTTATCTCAGAATAATCAACCACTTGAAAATAAGTACCTTGAGTTGGAGTAACTTTAAAACGCGTTTCTTTTAATAAGTTGCAGAAATAGTCACGCTTTTGTTGATAAAATGCACTTAGTTCTAAATACAAATCTTTCTCTTTCATTAAATCAGCATAAGCATACTGAAGGGTAGTATTCACAGAAAAAACATTGTATTGATGTACTTTTCTAAACTCTCTCATCAATTTTTCGGGTGCCATACAATACCCTAATTTTAAACCAGTGGTGTGATACGTTTTCCCAAAAGATGAAACAATGATGCTGCGGGCAGCTAAGCTGTCGCTTTTTGCTAAACTCAAATGTTTTTTGGCATCAAAAACAATATGCTCATACACTTCATCCGCTAAGATAATGATGTCAGTGTTTTCAGTTAATTTTTCAAGCTCAGCAATATCTTCAGATGAAAAAACCCTCCCAACCGGGTTCATGGGGTTATTTACGATAATCATTTTGGTATGCTGATTAATCGCTCTTTTAATTATTTCCCAATTGTATTTAAATTCTGGAGCTTGAAGTTCAATAAATACCGGATTTCCTCCGTGAAGTTTAATTGCCGGCACATAACAATCGTAAGCGGGTTCAATCACAATTACTTCATCGCCCTCTCTAACAAAAGCTCCAATAGCAGTAAAAATTGCTTGAGTAGCTCCTGCAGTTATGGTTATTTCAGTATCAGGATTATATTTTGTTTGATAAAGTTCTTCGGTTTTTATAGCAATTTGTTCGCGAATGGGCATAATACCAGGCATAGGAGCATATTGGTAATACCCTTTTTTCATATAATTTGTTACCAAATCAATTAATCTATTGTCGCAATTAAAATCAGGGAAACCTTGAGCTAAATTTATAGCCTGATGATCTTCGGCCATCTTTGTCATGACAGAAAATATACTCGTTTTAATACTTGGTAATTTCGAAAAAACTATAGAGTTATACTCAGGCATAAGTTTAAATAGGGTGCAAAAATAATTATAATATTACGTAAGATTAGAATTAACCGTATAATTCAAGATGAATGTCGTCACGGGTATATCCAATTTCTTGAAGTCGTTTGCGGGCTTCTAATAGCATGTCTTTCCACCCACATAAATAAAATGAGGCTGGTTGTTTAGTTTGGTAAATTCTTTCGTACACAGAGTGCACATAGCCGCGTTCACCGCTCCATTCCGTTCCATTTTCTCTACTTAAAATGGGTATAAACGTAAAATTTGAGTTTACTTTAGCATAATCAAGCATTTCGTTCACGTACAAAAGATCTTTTTGAAATCGCGTACCAAAAATTAACGTAATTTTTATATCTGATAAATTATTAATGTAAATGTGTTGTATCATTGATCTGAATGGGGCAATTCCTGTTCCTGTGCACACAAAGCAAATTTCTTTCTCGAGTGTTTTAGGAAGGATGAATTTTCCGAGGGGTTTAGATGCTAAAACTTTCGAACCCACCTTAACCTCGTTAAATAAATAAGGTGTTCCAGCTCCTTCAGGATTTAAAACTATCAACAACTCAAAATGATCTTTGGTATCAGGTGGCGATGCAATAGAATAACTTCTAAGTCTTTTTTTTGGGCTTTCGTGTATTGGTAAATCCAATGTAACAAACTGCCCTGGACTAAAATCAAAGTCAATACCTTCGGGAATCTTAAAAAAGAAACGCTTTGTGTTGCTTGTTTCGTCTAAAATTTTAAAGACTTCGTATGCTATCCAATCTTTTTCCATAACCTATAATGATGCCGATAAATCCAGCATTCGTTGGATCGGAAGATACGCTTTTTGGCGTAATTTTTCATCCATCAAAATTTCTGGCTTTTCGTATTTCAACGCTAAATATATCTTTTCTAACGTATTAAGTTTCATGTGTGGACAATCGTTGCACGAACATTCGTTTTCTGGTGGTGCCGGAATAAATTTTTTATTAGGATTTTGTTTTTCCATTTGATGTATTATTCCTGTTTCTGTGGCTACAATAAACGTAGTTTTTAGACTCTTTGTAACGTAATTTAATATTCCAGTTGTAGATCCAATAAATTCTGCCATTTGCAAAATCGGTTCTTCACATTCTGGATGAGCCACTAACTCTGCACTTGGATATTCTGCTTTTAATGCCGCTATTCTTTTTAAACTAAATATTTCATGTACTTGGCACGATCCATCCCAAAGCAACATGTCTCTTCCAGTTTTTTTGGCAATGTATCTTCCTAAGTTTTTATCTGGAGCAAAAATTATTTTCGCATCTTTTGGCAAACTATTCACAATATGTTCTGCATTGCTTGAGGTACAAATTATATCGCTTAATGCTTTAATTTCTGCAGTACAATTGATGTAGGTTATGATGGTATGATCAGGGTGATTTTCTTTGAAAGCTTTAAAAGCTGCTGTTGGTGCTGAATCAGCTAACGAGCAACCCGCTTTTAAATCGGGAAGAAGCACTTTTTTTTTGGGTGATAATATTTTTGCAGTTTCTGCCATAAAATGAACTCCAGCAAAAAGGATGATATCTGCATCGGTTTTAGCTGCTTTTTGCGATAATGCTAAACTATCGCCTAAAAAATCGGCTATGTCTTGTATATCAGCAGTTTGATAGTAATGGGCTAAGATGATGGCATTTTTCTCTTTTTTCAGTTTAATAACTTCCTCAAAAATATCTATTTCTGGGTCGATTGCAAGGTCTAGAAAACCCTTAGCCTCCAAATTTTGAAAAGCCGAAGCTTCTTTAGTTAATAACATTATTATATTTTTTTAAAAGAGTTAATAGTAGTAATAAAGGCTGTGGAAAGGTTGAAAACTATTTAGCTTTCCTATTGTAAAATTACCAAATAACATTGTTAAGTTGGTTATCCACATGATGTATACATTGCGATAAACAGATTAACTTTTTTATAAGTTTCGTATAACTTATTTTGATTTTATTGAGTACTTGAAGTTTACATTTAGGTAACATTAATTTTACATTGGAATTAACCCTTTTTTTTATTAAACAATTAACACTCGTTAACAACCTAAAATTGGATAACTAATTTTTTAGGTTATTAGTTTTTATTGTGGATTGACTAGCGTTCTTTCCACCACTTTCCACACTTTTTAGGTAGGCTTTTTAGTTATACACATTGCCAAAAACTTGTTCACTATTTGAGTATATCTACGCGTTGATAAATTCAGGGGTATTGGTACCCAATTGTGGATAAACTTAGAGTTAAATAGGGTTTTCCACATCGGTATTTGAAGTATGATTTAATAATTAAGCAATGATAAAACTAATAATTAAGATATTTAAAGCGTAGGAATTTCAAAAAAATTAAAGCTTTTTATCTAAAATTGCGATGTTGAAATTTTAGGCAAGTTTTTCACAGTAACTCTTATTAACAACACGGTCTCTCATTTTTCTTTTATCATTAAAATTTCTAGATATATTCTTTATTATATCAATGTAATTATCACTATTTTCTTTTTGATGGTAAAAGACTTTAATAGAAGCACAATTATCATGTTCAAATAGTGTATTTAATAAGGTTCTGTCTGATATTCCACAAGAGTGCCCGAAAATAAAAATTTGATATGAATCGCCATTAATGTAATTAAGGAGATTTTTATAATTAGTTGTTTCTGAATAGTTTATTGATTTAATGTTTTCGAGATAATCGTTGTTGTTAAGCTTTTCAATGGCTTTATAGTCATCATCAAGCTCATCTCCAAATCCAAATATTACAGGATTTTTATCTTTGTCATTAATTGTACCATGTATTCTTATGGCTTTTATTTCTGTAAACTTTTTGTCATTATTTTTATCAAATTCTTTTGGATTATTATATAATTCATCAGTAAACGTATAATTAAAATCATTAATGTCCGATAAACAATAAAAAAGGCCTCCTATGGGCTGCCCCAAAATAGTGTCTAACTATTTGGGGGCAGTCCAATAAATATTTATTTTAAAACATCACGTGCAATTACAATACGTTGCACTTCGCTAGTTCCTTCGTAAATCTGAGTAATTTTTGCATCGCGCATCATGCGCTCAACATGGTATTCTTTAACATAACCGTAACCGCCATGAATTTGAACAGCCTCAGTACTCACCCACATTGCCGTTTCAGATGCAAATAATTTTGCTTGAGCTGCTGCACGATGGTAATCTTTCTTTTCATCTTTTAACGATGCTGCCTTGAAAATTAAAAGGCGAGCAGCTTCAATACGGGTAGCCATATCAGCAATTTTAAACTGAATTGCTTGGTGGTTCATGATTTCAGTACCAAAAGCTTTGCGCTCTTTAGCATACTTAACCGATAATTCTAGTGCACCTGAAGCTATTCCTAAGGCTTGAGCAGCAATTCCAATTCTTCCACCATCTAAGGTTTTCATAGCAAATTTAAAACCGAAGCCTTCTTCTCCAATTCTATTTTCTTTCGGAACTTTAACATTGGTAAACATGATTGAATGTGTATCAGAACCACGAATACCCATTTTATCTTCTTTTTTACCAACCGTCACACCTTCCATTTCACGATCAATAATTAGCACATTAATTCCACGATGGCGCTTTTCAACATCCGTCTGTGCAATTACTATATATATTCCTGCGCTGTTTCCGTTAGTAATCCAGTTTTTTGTACCGTTAACTAGGTAATGATTGCCCATATCAACAGCAGTGGTGCGTTGCGATGTTGCATCCGAACCAGCTTCTGGTTCGCTTAAACAAAATGCCCCTATACGTTCGCCTTTAGCTAAGGGTGTTAAATACTTTTGTTTTTGAAATTCAGATCCAAAAGCTTCTAAACCCCAACAAACTAACGAGTTATTTACAGATAAACAAACCGATGCTGAAGCATCAATTTTTGAAATCTCCTCCATCATTAGCACGTAAGAAATGGTGTCCATTCCTGCTCCACCGTATGCAGGATCAACCATAATTCCCATCATTCCCAATTCGCCTAATTTCTTAATTTGCTCTTTCGGAAATTTCTGTTCGTTATCTCTTTCTATAACTCCAGGTAATAATTCAGTTTGTGCAAAGTCGCGTGCAGCTTGTTGAATCATTAGCTGCTCTTCTGTAAATTCAAAAAACATAAGGGTTTATTTCAACGTTTGTCGCAAAGCTACATAACAAATAATGGATATGTAAATTTGGCTAAGTATCTTTTTAATTTGATGAATTTCAATCCCATAAAACCACTACCAAAGATTAATTATCACAAATTATTTCTAATTTAGATTTCATTAAATATAAAAATATGGGATTCGTAAAGGAATTTAAAGATTTTGCAATGAAAGGCAACCTTGTTGATATGGCGGTGGCGTTTGTAATGGGAGCTGGTTTTAGTAAAGTAGTTTCTGCTTTTATCGATGGCGTTTTTATGCCTTTGGTGAGTATGATTACAGGGGGAGTAGATTTCAACGACATGAAATACATTCTTAAAGTCTCGAAAGATGCTATAAAAGATGTTGATGGGAATGTGGTTACAGAAGCAATTCCTGAATTAGTAGTAAAATATGGAACATTCATAACCGTATCTATCGAGTTTTTGGTGGTTGCTTTTGTAATGTTTATGCTGATTAAAAGCTTAAACTCCATGAAGAAGAAAGAAGATACAGCACCTTCTGCACCTCCAGCGCCTTCAAATGAAGAAGTTTTATTAGGCGAGATAAGAGATTTATTAAAAAAGTAAAAACATTCAACCCTAGAAATAATAATTGGATGCATCCATCCCAATTATTATTTTACATCTAATTCAACATTCCTTATAAATTTGAAGCCATGAAAAAGATTTTACTTTTTATGGTTTTATCCCTTGCTTTTAAAGCAAAAGCGTCTGAACCGAGTATCACCTATCGATTATCTATGCCAAACCCAAATACGCATATTTATGAGGTTAGTATTGATATTGCTGGAAATAAAAAAAACGAGGTTTTACTAAAAATGCCTGTTTGGGCTCCCGGTTCTTATTTAATTCGCGAGTTTCCGAGGCATGTTGAAGGCGTTTCTGCCTTTGCAGATAATAAAGATTTATCTGTAGTAAAAATATCTAAAAACACCTGGAAGGTAAATACTCAGAAAAAAGCTGCTTTTACATTTAAATACAAAGTTTATGCCTACGAATTATCAGTTAGAACCAGTTTTTTAGATATCGAACATGCATACATAAATGGCACCAGTGTTTTTATGTATGTAGATGAGCGGATGAATGAATCATTAAAGCTAAATATCACACCTTATAAAGAATTTAAACAAATAAGCGTTGGATTAATCCCAAACAATGGCGATAAATGGGCTTACGTTATTGATAATTACGATTTACTTGCCGATAGTCCGATTGAAATTGGAAACCAACAGATTTTTACATTTCAAGCAGCTGGCATTCCTCATACAGTGGGTGTATTTGGAAATGCTACCGTTGATAAAGACAAACTATCAAAGGACATCACTAAAATTGTTGACCAATGCGTTAAAATATTCAATACTCATCCTTGTAAAAACTATACGTTTATTATTCACAGTTTAAACGAAGGTGGTGGCGGACTTGAACACTTAAATTCAACCACTATACAAGTAAAAAACTCTGCTTGGACTACAGACGAGGGTTACAAAGGATTGCTTGGATTAGTTGCTCATGAATATTTTCACCTCTGGAATGTTAAGTGCCTGCGCCCAATTGCTCTTGGCCCATTCGATTATGAAAAAGAGAATTATACCTCCATGCTTTGGGTGGCCGAAGGATTTACAAGTTATTATGATAACCTTTTGCTTAAACGCGCAGGAATTACATCTGAAAAAGAATATCTGAATGCCATTTTAACCGATTGCCAGTCAGTAACTAATACCATTGGAGCTAGAGTGCAATCTGTTTCGGAAAGCAGTTTAGATGCTTGGATAAAATTTTACCGCACTTACGAGAACTCGGCAAATGCTACAATTTCTTATTACACTAAGGGCACCGTTTTAGGAATGCTTTTAGATATTGAGCTAATTGATGCAACTTCTGGAAAATCCAAACTCGATGATTTATTTAGAACGCTTTACCAAGATTTCTATCTAAAAAAAGGAAGAGGGTATACAGATGAAGAATTTAAAACAACCGCTGAAAAAATTGCTGGTAAATCATTAGATCCTTTTTTCAACAAATGCGTTAACGGAACCGATTCGTTAAATTATAACGAATGGTTTAATAAAGTTGGCATACAGATAAATCAAGCTAACAGTCAAACTACTGAGTCTTATTTTGGTGCAAATATTTCGGCAACTGGCGTTATTTTAGGAATAATGCATAACTCTCCCGCTGAAAAAGCTGGATTTTATGTTAACGACCAAATAATTTCTGTAAATCAAATGCAAATGAAAGATTTTTCTGGTTTACTAAAAGGTAAACCTATTGGATATCAAGCAAAAGTAAATGTATTTAGATCTGGCGAAATACGCGAATTTATCGCTATCTTAGAACAAACTCCGAGCATTCGTTTGGCTTACGATAAAAAAACAAATGCTACGGAAGCCCAAAAAAGTCAACTTAACTTTTTGATAAACTAAGGTTTTCAACATATTGTCGCGTTTTTTCAACAAAAAATTTATATCTTTGCACGCGAAATGGTATAAGAGGGGGCATAGTCCCCTCTTTTTATAGATGTACATGAACTTAAAATCATTAATAAATGAAATACTAGCGGCTAAAATGGCAGATAGCCCTATTTTTTTAGTGAAACTTCTTTTTAAAGAGGATAAGAAGAGTATTGAGATTTTTTTAGATGGCGATATTGGGGTTTCAATTGAAGATTGTACAGCTGTTAGTAGAGATTTACGCTTTCATTTAACCGAAGCGGGCGTAGAACTAGATTTATACGATATTACCGTTTCATCACCTGGTATTGAGCAATCGTTGGTTATTCCGCGTCAGTTTCCAAAAAATATGGGCAGAACGTTTGACATCACTACCAAACAAAACGAAAAAATGAGTGGAATTTTAGTTTCGTGCAACGAAACAGAGTTAAACTTAGAAATAACAGAAGGAAAAGGAAAACTAAAAACGGTAACGGAAAAAAGTATTCCATTTTCTGAAATAAATGAAGCAAAAATTGTTCTATCTTTTAAATAATTTAACAAGTCGGGAGATATGAAAAATCTTGATCTGATTGAATCCTTTTCGGAGTTCAAAGACAATAAGAACATCGACCGTGCCATGATGATTCGTGTGCTGGAAGAGGTTTTTCGCAGTATGATTCGTAAAAAATTCGGCACAGACGAAAATTGCGATATCATCATCAACGATGCCAAAGGCGACATGGAAATATGGCGTACACGTACCGTTGTTGACGATAACTCAGAAGATATCTGGGATGCGGATAAAATTATGCTTTCAGATGCTAAAAAAATCGATCCTTCTTTCGAAGAAGACGATGAAGTAGTTGATGAAATCCGCTTAATAGATTTTGGAAGAAGAGCTGTGTTAGCTGCTCGTCAAACTCTAGCTTCAAAAATTATGGAGTTAGAAAAAGACAGCATTTATAAGCGTTTCTCTGAAAGAGTTGGCGAAGTAATTACTGGCGAAGTTTACCAGATTTGGAAAAGAGAGTTGTTGCTTTTAGACTCTTCTGATAACAAAACAGAATTAATACTTCCAAAAGAAGAACAAATCAATAGCGATTTTTACAAAAAGGGCGAAAACATCCGTGCTGTAATTAAACGCGTTGAAATACACAATAACAACCTACGCATTATTGTTTCGCGTACCGATCCTGCTTTCTTAGAAAAATTATTAGAGCAAGAAGTTCCCGAAATTTTTGATGGTTTAATTGTTATTAAGAGAATAGTTAGAGAGCCAGGCGAAAGAGCTAAAGTAGCTGTTGAGTCGTATGACGATAGAATTGATCCAGTAGGAGCATGCGTTGGAATGAAAGGTTCACGTATTCATGGAATTGTTCGTGAATTAAGAAATGAAAGCATTGATGTTATTAACTACACCAATAACATTCAATTATACATTACACGTGCATTAAGTCCTGCTAAAATAACTTCGTTAACGCTTGACGAACAAACTAAGCGCGCTAGCGTTTATTTAAAACCAGATCAAGTTTCATTAGCCATCGGAAAAGGTGGTCATAATATCAAACTTGCTGCAAAATTAACAGGTTACGAAATTGACGTTTATCGCGATACTGACGATGAAGATGATGACATCGACATTGAAGAGTTTGCAGACGAAATAGAAGGCTGGATAATTGACGAATTAAAATCTATTGGTTGCGATACAGCGCGTTCAGTAATCGATTTAGGATTCGCTGAATTGGTTAAACGTACTCAGTTAGAGGAAGAAACCGTAAACGATGTAATTAAAATTATTAAAGCTGAATTTGAATAACTATTTGATTAGAATTAAAATTTAGTAAAAAAGGGGGAACCAATGTCAGAATCAAATAAAGTCAGACTTTTAAAAGCAGCCAAAGAATTTAACGTAACGCTGGATATCATCGTTGAATTCTTAACCACAAAGGGCACTCCTATTGATAGGAATCCGAATGCCATGTTGAACGATAACCAGTATAGAATGCTGGTATCAGAATACCATGCAGATAAAGAAATTCGCGAGAAAGCTTCGAAAATTCAAATTGGCAGAAGCCATAGAGAAGACGTTTCTATCGTTGAAAAAAATAAAACAACCAGTACTCCAACCGAAGAGGATGAGCCTAGAGAAATTCTAATAAAGAATTTTGACACTCAAACTCATGTTGAAAAAACAGTTGAATCTAAAGTAGAAGCAACCCCTGAAATTTCTAAAACCGAAGAAAGCCCTAAATCTACCCTAGAAACTGAGCCAACCCCCGAGGCTACAGCAGATAAGAGTGGTTTAAATGTCATCAGAACAATAGATTTGTCTACCCTTAATAAACCTAAAAAAGGGAATAAGCCTAAAACTGAAGCGGTAAAAACAGAATCTGCTACTCCAGTAAAAGTTGAAGAAGCATCTATTCCTAAAGAGGAAACTCCGGTTATTGAAACTCCAAAAGCTGAACAACCTATTGCAGAAACAACTCCTATTGTTGATAAACCAGTAGTTCAAGAAATAAAAGAAACGGTTACTCCTATTGTTGAAGTTGAAAAAAAACATACTAAAGCAACTCTCGAAAAAGTTTCTGAATCTGAAAGTGTAAAAACTACAGAATCAAAGAAAGAGACTCCAAAAGTTGAGAAAACTAAAGATAAGGTTGATATAAAACCTATTGAAAAAGTTTCTGAAATAAAAGCTGAAATAACAGAAACACCTAAAGGCGAGGAAGATGAAGATGTTATCCGTGCAAAAGCTGGTACACTAAAAGGACCAACTATTCTTGGTAAAATTGACCTTAGTCAATTTGAAAAGAAGAAAAGCGTTCCAGTTGCAAGCTCAGCAGAAGGTGCATTAGGAAAACGCAAGCGCAAGCGCAAAGAAGCGCCAAAAGCTCCAGGAGCTCCAGCAGCACCTGGAGCTCCTAGAACAGGATATCAAGGTAATAAACCGGGTGGAGTTGGTGGAGCCAGGCCGCCATTTAACAAACCTGGAGGAGCCAGACCGCCATTTAACAAACCTGGAGCACCAGGAACAGGAGGAACAGGCAAAGTATTTACTAAACCTGAACCAACTGAAAAGGAAATTCAAGATCAGATTAAAGCTACTTTAGCTCGCTTACAAGGCGGATCTGGTAAGAAAGGCGCATCTCGCCAACAGCATAAAAAAGATAAACGAACTCGTCATCACAATCGCAATAGCGAAAGTGTAGAGGAGGGCGAAAACCAAATATTACAAACAACCGAATTTTTAACCACTTCGGAGTTTGCACAGTTAATGGATGTAGGTGTAACTGATGTTATCTCTACTTGTATGACACTAGGTTTGATGGTTTCTATTAACCAACGTTTAGATGCTGAAACTATCCAAATTGTTGCGGATGAATTTGGGTTTACCGTTGAATTTGTTAGTGCTGATGCTGAATTAGATAATTTAGAAGAAGTAGACAATCCAGAAAATTTACAATCTAGACCTCCTATTGTTACCATTATGGGTCACGTTGACCACGGTAAAACATCGTTACTTGACTATATACGTAAAACAAACGTAATTGGTGGAGAAGCAGGTGGAATTACACAACACATTGGTGCATACGAGGTTAAGTTAGAAAACGGAAAGAAAATTACTTTCTTAGATACTCCTGGTCACGAAGCGTTTACAGCAATGCGTGCACGTGGAGCTAAGGTTACCGATATCGTTGTTATTGTAATTGCAGCGGATGATTCAATCATGCCTCAAACGCGCGAAGCCATTAGCCACGCTTTAGCGGCTAGTGTTCCTATTGTTTTTGCATATAACAAAATTGATAAAGACGGTGCTAACCCTGATAAAATCCGTGAGCAATTATCACAAATGGATTTATTGGTAGAATCGTGGGGTGGTAAATACCAAGAGCAAGAAATCTCTGCTAAAAAGGGATTGAATATCGATGCTCTATTAGAAAAAATATTGTTAGAAGCAGAAATTTTAGAATTAAAAGCTGACTCTAAAAAACGTGCTTCTGGTACAGTTATCGAAGCAACACTTGATAAAGGAAAAGGTATTATTACAACCCTGCTTGTTCAAGGCGGTACTTTATATGTTGGAGATGTTATCCTTGCTGGACAGCATTATGCTAAAATTAAAGCAATGGCGAATGAGCGCGGAGTAAGAATAAAATCTGCCGGTCCATCAGTTCCAGTGCAAGTATTAGGTTTTTCAGGAGCACCTCAAGCTGGAGAAAAATTCTATCAAACAGAAGAAGAAGCACAAGCAAAAGACATTGCAACCAAGCGTCAACAATTAATACGCGAACAAGGTATTCGTACCAAGAAGCATATTACTCTTGATGAAATTGGAAGACGTTTAGCTATAGGCGACTTTAAAGAACTTAACATCATTGTAAAAGGTGATGTGGATGGTTCTGTTGAAGCGCTTGCAGACTCTCTACAACGTTTAAGTAAGCCTGAAATTCAGGTTAATATCATCCATAAAGGGGTTGGACAGATTTCAGAAAGCGATGTATTGCTTGCAACAGCATCGGATGCTATCATTATAGGTTTCCAAGTGCGTCCTCTTCCATCAGCACGTAAATTGGCTGAGCAAGAAGAAATTGATATCCGCTTATATTCAATTATTTACGATGCAATTGACGAAATTAAGAGCGCCATGGTAGGCATGCTTGCTCCTAAATTCGAAGAAAAAATTGTATGTAATGTTCGTATCAACGAAATATTTAAAATTTCTAAAGTGGGAACCATTGCTGGTTGCTTAGTTTTAGATGGTAAAGTACATAGAAGCACTAAAATTCGCGTTGTTCGTAACGGAATTGTTATCCATACCGGTGAATTAGAATCGCTTAAACGTTATAAAGATGATGTTAAAGAAATTAATGCTGGTTACGAGTGTGGCTTAAACATATTAGGTTTTAACGATATCCAAGTTGACGATATCATTGAAGGTTTTGAAAAAGTTGAAATCAAACAGAAACTTTAATCTTGTTGAGTTATAAACAAAAAAACCGCCTATATGGCGGTTTTTTTGTTTTATCCTTTTTAAATGTTACAAAGCAATGTCATATGCATTCTATCTAAGTCATCATTTAGCCCTTATTTATTCTTACTATCACGGTCTGCTTTCTGTACATATTTTTTGGCTTCAGAAAGTATTACATAAATCGCCAATGGAAAAACTACAAACGATAATTTATTAAAAGCATACGCTTTCTCAAAATCTAAATGGATTAAATGTTGAATTCCTCTAGTCAAACCACATCCATAACACGTTTGGTTGAAAAACAAAACAGAAAAGCACATTGATTCTCCTTCATCGAACAAATTAGCAGGAAGATAAAGTAAATACAAAAAAGCAACCGTTAACACAGCTAAAAACACAACTACCAGTCGCTTTCTTTGAAGTATAGTATATTGTTTATTTAGCATTTCTCGAGATTTCTATAGAAGCAGATTGACCCTTTTTTAATTTAGTAATAAAGGGTTGAATAATTCCATCATCAATAAGGTTTGCATTAACAGTATTTGGTGGAGATGTACCCTCGTTAATTGCTTCAATTTTAATCACGCATTTTTCTGTTTCGAACGTAAATTCAAAACTTTGTTTACGACCTTTTAACTCAACAGCTTTATGCACTAACTTTTCATTCATGTAAATATTTATCTGATCATGGTCTTCCTGATAACTATCCCAAACATCAATTCGAATAGTTTTAGAATTCCATTTTACGGCAAGTAATTCATCATTTGCTAATTGCTTACTTGGATTTATATAATTTTTGATAGAATTGGCAGTAATTGTTTTATCGTCAAATATCTCTTTAGAGCCTATTGTATCATTCAAAACAGCGATAAATTCTTCATTTATGTTCAATTTCTCTAAAATAGTTGCACTCACTAAAAAAATCTTTCCTTCAGCACACACATTTCCATTCGGGAAATAACCTTTAAATTTCCCATTAATAACTGCTTTATCATTTTTCGTTTCAAGCAATAAATTACTAACATGGATGTAACAAAAGTCACTTGCTTCGGCTTTTGATTTTGTACGGATATTCGAAATTTCCCTAAAACTTAGTAGATTGTTTGCTTTATTTAATTTCCCTACAATCTTAGATTCGGTACTGTTTTTTCCATAAAAATCGGTTATTGTGGTGCCAGTTACATCTCCATTTGAATAAACCGATAAACTAAGTTTGTATGTGATTACTTGATGTTCTTTAGTTTCTAAGGCTCCAATAAACTCAATTTTATTCGGCTGGCCTAACAAACTATAATTCAATAAATTAAATACAACCCAAAATAATATTTTAAAAAAACGTTGTTTTTTCATTGCACAAAGATTGTATTTTTTATATTTGGTTCAAATATTCTTAAAAACAAAAAATGAAAAAATTATTATTGACCTTAACCGTATGCATTTCACTTGCATCGGTTTCCGTTTATGCTTCGTTTCCAGTAAACACTGCAAAGAAAACAGACAAAACTGAAGTAAAGGCTTCTGACAAAGTTTCTACAACTAATGTTTCAACTACGGAAACTAAAGCAGAATTTAAAGAGCTTAAAAAAGCTACCAAAGAGCTAAATAAAACAGCAGCTCCAGACAATGAAATGTGGATAACACTAGCATTGTGGTTCTTTTTAGGCGCTTTTGCAGCTCACAGATGGTACAAAAAGAAACCAGTTGGTGCAAATATTTTATTTATCCTTACTGCTGGAGGTTGTGGTGTATGGGCTATTATTGATTTAATTAAAATCTTACAAGGAGATTTTTAATAGTTATAGATTATTCCAAAAAAAAGGGTTGCCATTATGGACTGCCCCCAAAAAGGTAGACAAATTTAATTTTTAATTTCATAATGAGCTCGATATTGTATCGGGCTCATTCCATTTAAATTCAGTTTGAGTCTATCGTTGTTGTAATAATAGATATACTCGTTAATTTCCTCTTTCAATTCTTGGATTGACTTGTACTTTTTAAGGTAAAATAATTCAGATTTTAAGATTCCAAAGAAGTTTTCAATGATAGCATTGTCTAAACAATTCCCTTTTCTAGACATGCTTTGAATGATTCCATTTTGTTTTAATAAATGTTGATATTGCCAACCTTGATCAGAGTGTAATAGCAGCTTCTTGCTTATTTTAGTGTTGCAAAAAGCCTTTTTAAGCATTATTACCACCTGATTAAAGTTTGGCTTTTCAGACAACTCATAGCTAATAATTTCTTGATTAAACAAATCAATTATCGGACATTAATGGTTTTTTAGGTTCATTATGGTTATTTTATAAAGTTTTAAAGGGTTAAACAATACCTTAGTGGCATGAAAAAATGGATTGAAGCAGCGCGTTTACGTACTTTACCATTGGCATTATCCTGTGTGTTTTTTGGTAGTGCATTTTCCCGGGCAAGTGGGTTGGATTTTCATATCAATGTTTTTATTTGGGGATTGATAACAACTGTTATTCTACAAATTGTATCGAACCTAGCAAACGATTATGGCGACTGGCAAAATGGAGCAGATAATCATTTAAGAGCAGGCCCTTTACGCGCAGTTCAAAGTGGTGGAATAAGTCCTAAAGCAATGAAAATTGCCATGGTTTGTATGTCAATTATTGCATTTTGCTCTGGATTATATCTGCTTTATTTAACAACATCTTGGATATCAATCTATAAATTGAGCGTTTTGCTTGGATTAGGATTAATGGCAATTATAGCGGCATTAACCTATACATCTGGTAAAAACCCATACGGATATTCAGGCTTAGGTGATTTAAGTGTCTTTTTGTTTTTTGGAATTGTTGGAACTCAAGGAATCTATTTTTTACAAACTGGCAATTTGGGCGTGTTTGAAATAATGCCTGCAATTGGTGTAGGATGCCTTGCTGTTGCCGTTTTAAATCTGAACAATATGCGTGATATTGAATCGGATAACCATGCTCATAAAAAAACGATTCCTGTTCGATTTGGAATTGGGAATGCAAAACGTTACCATTTTATGCTTTTGTTATTATCATGGGTAACACTAAACTTTTACAGTTTTTTTATATTTGATTTACAATTTTTTAGCGTGTTATTAGTCTTTTCTACCACCCTTACGATTTGGTTGCAAATAAAAATTAAAAAGGTGATAGAGATTCGAGAATACGATAAATACCTTAAGCCAACGGCTTTATATACGTTTATATTATCTATATTATTTTTTGCAGGTACTTATTTATGAGGTATACACCATCCTTAAAACAGTTGTTTAGTATAATAAAGCCTTCTGTTAAGGCGACCTTAATTCCTCACGAGTTGTATTTTTACGAAACGGCAATAACATCGCGCAATGCGTTAAATTCGAAAAAAGTATGGATAATAAAATTGTTCGATAGCGTAACTAAAAAAACAGGATACGGAGAATGCAGTCCACTTAAAGGACTTAGTTATGACGATAGGCCCGATTATGAAGCCCGACTTTTGCGCTTAATTGAGCAATTTAATTCTCAAGAGTTTGCAGTAATTGAAGAAACACTGTCGTTTTATCCTAGTATGAATTTTGGGTTCGAAACAGCAATGTTATCTCTTCAGAATCACACTATTTTTGATACTCCTTTTTCGCGAGGTGAGTGCGGAATCCAAATCAACGGATTAATTTGGATGGGCAACCAAGAGAAAATGTTAATGGAAATTGACAATAAAATCGAAAGTGGATTTACAACACTAAAGTTGAAAGTGGGCGCACTAGACATCACAAGTGAGTTGAAAATTTTGGATAAAATCCGTAAAAAGTATAACTCAGCAGCCTTAGAAATACGATTAGACGCAAACGGTGCTTTTGATTCATCCAACGTATACAAAAGCCTTACAGATTTTGCAGCATTTGAAATACACTCGATTGAACAGCCCATAAAAGCAGGAAATTGGAATTTAATGGCTGAAGTTTGTGAAAAATCCCCCATTCCTATTGTGTTAGATGAAGAATTAATTGGCATTTCGGAACCCGAAGAGCAACAATTGTTACTTGAAACTATTAAACCAGCATTTATCATTTTAAAACCAAGCTTGGTTGGGGGGTTACATCATTCCGAAAGGTGGATACAATTTGCAGAAAGTTTAAATATTGGATGGTGGGCTACCTCTGCTCTCGAATCAAACATCGGTTTAAATGCTATTGCTCAATGGGTTGGAAATTATCAAACCAACTTACCACAGGGCTTGGGTACAGGTAAATTATTTAACAATAACATTCCATCTCCTTTATATTTAGATGGAGAATTTCTGCATTATGACAAAAATAAGTGGGATTATTCAAGGTTGAAAAATGCCTAAATTAAATGCTATAGATTGCTCTGAGATATCCGTTTTTCAACTAAAGGAGTTACTATTGAATGAAAATAGTTCAAACCACGAACAAGCAATTAAGCATTTAATAGATTGGATAGAAAAAAAAGAAACGTTCATTTTTAATACCTCTGGATCAACCGGAACCCCAAAATCAATACATATTGATAGAATTAAAATTGAGAAAGCAGTAGAAGCAAGCAATAGTTTTTTCAAGTATAAGCCAAAAAGTGTATCGTGGGTTACTCTAAACACCAACTTTATAGCAGGCTTTATGCAGTTGATAAGAGCATACGAAGCAAAAATGAAGATTTATGTAACCGAACCTTGCGCAAATCCGTTAATGAATTGGACTGGTTTTAAAGCCGATGTAATTTCGTTAATACCTGCCCAATGCTTCGAAATGCTAGCTGACAATAGAATGTTGGAAGCTCTAAACGAAGATTCTGTTATCCTCATTGGTGGAGCTCAAGTTTCGGATGAGTTATCAAAAAAAATACAAGCTTTACCGTTCCGTTTTTATGAAACGTATGGAATGACAGAAACTTTAAGCCATGTTGCCATTCGAAAAATTAATGGATTAAACAAACAAGAACAATTTGAAGCGTTATCAGGTATAAAATTTTCAATTTCTGAAAAAGGAAACTTAAATATCCATGCTCCTTGGGTTGATGATATAATTGAAACAAAAGATCAAATTGAACTGATTTCTGAGTCGGCTTTTAAATGGCTTGGTCGTGAAAGTAACTGCATCAATTCTGGGGGCATGAAGTATTATGCTGAGGAATTAGAAAGAAAATGGCAGAATTTACTCTTTGAAAATGGAATTTCAAATTCAGTTTTAGCAATTGGATTTCCAGATATCCAATGGGGAGAAGTAATATCCATGGTTATAGAGGCCCCTGAAATAATATCAGAATTAAAAAATGAAATCAAAAAGTGGGATAAAAAAATAATGCCTAGAAGGCTGATTTCCAGTAAACTGTTTTTCCTGCCTAATGGGAAAATAGATAGAATAAAAACCAAAAAAGTTGCAATTGATTTAGGCTCTTCCCCTTTTAACCAATAAATTTAACAGAGCAGCTCCACTGGGTTTAAGGTATAAACTGGAGTCGATATCTCTGGTTGTTATTTCTGTAAAAACTTTGTTTATATATACCACTTGCTCAAAAAAAGCAGCTAAATTCCCAGCCCATCTGCCCACTTCAACGCCTTCTGGCAATGGAAGAATGAGCTCTTTTAACGAATTTCGGAAAGCTATTGATCCCGAATAATACCCAACGCCTTTTAAATTTGAAAAACTTCCAGGCGTAATTCTATATTTATCAAACAGTTTATTTCCGTTTGGGAAAACACTGTTTCCTAAAACTAAACTTGCTCGCTCTAGTTCTAAAACATACGTTTCTACTTTTTTTGCCAACCATTTATCAGAAGGATTTGCTAAAAAAACAAACTCATTTTTTGCTGCTTTTAAGGCTGCTTCCCAAGCGTTTAAAGGGTTTTTAAAATTATTGAGCAAAACAACCCTTGGGTCGTGGTGCGATGCAATATGAAATAGGGTTTTATCAGTAGAAAAGGTATCGGCAACAATCAATTCGTCATCAGGCGTTAACTGATTCATGATTGATTCAAAGGTATTTTTTATTGTTGAATCGTTGTTATGTGTTACTAAACAGACAGAAATAGAACTCATAATTTTATTATAACTTACTTTAAAGATATAAAATATCTGAACTCTTTATGCCTATAATGCAATACAAAATGTAGAGAAGCCGTAATAAAAAGTTCTGTAATTAACACTGAAAAAGATGTTCCATGAGCGCCAAACCAAGGAGATAAAAGCGTATTTAATCCAATGCTTACTCCTAACCCATAAAACAATACGTGAGTGTAGCTTTTTTTAAACTCGTGAACCAATAAAAACTGCAAAGCAGGTAAATTTAAATTGGTAATAAAAGGAACTAATGCCATTACTCTAACCAAATCTATCATTACCGGGTTTTCTGTTCCCGACATAATTTTCACTAAAAGTGGCGCTGCAAACATCATTACCAAGCCGCTAAGCAAAAAAGCCGCGCCAGATAAGCGCATAATTTTCCGTAAGAAAGTAACCGCAGTTATATGTGATTCGGTTACCAACATACACAAACGAGGATAAACCACCTGAAATACCAATGCTGAAGTATGGCGCAACAAAAGAATTATTTTTTCTACCACAGCGTACCAACCAACAACGGCATCTGATGCAAATATGCCCAGAATCAGAATGTTGCTATTCATGTTTGCATTAATTGCAAAACCAGTAATAAATACACTCCAGCTATCTTTTAAATTGGCTTTTATTTCATGAAAAGAGGGTTTGTACCAATGTATTTTGTATTTCCGAATGGCATACCATGATCCCAATAAACCTGCTAAAATCATGCTTAGCCCATTAAATAGCGGCAAGAAAAAATCTTGTTCTCTGCTTCTCAAAAACAAATAAATACCAATCACATACAAAGCCCGAGCAGCCATATTAAAAACCGCCATAATCGGAACTATTTCGAGTCCTTGATAAAACCAAACAGGAATTAGTACTTGTCCTATTACCACCAAAAAAGTTAAAACATAGATGTACCAATCGGCATGTAAAGCTGGAAAAATCAATATTACTACTAGCAAGGCTGAAAACGAAACCAACATTAAAAGTAGTTTTGAAGCCATAGTAAGTGAATAAATCCGGCTTACTTTTTCGGGATTATCCCTATGCATTGACACTTGCCTCGTAGCCGTTAAATTAAATCCATAGTCGCAAATAATCTGAAAATAAGCGATTAAAGCCATGGCATAGTTAACTACACCAAACCTATCATCGCCAATTACCCGTACAGCAATTGGAATGGTAAGTAGCGGCAATAGAAAGTTAACCCCTTGTATTAAAGAGAGCGATAAAAAGTTACTTGCAACTAGTCGAAAATGAAATGCGGGTTTAGCCGACAAAAGTATATTTTTCTGCGAATTTACGTCTTCTCAATTCAAAACGTAATTTTAGCCTGTAAATTCATATGAATACATTAAAAGCAGTGCTCTTTATGTTAAAATGTTGGTTGGCTGATAGTAAAAACTCAGGCAGCAATATATATTCATATGTTCATGTTGATTTGTATCAAAAGCCGTTTTTTGAGAAAAAAGCAAATTTCGAGTTTAACCATTGGGCTTGGTTTAAATGGAATATAAAAGAGATACTCTCCCTCTTACGAACCACAAAAAAGCAAGAATTTTATAAAAATTGGATTATTAGTTCAAATCATAAAACACTAAATACAGAAAAAGAGTATCTATCCTCAATATCAAAAATAAAAGATTTTAAACTTATCCTATTGAATAAAAGTTGTGGTAGGGCTTCGATTTCAGATTTGTTTTTTCTCGGGGTAGTTCTAATTTTCCAGTTGATTGTAATATCTCCACTCCATTTTATTTTTCCTCGAAATAGAATGTTATTTTATTTCTGCATAGGGATTTGCAGAATAACCAAGTTTTACAATTTGATAAGCATTCAAAAACCAGAAAACGTATGGATCCCAAATGTTTCGGATACCATGCAATCGATGTTAGTAGTGCTTTGCAAAAATGAAAATATTAAAACAATTACCATTGCAAACGATTTGCCATTTACTTTTCATAAAAAGCACTTAATTGCAGATGATTTAGTTTTAAATAATCCACATCAAATCGATGAGTTAAAAACCTTCAGTTCTAATGTTTTTGGAGAAGTTTCAAATGCCATTTCCCAAGATGTTTTTGAATATCAACAGCTTACTCAAAATTTTACAAGAACTCCACAAGTGGTGAATTCTCAAACTATTGGGGTTTGTGTTTCAGGATATTGGCTTAGAAAAACTAAAGGCAGATTTTACGATAAACTCAAAGAATTTGAAACAGCCGAAGAAGCTTTAATAAAAAAAATGATTATATTAAAGAGTGAAAACCCAAATATTGAACTCATTTGGTTGTTTCATCCTGTAGAATTACTCCAAATTGACGATGCTATTAACTATTATGTTAATAATTTTCCAGAAACAGCTCTGTGGAATTCAACCTTCAAACGTAAGAGTTGGAATTATTTTAATCAGGTAAACCTAGTAGTTTCTGTTATTTCAACTTTAACCTATACACGCTTATTTATGGGATATAAAGCTATTTTCGTCACTAATAATTCAATTCACAGCGCTAATACAGGTATTTTTAAAGGTATTTCTACTGAAATAAATAGTCTAAATAATACCGATCTTGTAAATTATTTAAATCAAAATGCAACAAAATTCTTTGAGAAAAATAAAATAACTGCATTTTTGGACTTCCCCGAAAATATAGAAAAGCCGTATAAGTGAATCTAGAATGGAAAAAAATATCGAAAGAGGTATATACCAAGTTTATAGTTGGGATTGAGAATTTATCTGTTGCATATGATCCAGAAATTCAACAAATTTTTGCCCAAGTTTTAAATAAAGATCTAAATTATTTTGGCTTTTTTGCTAATCAAAAACTTAGTGCAGTATTGCCAGTTTTTACTAAAAACAAAAGACATATTCAACCCTATTTAATAGAAAGACAAGGTATAGTTTTTGAGAAGTTTGCCAACGATACAGAAAAAAGCATTACCCTTAATTTGTATTTGAAATTCTCAAAAAGTCATTTCAAATCGGTACGGATACCCATTCCGAATAATGTAAATATTTGGGAAAAAGTAAGAACATTTATTCACAACAAATTTGTTTATAAACTTCCGATTGATTTTAATGATTCTCAAGTAAAAAAGAATCTTAGACAGATAGCTAAGTTGGAAGATGTTGAGTCAAATGGATCCGTATTTTTAAACGAGCAACATATTTCAATGTTAAAAGAGACCTCCATTAAAAATAAGTTTTTTAATGAATTAAGGTTTAATCAAAAGGTTGAAATATTAAAAATGTTGGACTTAAAAGGATATTTAAAAACGTTTGAAGTAAAACACAATCAAGAATTAATGAGTGTTGCATGTTTTATAGTGAGCAACTTAACTCAAAAAATGGAAGTTATACAGTTTTTAAGTGGCCAAACAAAATCTAAATTAAACCTGAATACGCTTTTGTTTTTTGAGGCTTATAATTACCTCGCAATAATAGGTTTAAAAAGGATTGACGGAGGTGGAGCTTCTACAGAAGGGTTGATTAATTTTAAAAAATCAATGGGTGCAATAGAAGTACAAACCCAAGAAATTATTTATCATTCAAATCCTTTTTATAGGTATTATCATTATTTAAAATCTAAATTTTAATCAACACTAATTTGCTTTTTGCCCGAGTAAATACGGTGTAAACCCATTTTAAATATTGATCCGTTGCCCCCTTTTGTTTTTCAATAGCTAAATAAACGGTTTCCCATTCACCTCCTTGTGATTTATGGCCTGTGATTGCGTACGAATATTTTAAATGCAAAGCATTTAAATAGGGATCATAAACACTAATATGCTTTGTTCTCCTGCGCAATATGTGTAATAATTTTAATTTTTCGGGAGACACAAAACTGTTTTCACTGATAAGTAAATCGAGCATAATTTTGTGTTTATAGCGTTTTAAGTTACCCTTTGTGTCTTCGTAGTTTATCGAAGCATCAATCCAGTTAAATCCCGCGTAATTTTCTAATGAATTCATGTCGAGGCTAACTAATTCTACAGTTTCGCCATTGGCAATAAATTCATTATCTCGCTTTGATGTCTTAAAATAATGATTTTTAATTACCATTAACCTTTCTCCAATCTCTGGAAAACTGGGGTTTAAATCAAGTTTTTTTCGAATGAGTGAATTTAGTTTATCTACCCGATAATTTGAAAAAGCTAAAAATATGGGTGCAATGAAGGAGTTTTCAAGCTCTTTAACGTAGCCATTTATTGCAGTTTGAAAGTCGGCACAAAACTCAAATTCACCTTCGTTCCAAATGGGTTCGAAAAACGAGAAATCATCGCTTGAATTTTTGATAAAAGATCGAATTTGTGAAGCATTTTCAAGTATTGCAGACCCTAAAAACTGCCTGTGAATTGTTTCTAGTTTGATGTTTTTGACATCAAACCCTTTTGCTTTTAAAACATCTAGGCTTAATGCAGAAGAATGTTGATTTCCGATTGGAGGTAATTGAAATGAATCGCCAATAAATACTAATTTATTGGTAGGATTTCCGGTGAAAACAAATTCAATTAAATCATCAAGCAAAGAATTTTGCAGAAAAAGGCCTTCTTGTTTTTTGGTGTCCGAAATCATAGAAGCCTCATCAATAAAGAAAATGGTTTGTTTTTTAGAGTCATTTTCTTTGAGTCTAAATGTAATTCCAACCACATTTCCTTTTAAATCGGTTTCTTCATTTATCGAATAAATTATTCGATGAATAGTAGATGCTGCTATTTTAGCTTTCGATGATATAACTTTTGCTGCTCTACCGGTTGGTGCTCCCAGTATGACTTCAATATCTTTTTTCGACATAAAATGAGTTAATACATCGCTAACTAAGGTAGTTTTTCCGCTCCCAGCAGGGCCAGATATAATGGCTATTGAATTTAAGGCACCATCACATAAAAACTCTTTGAGTCTTTTCCCTTCTTTCGTTAAATCGACTTCATTAATTAAAGAGAGTGCTTCCTTTTCAATAAAATTGCCATAATCATCAAACTGTTCGAGATGATGAGCAACTAGAGCAACGATATCTTTTGGTAATTTTCTCAAGGAGGCATAAAAATGCAAATTCAGCAATTTCGATCTGAAAATGAAAATTAATGTCTTATTTTCACTTTATAGAGTTCTATTTTGGAATTAATGGGAGAGATAGCTTAAATTTTGGTTGTCATCTTACGACATTTTAAAAAGGATATATTCCACATATTAGTGACATATAATGTAGTTTTGTAAAAAAATATAAACATGAGTCAGTCTGCGAATACAGAAAAATTAAAAGCCTTACAGCTTACCTTAGATAGGTTAGAAAAAACGTACGGTAAAGGAGTTGTAATGAAAATGGGCGACTCAAAAGTCGTAAATGTCGAAGTTATACCAACCGGATCATTGGGGTTGGATATAGCCTTAGGAATTGGTGGATTACCAAAAGGTAGAGTGGTTGAAATTTACGGGCCAGAGTCGAGTGGTAAAACCACTATGGCCATGCACTCAATTGCAGAATGCCAGAAAAGAGGCGGAATTGCTGCATTTATAGATGCAGAACATGCATTTGATAAAACCTATGCTGAAAAATTAGGAATAGACACTGAAAATTTATTGATTTCACAGCCTGATAATGGAGAACAAGCTTTAGAAATTGCCGATAATCTTATCAGATCTGGTGCTGTTGATATTTTAGTAATCGACTCTGTGGCAGCTTTAGTGCCAAAAAGTGAAATAGAAGGTGAAATGGGCGACTCTGTTATGGGTCTTCAGGCAAGATTAATGAGCCAAGCGTTACGTAAACTAACTGGTTCAATAAATAAAACAGGTTGTATTTGTATTTTCATAAATCAATTGCGTGATAAAATTGGCGTAATGTTTGGTAGCCCAGAAACAACTACGGGTGGTAATGCTCTTAAATTTTACGCATCCGTTCGTTTAGATATACGTAGAATAGGACAACTAAAGGATGGGGTAGATATTATAGGAAATCGTACCCGAGTAAAAGTTGTTAAGAACAAGGTAGCTCCACCGTTTAAACAATGCGAATTTGATATTTTGTACGGACAAGGCGTATCGAAAAATGGAGAAATTGTAGATATCGGATCTGAAATTGGAGTAGTAAAAAAGAGCGGATCGTGGTATAGTTACGGAGAGATGCGCTTAGGGCAAGGGCGAGAAGCTGTAAAACAATTTTTAGATGATAACGAAGGTTTAGCCATTGAAATAGAAGGAAAAATAAAAGCACATTATAGTGCCATACTTCAACCCATAGAAGTGCCAACACCCGTTAAAACGGAAGAATAATAAATAAAAGGAGGACTGCAAAAGGTACATTTTTAGGCATAGGTAATAATATTACAAAAAATTATAAAACAACTTACTTAATGTTTCCTGCATATTCTCAATGGGGCGCGGTAAGAACTATTAATAACAGGTATGCAGAAAATGTCGGGCTGGTTGAACAAACATTGCCTTTTTTCAGCAGTTCACCCAATTATGTTGTGAGGCGATTAAAGAGATTTGGTCATATTTAAAAAAAGATTTTGATAAGCACTCCAATGAAGAATATTATTTTATCAGTGGTTTTTCTTTTGGGGTGGTACTCAAGTAAAGCGCAAAACCTCGTTAAAAATCCTTCCTTTGAAAATTATGTTCAATGCCCGGTAGGTGCTGGCGTTTTTAATGGTTACATTCAGAATTGGTATGGATTTAATCCAAGCAGTCCGAGTTTTTTTCATTCTTGCGCACCTTTGCCTAACAGTGTTCCTCAAAATTCGTATGGTTTTCAGAACGCTAATTCAGGTAATGGCTATGCTACTATTTTAGTTTATGGTTGGAGCTGGGACCCTGATAAAAGAAATTATATTGAAGGAATCTTTTCATCGCTATTAAAAGAGGATACTGTTTATTGCGTTTCCTATTATGTCAGTGTTTGCGATATAGGGGCATTAGGAGCAATTAAAAATATAGATGCTCATATTTCAGACACCCTCATTGATTGGAATAATGGTGCAGGTTTTATATTAATTAACATTGTTGTCCGATAAAAGTAACTAAAAAAGAAGCCATAAAAATGGCTTCTCAATTAAAATCGTAATTTGGTTTTGTAAAAGACAAAAAACGATGGGTAAAAGTAATTATTTTTCTAGTAAATCTGTTTT
>CAMTUB010000006.1:0-46514 GCA_947084835.1 uncultured Bacteroidota bacterium | reverse complement strand
TTTATCAACTTTAAAATCGATTTTACCAGCTTTCACTTCAATCACAGCTTTACCAACATCGGTAGTTACTGTTCCTGACTTTGGATTTGGCATCAAACCTCTAGGGCCCAAAACCTTACCAAGACGTCCAACTTTTGCCATTACACTAGGCATGGTGATGATTACATCTATATCTGTCCAACCGGATTCAATTTTAGCAATGTAATCGTCCAGTCCAACATGGTCAGCTCCGGCTTCTCTTGCTTCGGCTTCTTTGTCAGGCGTACACAACACCAATACTTTGATGGTCTTGCCAATTCCGTGAGGAAGGGCAGCAACACCTCGAACCATTTGGTCAGCTTTCCTTGGATCAACACCCAATCGAACATCAATGTCAACAGATGAATCAAATTTCGTAAACGTTGCCTGCTTCAACAAAGCTGCGGCAGCCGCCAGTTCATACTCTTTGTTGATATCAACAAGAGCCATCACTTTTTTCTGATTTTTAGTAAGTTTCGCCATGATTAATTATCCCAAGGGGCTTTTCCACTAACTGTAATTCCCATATTTCTTGCCGTCCCGGCGATAATTCTCATTGCTGGTTCCACTTCAAATGCATTTAAATCAGGCATTTTTGTTTCTGCAATGGTCTTCACTTGTTCCCAAGTGACTGAGCCAATCTTTTTCCGGTTGGGCTCTGCCGAACCGGCTTTTTGTTTTACTGCATCTAAGAGAAGGACCGCCGCCGGTGGAGTTTTGATGACGAAGTCGAAAGACTTGTCAGTATAAACAGTGATTACAACTGGCACAACTACACCGGATTTATCCTGTGTACGTGCGTTGAACTGCTTACAAAATTCCATGATGTTCACACCCTTCGAACCGAGGGCAGGTCCAATCGGCGGCGATGGATTCGCAGCGCCTCCCTTAATCTGGAGCTTTATGTAGGTACCTATTTCTTTAGCCATGCTAACTTTTTACACTTTGTAACTTTTCAACTTGTGTATAGTTCAATTCTAAAGGCGTATTTCGTCCGAAGATTTTCACCATCACATTTAATTTTTTCTTTTCATCAAATACTTCTTCCACAGAACCGGTAAAAGTATTGAACGGACCATCTATAACCTTTACTACCTCACCTTTGATAAAAGTAGTTTCGAATTTCAACAGATCCTCTTGTGAATCATCTACTCTTCCAAGTATCCGATTAATTTCACTCTCTCTCAATGCAACAGGAGTTTTTTCGATTGAACTTCGGTTTGCACCTAAAAATCCAATCACACCTGGAACACTCTTTATTGTATGAAACGCCTCACCATTTGATAGGTCCGCATTCACCATTATATATCCTGGAAAAAAGTTCTTCTCTCGAACTACTTTTTTCCCATTTCTCAATTCCATTACCTTTTCAGAAGGAATCAAAACCTGAGTAATCACTTCATCAAGCTTCTGTCGGATTACTTCGTGATCGATATAACTCTTTACCTTTTTTTCCTGACCTGCTACAGCCCTAACAACATACCATTTCAGCTCTGCCACAGTTCTAAGGGATTAAAGGTTATAGTAAACATTCATTAATGACTCAAAGCCAAAATCCATCACCCCAATAAGGAGTGCGAATATGATCGAAGCAACCAAAACAAGTATGGTTTGATTGTTCAGATCACCCCCAGTAGGCCAACTCACTTTAGTGGTCATTTCCTGGTAGGATAAATTAATGAAATTAATAACTCTTTTCATTGATAATCAAACTTTTAGCACGGGTGGTAGGACTTGAACCCACAGCCAACGGTTTTGGAGACCGCTACTCTACCAATTGAGCTACACCCGTATTTACTATAAAAAGCTAAACCGATGCGAACACCAGTTTAGCTTATTATAATAGTTATTTATTTAGTTTATAAAATCTCAGTTACCTGACCAGCACCTACTGTACGACCACCTTCACGGATAGCGAAACGTAAACCTTTCTCCATCGCAATTGGGCTTAACAAATGTACTGTGATAGTAATATTGTCTCCAGGCATAACCATTTCAACACCAGCTGGTAAAGTAATCTCACCTGTAACGTCTGTTGTACGGAAATAAAACTGCGGACGATATTTGTTAAAGAATGGAGTGTGACGTCCACCTTCTTCTTTCGAAAGTACGTAAACCTCTGCTTTAAAGTCAGCGTGAGGAGTTACTGAACCTGGCTTAACAATAACCATACCTCTGCGGATATCAGTTTTCTCTACACCACGTAACAATAAACCTACGTTATCTCCTGCTTCACCACGGTCAAGTATCTTACGGAACATCTCTACTCCTGTAACTGTTGACTTCATGTTTTCAGCACCCATACCAATGATTTCTACTGGATCTCCAGAGTTGATTACTCCACGCTCAATACGACCTGTAGCAACTGTACCACGACCTGTAATTGAGAATACATCTTCAACCGGCATCAAGAATGGTAAATCAACCATACGAGGAGGAACTGGAATAAAGCTATCTACCGCTTCCATCAACTCTTCAACAGTTTTAACCCACTCAGGCTCGCCATTCAAAGCACCTAACGCAGATCCTTTGATTACTGGAATGTTATCTCCATCAAATTTATAGAATGATAATAATTCACGAATTTCCATTTCTACTAATTCAAGTAATTCTGGATCGTCAACCATATCAACTTTGTTCATAAATACTACTAATTGAGGTACACCAACCTGACGTGCAAGAAGAATGTGCTCACGAGTTTGAGGCATTGGACCATCAGTTGCAGCAACAACGATAATACCACCATCCATTTGTGCTGCACCAGTTACCATGTTTTTTACATAGTCTGCGTGACCAGGACAATCTACGTGTGCGTAGTGACGGTTAGCTGTTTCATATTCAACGTGTGCCGTATTGATTGTAATACCACGTTCTTTTTCTTCAGGAGCTGCATCAATAGACTCAAAAGAGCGCATTTGAGCAAAACCTTTTTTTGCCAACACTGTTGTAATGGCAGCAGTAAGAGTTGTCTTACCGTGGTCTACGTGACCGATTGTACCAATATTAACGTGTGGTTTACTACGTACAAATTGTTCTTTTGCCATAATTGTAATATTAATTAATCTTTTTTTTTGTTGCCTTAATTGAGCCAATGACGAGGATTGAACTCGTGACCTCTTCCTTACCAAGGAAGTGCTCTACCGCTGAGCTACATCGGCTTACTTTAACGTTTAACTAAACGAAAAGGTAAACCTTTCACTGTTTGGATAAAAGTTGAGCGGGAGACGAGGCTCGAACTCGCGACCCTTAGCTTGGAAGGCTAATGCTCTACCAATTGAGCTACTCCCGCTTATTTCTTTTTTTTTGTCTTAGTGTGGGGAGAGAAGGATTCGAACCTTCGAAGTCGTAAGACAACAGAGTTACAGTCTGCTCCATTTGGCCGCTCTGGAATCTCCCCATACACAATGAGCCTCCTGCCGGGATCGAACCAGCGACCTACTGATTACAAGTCAGTTGCTCTACCAGCTGAGCTAAGGAGGCGTTAACAAAGTTTCAATGAACTACCGAATTGTGACATCGTGTTGTCTCTAACGGAATGCAAATTTAGAAATGATTTTAATGAAATAAAACTTTAGTTGAAAAAAAACTTACTTTTTTACAAAAAAGGGCTTTATGGCATCATAAAGGGCTTTTTATTTTTCAATAAATACGATGCTACATTACTTTTTCTTTCTCTTTAGCTTTCAAGAGCTGCTTTTTAAGCGATTCTACGGCTAAATCGGTAGCTTCTTCAAAAGTTGCGCATTGTTCTTTGGCAAAAAGTATCGCTCCTGGAATATTTACTTTAATTTCTGTTATTTTATTTGAACCGGTATCTGACTTGTCTAACTTCAAATAAACTTCCCCATCAACCATTCGGTTATTTAGGTTTTCCAGTTTTTGTACTTTTTTCTCTACGAACTCGATCAGCTTTTGATCGGCATCGAAATGGATAGATTGAATTCTGATATTCATATGTATTCCTTTTTAAGCTTTAGGATGTGATTTTTGGTGAACTTCTTTTAACCTCTTTATGGTATTATGAATATAAACTTGGGTAGATGCTAAACTAGTATGACCTAACAAGTCTCTTACTGCTCCAAGATCAGCTCCGTTTTCTAACATATGTGTTGCAATTGAATGCCTAAGCACATGGGGACTTTTTTTCTTTTCAGTGGTTACTTGTCCAAGGTACGTTTTAACGGTTAAGTATGCGAATTTTGTGGTCACAATTTTGCCGTTTTTTTTAACTAAAAACAGGTTTGTAGCTGTATTTAATTGATTTTTAAGTTGTTTGTAACTATACAATACATCTAGTAATTCCTTTGTAAAAGGTATAATTCTTTCTTTGTTTCGTTTACCTAGCACTTTCAACTGTTGATTATAAAAATCTATATTTGAATCTTTCAGGCTTACTAACTCTGAAACCCTGATGCCGGTGCAATAAAGCAGCCAACAAATGGTACGCTGTAAACTTCCATCGAAAGTTTCAGGATAAGCAATTGTATCTAGTAAGTTTTGGGTTTGTTTTTGCGGAATAAAAACAGGTAGTTTTTTGGCAACCTTTGGCAAAATCAACCCAAGGGTTGGATTTGATTTCACATACTCGTTTTTGATTTGATATCTAATGAACGCCCTCAATCCCGAAATTTTCCGATGAATTGTTCGTGGGCTAAATCCGTTAGAAATCAAAAAAACCATCCAAGAACGTAACATGGGTGTAGTTGCTTCCTGGATGGTTAAAGTATATGCATTAAATAGATACTCTGCTAACTGTTTCAAATCATTTCTATAGGCTACTATAGAATGTTGAGAATACTTTCGCTGAACTTCTAAATATTCGAGAAATTGGTCTTCAATACTCTTTAACATCAATTACAAAAGTAACCTATGTTAAGTCTGATTTGAAATTAATTAGGGTTTTTGCTAGAAATCTGCATAAACTCTTTGTATGCAGCGCGTATTTTCTCTTTTCTGTTTGCAACAGACGGTTTTTCAAATGCTTGGCGCTTGCGCAAAGCTTTCATTACACCTGTTTTCTCAAACTTCTTTTTGAAACGTTTTAACGCTTTATCTATTGACTCGCTGTCTTTAATGTCTATAATGATCATAGTTTTACTTATGGTGCGCAAAGATATTATTAATCAATTAACTTTCCAATATTATTTAAAGATTTGTCTAGAAATAACAATCTTTTGAATTTCCGAGGTCCCTTCTCCTATTGTGCAAAGCTTAGAATCTCTATAAAATTTTTCAACCGGGAAATCTTTTGTATACCCATAACCTCCAAACACTTGTACTGAGTCTGTGGCTATTTTCACTGCAACTTCAGAGGCGTAATACTTAGCAATTGCCGACTCTTTTGTTACTGGTTTATGGTTGTTTTTTAGATAAGCTGCTTGAAAAGTTAATAACTCTGCTGCTTCTAATTCAGTTGCCATATCGGCAATTTTGAAACTTATGCCTTGGAACTCCGAAATTGGCTTTCCAAATTGATGCCTTTCTTTTGAGTATTTCACTGAAGCTTCATATGCGCCACGGGCAATTCCTAAGGATAAAGCAGCAATTGAGATGCGACCACCATCTAATATTTTCATTGATTGCTTAAACCCATCTCCAATTTTTCCTAATACTTGAGATTCGTGAATTTTGCAATTGTCAAAAATCATTTCTGCGGTTTCTGAGGCACGCATTCCAAGTTTATTTTCTTTTTTTCCAGCGTTAAAACCGGGTGTGTTTCTCTCAACTATGAAAGCAGTCATACCATTTGAATCTAACAATTCGCCAGTACGAGCTATTACCACAGCTACGTTTCCAGATTTACCGTGAGTAATCCATGATTTAGCACCGTTTAAGATCCAGTGTTCTCCCTCTTTTTTGGCAGTACACATCATGCGCATAGCATCAGAACCCGTATTGGGCTCAGTTAAACCCCATGCTCCAATCCACTCACCAGAAGCAAGAAGTGGCAAATACTTTTTCTTTTGCTCTTCAGACCCAAATTGCAGAATATGACCCGTACATAACGAATTATGAGCTGCCATTGATAAACCAATTGATCCACAAATTTTAGAGACTTCTTGAATTGCCGTAACGTATTCTAGGTATCCAAATCCTGAACCACCATATTCTGTTGGCACCAAAACTCCCATCAATCCAATTTCGCCCATTTTGCGAAAAAGCTCAACTGGGAAATATTGTGCTTCGTCCCACTCCATAATAAATGGGCGAATATGTTTTTCACCAAAATCTCTTACCATTTCGGCAATCATTTTTTGGTTTTCTGTGGTTTCAAATTGCATACTAGATTTTATTTTTCGCAAAAATATAAAACCATTTCAGGTTAATTGCATGTTTCGTGTAATCAAAAAGTTAGATATGGTTTTATTTTGTCTATTGTAGCCTGATCAACGACACTTGTGTTCAACAATTCTGTATCATTTCTGTATAAACCATGCTGTTTTCTATAGTTAAAGATAATTCTACTTTGTTTTCTAGTTAGATAGGGGTGATATAAATCTGCTTCATAATTCGAGTTAATATTTATGGTTTTGATACGTGAAGCATCTACAAATATTTGAGGTTCTATTTTAAAATAGAGTACTGAGTCAAACCCCCAAACTTCAAACAGTTGTTCTTTAGTTACAAACCCACCTATCATATCTCTATATTTTGCAATTCTATTTGCAAATGAAGGCCCAATTCCTGGAAGCTCTTCTAGCAATAAAGTATCGGCACTGTTAAGTTCTATAATCTGCTTTTTCTTAACCTTTGCTAGAAAAACTTGCGCATGATCAATTTTGTATTCGTTTGTTTTCTCTGGTATTTTGATATACGATTCTATAACCTTAAAATCTTCTGGCTTTAGTGTGAATATCTTTTTTAAATCCTCACTGGCTTTAAAATATCCCCCTTTAGCCCTGTATTTAAGAATCGACCGGATAGTCCAAGGCGGCAAGCCAAAGCCTAGCATAGCCAGTGAATCTACGTTATTGGGGTCAAAATTAAATAGATTTAATTTTGTAGGCTTATGCCACTTATTAAATGCATACGACTTATTTTCTGATGTTTTAAAATCAACAAAATTCATAGTTGCATCTTCTGGAGGTTTTACAATACCAAATTCCGGAAAACTATCGTATTGCAGAAAAAAGGTTGCAACTATGGTAGCAATTGCAACAACACCAATTGAAATAGTTCCTGCTAACTCAACATAAGTGAATGCAAAATAATTTTGAAGAAACTTAAACATATATAGTATAACATAATATTATTTTTTAGCATTTTGAAATTGACTCATTACTAATTTAATACCTTCTTCGAAAGAATGTGGACTGTATCCCAATTCTCTTTTGGCCTTATCAACATTAAAACCTGTTAATAATGGACGAGGTGCTTTTTGGTTTAAACTTTCCGTAGATATAGGATTGATTATACTATCGTCTAAATCAAAGAACTGTGCTACTCTGCGAACCATTTGTTCAATACTCATCAACTCATCGCCAGAAACATTATAAACTCCCCTAGCGCGCTTTATGGCTGCCTGAATGCATCCATTTGCTAAGTCTTCTGCCAAGGTTGGCGTTCTAAATTGATCGTAAACAATATTTAATGGCTGTTTTTTTTCTAATGCTGATTTTGCCCATAGTACAATATTGGATCGGCTCATATCATCGGCAATGCCATAAACCAACATAGTTCTGATGATTGATGCTGAAACAGAACTATCATTTATTAATTTTTCTGATGCCAATTTGCTTGTTCCATAAATGCTTAATGGGTTAGCGGCTGCGGTTTCATCGTACGGGCCATCATTTCCATCAAATATAAAATCAGTGGATAGGTGTACTAAGTGCGAATCGTGCTTTAAACAAGCACTAATCAAATTTGCAACTGCTACTACATTCAATGACCAACATTCCGATGTTTTCTTTTCACAATCGTCAACTTGGGTCATAGCCGCTGTATGAATTACGCTATGAGGTTTGTATTTATTTATAATTATGTCCACATTTTTTAAATCTTCAACATTCATGGAATCATATATGTACCTATTTTTGTCTGATAATCTGTTTTCGCCCCGAGATGTTGCTATTACTTGAATGTCGCTTCGGATTTTTAAAGCGTGAATAATTTTTTGGCCTAGAAGACCATTACTTCCTGTAACTAAAATTTTATAAGGGGCTTTCATTGCTTCGATTTTCTTTATAAGTCTGAAAATTCTCTAAAAATTAAGAATTGCGCTAAAGTAAATATTAATTTTTATGGATGTAGTATCATGTATTTAATTCCTGCTAATCGGTCTGTAGTTTTAGTTTTTTAAGCAATAAATTCCAATCGTACAGTTTAAACATTGTTTTGATAGGCAATAATTTTTATAAAGATGATTTAGTGCCTGCGTTTCATAAGCAGTTTTATTTGTCAGCACAACCTCTTTAAATTTATCTACTATACTGTTTTTTTCTGCCCGAATTTGTTCTAACCAACTATATGCCTTCTTTTCTATTTGAGGTTCATTTTGTTTCCTCCCATAAAACATCATTATTGGAATTAAGCTATTTATACAAACTTTATTTATCAAATCACTGCTTACTCCATTTCTATTGTCTTGGCCAAAACAATATTTATTTTGGATTTCCTTTATTGAAAATGCTGAAATAAGCTCATCAAAATTTAACCCAATTTGAATAATTGATAAAAACTGTTCGATACGTTGGGTTGGAAAGTTTGAAGGACGAGTTTTGCTGAATTTCCAGGCATAAGTAATTTCGTTTAAATTATATTTTGATTTAAGGAAGTTATATTCTGCTTCCAATTCGATACGATTTTTAACTGTATATTTTGAATTGGTTAAAAATCCAGAGACGCCATATAATAAAGCAGCTAATTGTTTGGGATTGTTAGCATGCCGTTTTAGTACATGGAATGGCAATAAGCTTGCGAGCTCTTTAAAAGGTTCGCTATTTAATGGAGCTCCTAAATACATTAACCATGATTTATAAAGAAGCTGATTCCAATTGCTTTTACTATCCAAAAATTCAGCGTCAAAAAAACTTACTTTGTTCTCGAATTTCTCAATCACCATTCTCTCTAACCAATTTTGCATCACGAATTTTGGAATGCTGTTAATTTTAGAAGCGCATGGAAGAGTTTCATCATTGAATAAAAAAGCATCTATCTTTTTAAATATTTCTGCATCTGTTTGATTTTTAAGTTCAACCGTATCAACACCCAAAATCTTTACAGAATCAGGTGCATCGTGTTCCCAAACAACATGAAGAATTACATTATCATAAGCCTTGTCTTTGTTGTGCTTATGCAAAATCCAATCGGATGATTTTACATGAAACTCAACCGAGCCGGCTAAATATATATTGTTGCACTTTATTCTGGCGTTTAAAAAATCAGGACCTGCGTTGGTATTAAAATCTCCAGGATGAACTACTTCGATAATTTGATTTGAATATGTACTAAATATTGGGCCAATTTTTTTATACCGCCACAACCATTGAAGGGTTGCCTCGTTTATCATTCTACCAATTTATACAATTTCCTACAAACAAAAAAGCCATCTAAACTAAGATGGCTTTTTTTAATATATTTTTAATTGCACTTTTACTCAACCTCAACATCGCTTTTTAACGCAATTACGGATATCACTTCGGGTACAGCCCGTATTACTGCACGTTCGATACCTGCTTTCATGGTCATGTGACTCATTGAGCAAGACTGGCAGCTTCCTAAAAGACGAATGGTTAAATGTCCATCAGCAGAAAAACCAACTACTTCAACATCTCCTCCATCTGATTGCAAATAAGGACGAATGGTATCTAAAGCGTTTTCAATTTTTAATAAGAGTGATGAATCAGGCATTTAGCAAAGATAATTTTAAAAACTAAGATTCTACCTGATTTTTAGCATTATTCATTGCCATTTTTTGGGCAACCTTTTGAGCAAGTTGAGTATACAAGGGCTTTAATATCAAATCTGTAATAAAAAACTTCGAATCGCTTTTGTATTCTCCATCATACATTGACATAGGAAGTTGTGCTAATAAATCAACGCCAAAACGGTTTGCAATTTTTTCACCGCCCCCTTTTCCGAAAATATAATACTTATTATCGGGCATTTCTTTAGGTGTAAACCAACTCATATTTTCTACAACCCCAATAAGTGGAGTGCCTACTTGAGGAATCATATACATGTTTGCCCCTTTGATTGCATCTGCTACGGCAACTTCTTGTGGCGTAGTAACGACAATTGCTCCCGATACTTTCACTAACTGCGACATCGTTAAATGAATATCGCCTGTTCCTGGTGGCATATCTATTACCAGATAATCTAATTCGTCCCAAATAACATCGGTAAGTAATTGGCGTAATGCTGAACTTACCATCGGGCCTCGCCATGCAACTGCTTGCGCTTCGTCAATCAAAAACCCTATAGACATGCATTTTATGCCATCTTTTTCGATAGGTAAAATCAAGTGCTTTTCGCCTACCAATTTCATTTCGGGACGGGCATTTTGCAATCCCATCATTATTGGAATTGAGGGTCCGTAAATATCGGCATCTAAAATCCCAACAGAGGCTCCTTCCGCTTTCAATGCAAGCGCTAAATTTAAAGCTACTGTTGATTTACCAACTCCACCCTTACCAGAAGTTACTAAAACTATGTTTTTTACTTTGGGTAAAATCTCGATATTGTTTCTACTGCTTGTAACTCTTGCTTCAAAATTTACTTTGACTTGCATATCTGAACCAAAAACTTTTTGAATTTCATCGATGCAATCTTTCTCCATTTTGTCTTTTAAAGGACAAGCAGGAGTTGTTAAAAGCAAGGTAAACGAAACCTGTTTGCTTTCAATTTTGATATCAATGATCATTTTCAACGTAACAAGATCTTTGCCTAAATCAGGCTCTTGTACATTGGATAAACATTGGAGTATATTTTCTTGATTTAAAATCATAGTATAAAATGCACCCCCTAAAGTAGGGGGTGCATTTTAGTTTAGTTATTTGGCAGGTTCAGGTGCACTTGCTGGAGCTGCTTCTGCAGGCTTATCAGCTGGTTTCGCTGCGGGTTGTGCTGTTGGTACTGAGGTGTTCTCCACTTTATCTTTTAAAATTGATTTTCCTTGAGCTTCTGAATCATCTCTTGGAATCCAAAAGTTGATAGTTAGCGTTAAGAAAAACAAAACTAGGGTTAATACCCACGTAGTTTTTTCAACGATGTCAGAAGTTCTTTTTGCCCCCATTACCTGGTTTGAACCGCCAAAGTTAGCGGCAACGCCACCTTTGGGTTTTTGAACTAGAACTACCAGAACCATTAATAAACAAATGACTCCGATTAGTATTGTAATAAATGTATACATGTTATCCTATGTTATGCCGTGCTTTTAATTCCTTAATTTGGTTTGCAAAGTAAACGATTTTCTCAGGATACATCAAACCCAATTGTTGATAAACTTGAATTGCATCCGAAATCATTTCTTGTTTTTCGAATACTCGGGCTAATGTTTCGCTTACCTGAGAGCCTAATAGCGGTTTTAAGGCCTGAAAGGCCTCTCCTTCTTCGCGTAATTTTTCTACAAAATCTTTCAAACCTATGGTTGTTTCTTGTTCAAATTCGTTCTCAAGAGAAAAAGATGCTGCTGCTGCTGCCCTATCAAGATGCAAATCTAAAAAATCTGCGTCCTGTTTCTTGGCTTTTTCAACATCAATTTTTGGTTTTTTTTCTCTCTTACTATATTTAGAAAACCACTCTAGTCGGTTATGCTTTTCAGTTTCATTTTTAGAATTGTCTACAAGTTGAGATTCATCTAGGCTTATGTCAGGATCAGCAATGATGCTAATATCTTCAAGCATTTCAATCTCGGTTTTCATTTCTAAAATGTTTACCGAAATTTCTTCTGAAATTTTCGCTAGACTTTCTTCTAATTCCGGTAAAGGTGCATTTTCTACAACTTCTTCTTCAATATTTTCAATAATAATTTCTTCAGCTGCTGAAACTTCTTCTTTATACTCCTGAATTTCAGGTACAGAGGTTAATTCCAATTCTTCGACTTTTTCAACTGCCAATGGTTCGATGGCTTCTGGAGTAAATTCAACTGTTGAAGTATCTTCAGATAAAACAACTTCTTGTTTTTCTGGTATCTCAAAATCGACTAATGTATTAGTATCTACCTCAGATAAAATATAACGCTGCAATCGGGCTCTATCAGGAACATGAGCAGCCGTAATTTTTAAGTTGCGTTTAAAATGCAAACTGCCAATTGCCTTCAAATTCTTTAAATGCAAAACCCGTGCAATTGAAAAATAAGGATATTGATTAATTAAATCTTCAAGATCGCTTGTAGCACATTCCCCTGCTTTTTCAGGGTTTTTAACTAAATTCAAAAATTGATCAAGATTCATAATTTACCAATTAACAAAAGCCCTGTTAAAAATATTATCGGATAACTGACGTGTAATTTCACCTACCAATTGCGATTCTGCTTGGGTAAAAGTAACATCAGAAGAGAAATCTGCATAATTTGTAAAAACTTGTTCCCAATTATTTTCAGGGTTTTTGGTGTATTTAAAATTTACCTTAACACTAATAGTTAAACGATTTAAAGCATTGGTTTGATTGGCTAAAAAGCCAACTGGCGAAACGCTATAATCAGATATTATCCCCGTTACCAATATATCTGCTGAACTTTTTACCAATTGCAAACTAGTTTGAGAAACAAATTTATCGCGTAATTTTTCTGAAACAATTTGGCTCAACAAGGGATAGACAATGCTTGCGTTATTCGAAAACTGCTCAATCTGCATTGTTTTCATATCGGGCGAAATTGATGCGCCTGTAAAAGAATAAAACTTGCAACTTCCTAAAAAAAGCAAACTTAAAAGCGTTATGACTCCTCTAAAATTCAAGGTTATACTCTTTAATTTTTCGGTATAAAGTGCGCTCTGAAATTCCCAATTCGAGGGCTGCATTCTTTCTTCGACCGTTATGTTTTTGAAGCGCTTTGATTATCATATTCTTCTCTAAATCTTCAAGTGTTAAGTTTTCTTCAATGTCTTGAATTTTAGTTGAACCTGTGGTCAGCTTCTCTAAATTTCGGCTTAAATCTGGGGTATTTCTGATAATTGGTTGTTGTGGAAAAGAAAAATCATTTGAAGACGAATCATCAAAATCTTGCTCATTATTTTTTCTAAATATGATGGATGACTCTTTAATAGACTGGATATCTTCGTGTTCAACGATATGAGCAACAACTTTCTTAAGCTCGTTCAAATCGTTTTTCATTTCAAACAAAAGCCTATAAAGGATTTCTCTTTCGTTTAAATCTGAACTTCCTCCCGAATTCGAAGAAATTATTGAAAGTGCAGTTGATTGCGCTTTGGGAATGTATTTAATTAAGGTATTGCCTTCGATATACTTTCTATGTTCCAATACGGAAACCTGCTCAGCAATGTTCTTGAGTTGTCGGATATTTCCTGGCCAAGTGTAAGTTTTTAGTAATTCCTGAGCATCTTCATCCAACGTTACAGGCGTTGTTTTATACCGCTCGGCAAAATCAACCGCAAATTTTCTGAATAAAAGCGGAACATCGTCTGACCTGTCTCGCAAAGCAGGAATCTGAATACTTACTGTGTTTAATCGGTAATATAAATCTTCGCGAAACTTTCCTTTAGCAATAGACTCCAATAAATTTATATTAGTTGCTGCAATTACACGAACATCGGTTTTGAAAACTTTTGAGGCTCCAACTTTAATAAACTCACCGGTTTCGAGCACACGCAAAAGTCGCGCTTGTGTGCCTAAAGGCATTTCGCCCACTTCATCTAAAAAAATTGTACCTCCGTTTAGCGTTTCAAAGTATCCTTTACGAGCTTCATAAGCTCCTGTAAATGAACCTTTTTCGTGCCCAAACAATTCTGAATCAATAGTTCCTTCTGGAATTGCTCCGCAATTAACGGCAATAAATTTTTCGTGTTTTCTATTGCTGTAATTATGAATTATTTGCGAAAAAATTTCTTTTCCAACGCCACTTTCGCCTGTAATTAAAACGCTAATGTCTGTGGGAGAAACTTGATACGCTGTGCTAATGGCATGATTTAAAAGCGCAGAGTCGCCAACAATGCCAAAACGCTGCTTTATGCTTTGGTTTTGACTGCTCATTACGCTGAAATTTGTTTGCCAAATAAAGTTGCCGATGTGCAATCGGTAATTTTAACCGTGACGTAATCTCCAATTTTTATGCCTTCTGATACAGGCAAAATCACCATTTTGTTTTGGCTTGTTCTTCCTGCTAAATCTTTATCTGATTTTTTTGAAAACCCTTCGATTAAAATTTCATAGGTTTTGCCGATATCCAATTTGTTTAATTCGTGCGAAACTTCACGAGAAACATCGTTAATTTCTGCTAGTCTGCGTTTTTTATCAGCCTCAGGAATATCGTCTTCGAATTTGCGCGCAGCCAATGTGCCCGGACGCTCGCTGTATGCATATATATACGAAAACGTATATTGTGATGCTAAAACAATGCTGATAGTTTCTTTATGTTGTTCTTCTGTTTCGCCACAAAAGCCGGCAATGATATCCGAACTGATAGCGCACTCAGGAATAATTCTACGAATTGCCGCTACACGGTCTAAATACCACTCGCGGTTATAGGTGCGGTTCATTTTTTTCAGCATTTCAGAGTTGCCATGCTGCACGGGCAAATGTATGTATTTACAAATGTTATTGTATTTAGCAATGGTATACAAAACCTCGTCTGTAATGTCTTTCGGGTGCGATGTTGAAAAACGGATACGCATAGTAGTATCTACCAAAGCGCAAAGCTCTAACAAGTTGGCAAACGAAACAATTGAATTATCTTCAGGATTTGTCCATTTATAACTGTCTACATTTTGCCCTAAAAGTGTAATTTCTTTATATCCTTTTGATGACAAATCGCGTACTTCGGATAAAATCGAGTTTACATCTCTGCTTCTTTCTCTGCCGCGTGTAAACGGAACTACGCAAAACGAACACATGTTGTCGCAACCACGCATAATGGTTACGAAAGCAAAAATTCCATTGCCCGATAAACGAACCGGAACAATGTCTGCATACGTTTCTTCGCGCGATAGCAGCACGTTTACAGATTTTTCGCCATCCTCAACTTTCATTAAAAGGTTAGGTAAATCTTTGTAGGCATCGGGTCCGATAACCATATCTACCAGTTTTTCTTCGTCTAAAAGTTGTGCTTTTAAACGCTCTGCCATGCAGCCTAAAACGCCAATTACCGTTCCGGGCTTGTTGCGTTTTATTTTACGATACATGTTTAAACGCGCACGAACGGTTTTTTCGGCATTATCGCGGATAGAGCATGTATTCACAAAAATTACGTTGGCTTCTTCCATGTTTGGCGTGGTTTGATACCCTAAATTTGCCATGATAGATGCTACAATTTCAGAGTCTGAAAAATTCATGGCGCAGCCGTAACTCTCTAAATACACCTTTTTTGAAGCTGTATTTTCAATTTCTTGTGGAATTACTAATGCTTCGCCTTGCCTAGATTCATCGTGCCCTTTTTCTAACACAACCTCTGAAAACGTATTACTCATAATTTTAATTAGGGCACAAAAATAAAGGTATTTTATGACATTATGTCAGATAAATTTAAAATAAACTCGAGCTATTAAACTTGACTTAAAATCAATCAATTTGTACAACTATATACACTGTAGTTTTATATTTGAAATGAAAATTGGATACCAACAGAAAAGAATAACCGATTTTATATAATTATGACAAACTCTACATTAAATTCACTGCATACTTTTAATATACTAAACAAGATTTCATTGTGTTTTATACTCTTTATTTTAATAGGATGTAATAAAAACGAAAAAGGGTTGTACGTAAATGTTGAAGATGGATTTGCAGAGCCTGATCTTTATACTCTAAATAACCGTTATTTAGTTTCTGATTTTAAAAAACTGTTTGTTTTTGATCTGAAAGATGATTCTTTAAATTGTTTTAAACAATTTGAGTTTAAACCCCAAAAAACAGAAGATTACGTGCATAAATTCGATGCAATTTCAAACTTGTATGCAATTGATTCAGATCATGTTATGGTTGAAATCAATTCATACAAAGAATTTGATTCCGAAACAAAAATAAAATCAGACTCAATCATTTCAGGTCAGACTATACATCCAGATTCAAAATTATTTAATTTAAATATTAAAACATTTGAGGTTAAGCCAATCATTAAACCAATGCCAGATTATGCTGTAAAAATGAATATTTTCGAAACTAACTTACCTCAATACCATTATATTTTATCGGCAACAAAACCAAACTCAAAACAGGCTTTTAATAAAGTTATCCTTAAAAACGATTCGCTTAAAATTGTTGAAACCCTTTCAAGCCCCGATAAAACAATAGGTTATGTTACTTTATCAAAAAAACTTACTCCCGTAACCTATGCGATAGATAAAAACGACAACGTTAACATTACAATTCCGAATATCTACAATGGTCCATTCGATCAGTTTGATTTTGACAATGTAGATGACCATTTTGAGATGTTTAAAACCATAGTTCTTTCTAATAAAATTTACATTTACCAATACAGCAGAAAAAAAGTGAGCACGGTTGTTGATATTCCAACATCGTTAAAATTTGTTTCCTACTCGATATCAAATCGTAAAATTCATTGTTTATTTAAAAATGAAAACAACCAGTTTACTATACATTCTTACCCTCTTTGGGTTAATTAATTGTACCCAAAAACAGTCGGCTTTTAAAATGCCAGTTGCAGAGTATTATTTGCATTTCGAAGATGCTAAATGCATTGCCTGCTATATGAAAATGCAGCTCATTTGCGATTTGTCGTTAAATGACTATTCAACGTGCATCTATTCTAAAAATATAGATACGAGCACTTTTCGTAAAATTTTTCGTGCAAATGATTTAGTTTTTGCTGGTAAATTGGTGTATATACCTAAAAACAACGTGTTGCCTTCAGTTTTTGATACACTAGATCCGATGAGTATTTTGCATATTCGTTCAAAAGATACGCTTATTTATACCTCCAATATCCCATTTGAAATCTTTGAAAAAGCAGCCCCTAAGTAAATCTCTAAAATAAAATAAGGTATGTTTGCAACATGGCCTTTGGAAAACTCCAACCCTTGTTTGCACTTAACCCCGACTACAAAAACAGAGTTTTTGGGCTTGATTTAATGCGCGCTTTAGCCATTATTTTTGTGGTTTTAGGGCATGGCTCCATGCTCGAAAAAGCCAACACCAATTTTCCGTGGATTCAGCTAATTAACGGTGTAGAATTATTTTTTGTTTTGAGTGGATTTCTTATAGGTGGGATTCTAATTAAGCTTTTACAAAATAATCCGTCTAGCTTTAAAACCATTTTTGATTTTTGGATTCGAAGGTGGTTTAGAACCTTGCCGAATTACTACTTAGTACTCCTATTAAATGTACTTATAGTCTATTTTGGAATCATAAAAGAAGATTTTTCGCAATTCAACTGGAAATTTTTCTTTTTTCTGCAGAATTTCGCAACAGGATTTACCGGATTTTTTTGGGAATCGTGGAGCTTAAGCATTGAAGAATGGTTTTACTTTTTATTCCCGCTTGTATTAGCATCGCTATTTTTTATCAACTTAAAAAGTAAACTTTCGAAACGTGCGCTGTATTTAACTGCTGTCTTAATTTTTCTAGCCATTCCTTTTCTATTTCGTTTTTTTATTGCATCAAAATTAGAAGTGGATGATTTTTGGTTGGGAGTAAACATTTACAAGGTGGTTATTTATAGGTTAGATGGCATTGCTTTCGGGTTGTTAGCTGCTTATATAAAATTTTGGCATCCTACTGTTTGGTTAAAAAGCAAAAACACTGCGTTTATCGCTGGCATAATTCTTAGTTATTTGATATTGTATCATGTGTGGGAGCCCAACGATTTTGCAACTAAAGTGTATTTTATATCCCTTCAAAGTTTGGGTTGCTTTTTGTTGTTGCCTAAATTCGATAGTATTAAAACTGCACCCAAATTGATTACAAAAGCAGTAACCCATATCAGCCTAATATCTTACTCCATGTATCTGATTAATTTGGCGTTAGTTGCCGAAGTTATTCGCGATAATTTTCCAGCTCAAAACGCCACTGAAGCTTGGTTTGCTTATGGTATATATTGGATTTTTGTGATTGTAATTTCTACAGTTATGTATAAATACTTCGAAAAACCGATTACAAATTTGCGTGAAAAATTTTCGCACAACTAGCTGCCTATTTATTGTTTTAGACCCTTATTTGTACCCCATTGCAACAAAAAACCTATATATCTGTTGGCGATTTTATTGACTTGTTTTATAAAATTAAAGAAAAAGGATACGCTAAATTATTTTCTAAATTACGTTTCACGGAACAAGCCCGCACTGTTTCAAAGTGGAACAATATTACCGTTTCGTCTGATTTTTGGATAATACCACAAGTTCGCAAAAGATGGAATGAAAAATGCACCGGAAATCCGAACTTAGAGTACGAAGATTATGTAATGCAAAAGCATTTTAGCCAAGCAAAAAACCTTCGTATGCTTTCTGTTGGTTGTGGCGAAGGCGCCCGCGAACGCAAATTTGCCGAATACGACAATTTTGCAATTATAGAAGGAATTGACATTGCTCCAAATTTAATTCAACTGTCGCGTGAGTTAGCCGAAAAGCAGAAACTCTCTAATATTCAGTATTATGTTGCGGATTTTGAACAATTTAAATTTGAGCAAAATGCCTACGACATCATTTTGTTTAACTCAAGTTTGCACCATTTCGATAGTATTTATCAACTGTTAAAAACTAAAATCAAACCGTTGTTGAAAGAAAACGGGCATCTAATTATCCACGAATATGTGGGTCCAAATCGGTTGCAATGGACTAAATTGCAGTTGGATTTTTCTAATAAATTATTGCAAAAAATCCCGAATAAATTTAGAATTAGGAGGAATTCTAACTCGGTAAAAAGCAAGATTTACCGCCCAGGTTTGTTCCGAATGTTGGCCATTGATCCATCAGAAGCGATAGATTCAAAATCTATTATTCCATCAATTCATAAATTATTTAGTACGGTTGAAGAGGAAAATTTGGGATGGAACATTACCCATCTTCTCTTGAAAGATATCGCACATAATTTTTTGGATGACAATAAAGAAACCAATGAAGTTCTCTCCTATATCTTTGATCAAGAAGATGAGTTTTTGAAAATCAATGCTGAAAGCGATGCAGTTTTTGGTATTTATAAAAAAAGAGACGCTATATAATTTTACTAAACTAAGATTCAAAGTGCAAAACTTGTGTAAACGCGTTTTATTCAATTAACTTGTAAAAAAAATCCATTTAAAAAGATTCATGAATTATTTAAACAATTTTAGATTAGGGAACGAAAAGGAAGTTTTTGAAATTGTTAGTGAGAATATTCAAAACGGAATTCACTTTAGAGGCACTAATCTTTGGATTTTAATTTTCGCCATTTTTATAGCCTCCTTAGGGTTGAATGTAAATTCTACCGCTGTAATTATTGGCGCCATGTTAGTTTCTCCGTTAATGGGACCAATCATGGGTTTAGGTTTTGGCATGGCCATAAACGACCTCTTATTATTAAAAAAATCATTTTTTCCATACCTATTTTCGGCTGCAGTAGGCTTGACAACCTCAACCATTTTCTTTCTAATATCGCCTATCAACGAGGCTCACTCTGAAATCTTAGCGCGTACATCGCCCAATATTTACGATGTTTTAATTGCTTTATTTGGAGGATTTGCTGGAATTCTAGCAACCTCTAGCAAGCTAAAAGGCAATGTTATTCCAGGTGTTGCAATTGCTACAGCATTAATGCCTCCTTTATGTACTGCTGGTTATGGTTTAGCCACATTGCAATTTCAATTTTTCTTTGGTGCGTTTTACTTGTTTATCATCAACACGGTTTTTATAGCACTTGCAACCCTTTTCACAACACGCTTTTTGAAATTCCCCTATAAGCATTTACCAAAACTTGAATATGAAATAAAAGCTAAAAAAAATGTTTGGGGCGTGGTTATAATCACCTTATTGCCAAGCATATATTTTGGTTATGACATTGTTCAACGAAATAAATTCATGCAGAACGCAAACCAGTTTGTTGAAATTGAAGCAATATTCCCAAATGACTATTTACTAAAAACCAAAATTGATCCCAAAGGAAAAGCATCACCCTAACCTATGGTGGACAAACAATACAAAAAGAGTCGATTGAAAATTTAAAGCGAAGGCTTCCTCATTATAACCTTGGAAATACCCAACTTACTATACAGCAAGGGTTTTCCTATTTACAAGAAAACAAAGTTGACGAACAAACGAACAAGTTGACTTTTGCACTTACCGAAAAAGAAATACAAATTCGGTCATTACAAAGCAAAATTGACAGTATATCCGTTCAGAATCAACTTAGTAGACAAATCTATCGCGAACTTAAAACACAATATCCTTCCATTCAATCTTGCATTGTACAAAAATCTATTCTAAATCTAAATGATTCTCAAAGATATATCTGGATGGCGATTCTCATGTCTGATAAAAAATTGAGTGATGAACAAAAAACTAAAATCAATAACTGGTTAAAAGTCAGAATGAATATTCAAAATATAAATACATACTTTGAATACACTTTTTAATTTAACTTACTGACTATTTGAGTAAAAGCACCTTTTTCGTTTGCGGTTTGTAAATCTGTACTAGTATTTATTTTCTTCGGAAGTTTGATTTACCTCAACATACACCAGCATTGGTCCAACAATACCTACAATCGATTGCATTTTAGGGGTCAGCCTTAGTTATACAATCACTAACTGACACCGGACATCAAATTGTTCCGATTTCTTTCGATCAAATGCAATCTTTTGCAGGAAATATGCTTGAAGTAATTAACAATAACGGTGAAAAGCTATTGATACTGTCTCAAACCGCATTCGATTGTTTGGCTGAATCGCAAAAAATTCAACTTAGCGCGTTTTGTGAATTAATTCCAATAAAAATTAATACCATAGAAGCAGTAGGCGGTGGCAGCGCTCGTTGCATGCTTGCTGAAATCTTTTTACCAAAAACCAATCGGATTAGTCCCATTAAAACCAATATTTAGGCTGGAAAACTGGCAGAAATTTTTCTTCCTCTGAATCAGGTTCAGGTATAAAATTATGCATCTACGATGCCATTAGCGGCAAAGACATTAATATAGTTTCAACCCTCATCTTGGTTTGCAAACTAAAATGAGTCCTTTATCGTACACCAAATTAAACTTACACAGGAAGGAGATAATTCATTCCTTTAATGTTACAATCTACAATTTTGTCTGACAAAATTGTCGGTTTACTGCTCATAAGACTAATTTATAGTTAATAAAATATTGGCACTCTGCATCAGCTTTCGCAAGACTCCAAAACAAAATTAAAAGAACAAGTAAGTGTTACTGATTAACAAATCATTTTTTCTAGTTGGCTCTTTTCGATAAAGGTTTATTTGCTATCACTTTGTGTTATCAATAAAAATACCTAATTTCTTATTTGCTTATATCAGTTTTAACCACAAGTTTTACTGTAAATTTTGTCGCTTATTTTTTCTTGCAATGCCGTTGTAAAAAAGGGAGGTAGAAAGCTTGAAATCAACCAAATTAAATAAAAACTAAATTATGGAAACATACAAAATTCAACTAATTGAAACTCTTTTAGTAATTACTGGGTATTTTATCATTTACTTCATTACAAAAAACTACATAAACAACAGTTTAAAAAACACCCAATTACAAAGAGCAAAGCGTAAAATAATCATTAAAGCAATTCATCTATTTTTGACGATAGCTCTCATAATTTTACTAAGTGCAATTTGGGGGTTAAATCAAAACGAAATAGCAGTATTTGTAAGTACAACATTAACCGTTCTAGGTATCGCCTTTTTTGCGCAATGGTCTTTACTTTCAAATATAACATCGAGTATAATTCTTTATTTTAATCACCCCATACATATTGGAGATTATATTAAAATTATGGACAAAGAAGCTTCGATAGAAGGTGAAATTTCAGATTTAACTTATTTTTTTGTTCACCTTAAAACAGAAAACAGAGAAATTATAACAATTCCAAATTCTCTTTTTTTACAAAAATCAGTAATGATATTAGAAAAAAAGAGAACTCCTTTAAACAATTAATTAAAAGAAAAATATGGCCTTTAGAAATTCTATAACATTAAAAATAGTTGCAACCTTTTTGTTATTTCAGTTTGAACAAAATATTTCTGCACAAAGCACATATACTTTAGATTCTACGGTTGTAACATCTCGGGTTGTAAAAGACTTATTAGATATTCCTTGGGAAATAACTTGGGGGCCAGATGATTATATTTGGACCACAGAGCGTTTTGGAAGGGTTAGCAGAATTAACCCAACTACGGGTCAGCAACATGTTTTACTAAACATCTCATCATTGGTTTATGCTAATTCTGAATCGGGGCTATTAGGGATGGTATTGCACCCCAATTTTACCACTAGCCCATACGTTTATTTGGTGTATACGTATTTGTCTGGCACCAATATCCGCGAAAGAATTGTGCGTTATACGTACGATGGAACCGCATTAATTTCTCCTTTTACGCTTCTGCAAAACATCATAGGCAACACTACGCATATTGGTTCTCGCTTATTCATTTTACCCGATACCACCATGTTGGCTAGCACTGGTGATGCTCAAAACCAGTCTTTACCTCAAGATACTTCTTCTGTTGTTGGTAAAATTTTACGTATGAACCTTGATGGTTCAGTGCCAACAAATAACCCATTTCCGAATAGTCTGGTTTGGTCGTTTGGCCATAGAAACGCCCAAGGAATTTGGCTTGCACCCAACGGCATTTTGTACAGTTCGGAACACGGACCAACAACCGATGATGAACTAAACATATTAAAACCTAGTCGAAATTATGGTTGGCCTACTGTTACTGGCTATTGCGATTCGCCTCCTGAAATTGCATTTTGCAATGCCAATAATGTGGTAGAACCTATTGCAGCTTGGACCCCAACCATTGCACCTTCCGACATAATTTGGTACAGTCATCCTGCCATTCCTGAGTTTAAAAACCGCTTATTGATGACGGTTTTAAAAGATAAAAAACTCATCGCATTTAGTTTTAACAATGCTGGCGATACGGTAACTAAACAATCGCATTACCTAACCAACGCTTTTGGACGTTTGAGGGATATTTGTATTTCGCCATCGGGCAAAATTTATGTGGCAACCAACGGTGAATCGTGGAGTAACACCAACCCTTACACCCACAAAATCATCGAGCTTAGCAACAATAGCTACAACCCAACCTCGGTAAACGCACCTCAAAAAAAAAGTAGAATCAGTGTTTATCCAAACCCTATTGCTGGAAATCAAAAACTGACTATTGAATTACCTGAAAACGCTAGTGGAGTTGTTACTTTTTATAATTTATTAGGCCAAACTGTTTTCAGCAGCGCTGTAAGCAATTTAAAAAATCAGTTTAACCTCAACATAAAACCTGGCATTTATGTTTGGGTAACCGATTTAAAAGAGAATGGGACAACCACCGATAAAATTGTGATTACGGAATAAACGTAAGTTAAATTTAGAAGTAACAGAAATCGATTTACGGAAAAAATTTATTCATAAGCATATAATCGATGTTGCCTGTTTGCGAATGGCAACCGATACAACCACTTCCTTTATTTGAAGCTGAGGCAACCACGGTACCATCGGGTTTTACGTAACCCCAAACCCAGCCTTTGGCATCGGCATCTGCACTGCTCGATTTTTTATATAAAATGGCATACAAACCAATGGTTGTAGAATTATCGTAAAGCTCTTTTACAATGAGAGAGCCTTCCGGAAATGCTGCTCCGGATTTTATGCGTCCTACAGAATCTAACATATTTGTTGCCAAGGCATTATAGCGTGTTTTTAAAAAGGGCTGTGCGTGCCCACTGCCAGAACTTTTGTTTAACAACGCTACCGAATTTTTAAACCAGGCAAAACCAACCGAAATTTTAGCCATATCAAGCAATTCTTTATCTGTACCCACCGAGGTTTTTTCTTTTTTACAGGCGTTAATGGCCATAAAACACAAAAGTAAATTGGCAACAAATAGCAAAGTTTTTAGGTTCGTTTTCATACTATGAATATATATAAATATAACCGTTTTAATAATAATTATGTCTATTTAAACTGCCAATTCTCAGTTTAAACTAAAATCATCTAAAGTCTTTTCATAAAATAAAAATTCATGGGGCCATTTTGTGTAAACCCTAATCTTTCGTAAAGTTCAACGGCTGTTCTATTATCGGATTTTACATGTAAAAAAGGCACTTTATTTTCTTCAAGGATAGAATTGATTTGGTGTTTCATAAGCAACCCAGCAAGTCCTTTTCCACCGTAATCTGGGTGTGTACATACCGCACTAACTTCGATAAATTCGTGAATCTGCAGCCTTCTTCCTGTCATGGAAATCAGTTTTTCTTTATCGAAGAGACCATGATATCCTCCAAATTCAATAGTTTTATTATCAAAAGGTCCTGGTTTGGTAAGCGTTGCAAGGCTTACCATTTGAGCAACATGCTTTTTCTCCAATGGAATTATATTCGAAAAGTCAAAATCGAATTTATTCACAGAATTGTAAATAAATTGAGTCCCAGCAATGTGCTTTATTAACTTCCAACCGTTGGAAGTTTCAATTTCGTTTCTATCTGCATATAAAATATTCCTTCCAACAGGTAACATACTATGTAGATCGGCAAAACCATTTTTATACGATTCATGAAAACCAACGTAAGGCGATACTTCACTGTCGTAATACTTTACCCAATCAGACCCATAAGATTTGGGAGATTCATTCGATAGTATAGAATTAAAAACAGGATTATCTAAAACGTGCTGCACTTTACAAATATACATGCTCTAAAATACTTTTGAATGAACTTAAACAGAATACCAATTGATAATAAAATCTTAGTAATAAAAACTATTAACTTGCTTGAATTATAAAATGAAAAAAGCACTTATTACAGGCGCAAGCATGGGAATTGGATTGGCATTTGCTAAAGAATTGGCAAAAAACCGCTATTCGTTAACCTTGGTTGCAAGAAATACCGAAAGGTTACAAAGCGTAATTAAAAATTTATCAGGCACAAATCACGACTTTTTAAGTCTTGATTTAAGCACCAACGAAGGAATTGAAAGTTTAATCAATCATATTAAAAATACAAAATACGATTTGCTCATTAACAATGCAGGTTATGGGGTTTATGGCGACTATTTAGGAAAAGAACTAAGCGTTTATAAAAACATGTTGCAATTAAATGTGAACGCGTTGATATCGTTCACCTATGCTTTTCTTGAAAATGCAAAAAAAGGCGATGCATTGATAAATATTGGCTCTGTAATAGGCACATCGACCTATTCAGGTGCTGCGGTTTATGCTGGCACAAAGGGCTTCGTAAATACATTTACCGAATCGTTATGGGATGAATTCCGCAGAAAAGGCATTTACGTTTGCGTGTTGAGTCCTGGAGTTACATTAACCGATTTCCACACTGTTGCTGGCGGCAAATCGGATGACTACCCTAAGGTTTTTGCACAAACACCCAATCAAGTTGCCCTTGAACTAATGAATGCATTGCAGAAAAGAAGCAAGCCGCATATTGTTTCGGGCTTTAATAACAGAATGATGCTTTTCTTCTTCCGTTTTTTAAGCAGAAAAATGGTTGTGTTAATTATGGGAGCATTTAAGCCCAAATCACATTCGAGTTAAACCCAATCTTGAGGTTGAAAAAAAGGCAAAGTATGTGCCTCTTCTGAGTCGGGTTCGGGTATAAAATTATACACCCACGATGCCATTGGCGGCAAAGACATTAATATACTTTCAACCCTTCCATTGGTTTGCAAACCAAAATGAGTGCCTCTATCATACACCAAATTAAACTCAGCATACCTTCCTCTGCGGATATATTGCCAATTTTTATTGGATTCAAAGTATGGTTTATCCCGATTATTTTTTACTAAGAATGCATATATTGGATTAAATGCATTTCCGACATCTTTAATAAAGCCCAATAGTTGCTCCCTATTCAAAAAAGTGTTTTCAGCATGAATATGATCAAAGAAAATGCCGCCAACACCTCGCATTTCTTGTCGATGTACAATGGTAAAGTACGTATCGCACCATGCCTTATAGGTCGGATAAAAGGTTTCGTTTGAATTATCGCACACCTTTTTTAGATGTTCATGAATGGCTTTTGTATCTTCTATGTTGGGATAAGCAGGTGAAACATCAATTCCTCCGCCAAACCAATATTCGCCCGTATCTAACTGGAAATAGCGCACATTCATATGAATGATTGGCACAAATGGGTTTTGAGGATGCAAAACAATTGAAACTCCGGTTGCATCAAACTTTTCTCCTGCTGGATATTTATCTTTTAAAAATGAAGGCAATTCGCCATGAACGTGAGAAAAATTCACACCACCTTTTTCAATTAACAATCCATCGTTAATAACCCGAGTTCTTCCTCCTCCGCCCTGCTCTCTCTCCCACAGGTCTTGCATAAAAGTTGAATGGCCATCCAATTCTTCGAGATGATTGCAGATATTATCTTGCAAATCCTTCATAAACTCAACCACTTCATTTAAAAAGTTCATACCAAGAATGGGGTTATTTCTTTAAAAATTTTTTCAAGCCAAAATGCATCGGTGTTATCAAAAAAAGCAAGGTGTTCAGAATCTACATCTAAAACTCCTACCACTTTATCGTGAAAACGAATTGGCACAACCACTTCGGATTTGGACAAACTTGAACAAGCAATATGCCCTGGAAAATCCTCTACATTTGGCACTACCAAGGTTCTATTTTGTTTCCAAGATGCGCCACACACCCCTTTTCCAAAGCCGATACGGGTACATGCAACCGGTCCTTGAAATGGCCCAAGCACTAACTCGTCTTCGTGTACCCAATAAAATCCGATCCAAAAGAAATCGAAAACCGATTTTAGGGCGGCTAAGGCATTGGCCTGATTGGCAATTCTATTTTCTTCGTAGCTTACTAGCGCTAAAATTTGCGGCAGTAAGGTTTCGTATTTTTCTGATTTTGTGGCTTTATCATCCACAATAATATTCTCAGCCATATTAATGAATTCTATCGGCTCTAAGTCCGATGGTGTTTAGTATCTTTTCTTCTGCAACCAAAAACTCTTCCCAACGAACACGAACATATTCTTTGGGCATAAATTTCTCTGCAAGTTCCATAAATAAACGGTAATGTCCTGCTTCTGAAACCATGAAATCGTGGTAAAAATCGCGCAGAGACTCATCGCTTATATGGAGCGATAACAATCGAAATCGTTCGCAACTCCGTGCTTCGATTAAAGCACAAATCAGCAGTTTTTCAACCATGCGACTGTTCCTTTCGCTCAGTTTTCTTTCTTCAAGCATCAGCAGGTTCACATATTCGTCTTTACGCTGTTTCCCTAATGGAATTCTACGAAGTTTCAACTCTTTAAGAACCTTACGGAAATGCCCCCATTCTTCAGAAACTATAGGCGATAGCGCTTCAACAATTTCTGGATGATCTGAATATTGAACAATTAATGAAATGCAAAATGTTGCTGCTTTTTGCTCACAAAAAGCGTGGTCGATTAGAATATCGCCTATTGATTTTTCGGCAATGTTTACCCACCTTGGATCAGTGGCCATTTTTAAATGCAACATCCCTCAAAGATAATTCAAGATTAAAACTTGGCATTAGTTTTTCTAAGCTTGACCAAGAATTAAAAAGAAAGGAGGCTTAAAAACCCCCTTTTATATTTTAATTATCTAGCTCTTTTAAAAAGATACCTAGTTAAGAAAATACCTGAACCACCCTTATCAGCAGGTGACTGTACGCCTGTATTTACCGATACTAGCTCCCAGCCATCTTTAGTATATTCGTTTAACTTGTCAACGATTAGCTTGTCGTTATTTGAAATGTTCCCAAAGTTTATCCCTACTAAGCTGTAAAAATTCATTAAATCCTTTTCAACTAAAGAACCATTATTATCTGTTGAAATTATACGTGACCTTCCCATTCCACCCTGAACAACGGACTCAATGGTTGAAAACTGGCGATACTCCAAAGAGCCTTGTAAGCCAGTGCTTTTGAACGAGAAAAATGTTGCTGTTAAACAAACTCCAACTATAAGAGCTGCCAATAAATTACCTTTTTTATTCATTTGTATTGTAGTTAATTGTTACAAAAGAAGTAATTTTACGTATAAACCACAAAAAAATGAAACAAATTCTATACTCGTTAAGCTTTTTAGTACTTTTTGCTTTGAACACGGTTGCACAAAATTCTACGGTGTTAAATATTAATGAAGCTACCCTAGCTATTAATGGTATTAAAAAAGAGGGTAATACAGGCGACATTATTTTAAAAAGTAACGGTCAGTCTCCTTTTTTTGATATTTACAACAAAGACAATACGGTTATCACTGCTTCATTTGATTTAAGGGGATATCATGCAGGTAGAAGCTCGCATAAAGCAACAGGGATTAAAATGAAAGTCCAATATAAGGCATTGCATAACGGCAAAAGAGTTTCGAAAAAAGTAGAGCATATGTTTTTTATAAATGATTCTGGTGAGTTTATTGCTAAACAGCCATTTTATTTCAAAACTGGAATTCGCTCTGAAATGTTAGTTTTAAGTTATAAAGGAACTATTCAAAAATAGCGGTCTCATGATTTGATATGGTATAGTACTTTTACAACATGCAATCGTTGTTAAACTATATCAACGGAGAATTAGTAGCTCCAATTTCAAATCAATATTTGCCAAATTACAATCCAGCTATTGGCGAGGTTTATAGCCAGATACCCGATTCAGACATACGAGATGTTGCTTTAGCATACGATGCTGCTAAAGCTGCATTTCCACAATGGAGTACTGCTGGAGTAGGTTTTAGAGCTAAAATCTTAGAAAAAATATCCCTTTTAATTGAAGAGAAATTGCCTGAATTGGCTTTGGCAGAATCGATAGATAACGGCAAACCACTAAGCCTCTCTTCACATATAGACATACCAAGAGCTGCGCAAAATTTTCATTTTTTTGCAACTGCCATTGAGCATTTTGCGAGTGAAAGCCATTATACCGAAGGCGAAGCCATAAATTACACCTTACGCACTCCGATTGGCGTTGTGGGATGTATATCGCCCTGGAATTTACCTTTGTATTTATTTACTTGGAAAATTGCACCTGCACTTGCAGCAGGCAATACGATAGTTGCAAAACCATCAGAAATTACACCCATGACTGCCTTTCTATTGCAGCAAATTTGCATAGATGCTGGATTGCCAAAGGGTGTTTTAAATATTGTACACGGGTTAGGCCCTAAAGTTGGACAAGCGATTGTTGAACATCCAGACATTCCAGTAATTTCATTTACGGGCGGAACAAAAACAGGTGCCGGAATTGCAACAACAGCTGCGCCTATGTTTAAAAAACTATCGTTAGAATTAGGCGGAAAAAATCCGGTTTTGGTTTTTGATGATTGTGATTTTGAAGAAGCTCTTTCTACTACCATGCGCTCATCTTTTGCAAATCAAGGTCAAATATGTTTGTGCGGATCAAGGATTTATATTCACGCGTCTATTTACGATAGATTCAGAGATGCATTGGTAGAAAAAACACGCAAACTTACCATTGGCGACCCTTTAGAAAAAACAACCAAAACAGGTGCTGTTGTTTCTAAAGAACATATGGATAAAGTTTTAAGCTACATAGAATTAGCAAAATCAGAAGGCGGGAAAGTTTTGGTAGGTGGAAATCAATTTAAACCAGAAGGAAGATGCAAAAACGGCTGGTTTATTGAGCCAACTATTATTGAAGGATTATCGCATACGTGTAGAACCAATCAAGAAGAAATATTTGGTCCAGTGGTTACGCTCGAGAAATTCACGACCGATGATGAGGCTATCGTAAAAGCAAATTCAACGGTTTACGGTTTAGCATCAGTAGTTTGGACAACCAATTTAAAGCGGGCACAAAATGTATCTCTACAACTTAAGTCGGGCATTGTTTGGGTTAACTGTTGGCTTTTACGCGATTTAAGAACTCCATTTGGTGGTGTTAAACAATCGGGAATTGGCAGAGAAGGCGGTTGGGATGCCCTAAAGTTTTTTACCGAACCCAAAAACGTGTGTATAAAACTATAAATACCTTCGCACGAGATGAATAATTTAGTTTTTTGAAAATTTTTAACGGGTATCGGGTTTTTCCTTTTTGGAATAAGGTAATCAAACCGAAAATCAGTACGAAGAATTGAAAATTAATGAAGGGGGAATTTTATCGATTTACAATGCAATAATTGATAAAGAGATTGAACCAAAAGACAAATCTGTTTTAGATTCTACCATACAAGCGGTCAGATATTTGGTAAATGCAGCAAAAGCATATTCCGATATTAAACATAACATTTCGAGCATAAATTCTACCACAAACGATTACTTAACTGCATTTTACGAAAGGCAATTGGAGATTTGCAAGCTTTTTGTTGAGCAATTTGACAACCTAAACAATGGAAATGATAACGCTATTTCGTTAGAAGATTTACATAAAATGTATGAAGTAGAAAACGCAGAAATATTAGTAGGACTTAAAAAAAATCAGTTTACCGATTTAGAAACTTCTACGTTATTGAATGTAAATCGTGAGTTATATGTTGGCCGAAAAGCGTTGCTTTCAGCAAAAAAAAAAATTCTAGTTCAAAAGCCTTAATTACTTTTCAATTTTTCATATAGCTTAACCATAGAGGTTAGTAATTCTACAGGTTTCGATAGGATTTGATAATGGTTTTGGCCAAACATTTTAGGTAAATAATACCTCGCTTGCGATTCTATTGCCAATGCATAAGCTTGCATATTTTGTTGGTTTATTTCGCGCAGCGCTTGTTTTACATCGTTTATTCCGTGCTTTCCTTCGTATTTGTCGTAGTCGTTGGGTTTTCCATCAGACAATAAAAGTATCCACTTGTTTTTAGCGTCTCTTTTCGAAAGCAAGGCTCCCGCGTGGCGCAACGCAGCTCCAATGCGCGTAAACCCTTGTGGCTCAACCGAACCAATATTAAATCGGGCTTGCTGCCATGAATCGTCAAAATCTTTTAAGGTTAAGAAGTTTGAATAATTCCGAGTTTTAGAATAAAAACTATGAATAGAGAAATCAACATTTAGCTCGTTTAATATCTCACCAAACAAAATAGACACTTGTTTCTCAACATCTATTACGCGGTTTCCATCGGTATACCCATCGCTCGACAAGCTTACATCTAACAAAATTAAAAGCGAAAGATCTGCTTCTCGTTTGCGTTTACTGGTATAAATACGCTCTGATGGGGTTTGTTTGCTATGAATATCTACAAACAAATCAGTTATCGCATCTAAATCGTAATCATCGCCCTGAATTTGTTTGCGAACCGACACTTTACGGTTGTGGATATTGGCAAGCATTTTACGCATACCCGTTAGTACCGTTTGATGCTCTTTTATAGTTTTGAAGTAATACGGCTCATCTTTCTCTGTGTTTTTCTTGGGAAAAACCTTGCAAAATCCGGGCAAATATTCTCGTTTAGTAAAATCCCATTCATCGTATACGATGTGGCTTTCCTCTACCTTCAGGTTGCTAGCTTCAGCAATGTTCGTATTTTCTGTAAAATCAGCTTGGTACACAGAATGCACCATATCATCGGTGCGAATGGTGAGGTTCAAATTTAACTCTGACATGGCTTCCGCATGGTCTTCTAGGTCATCGTCTCCATCAAAGTCGCGCCACGAGCCGTTAAACTCATCAGCCGTTTCAACTTTTTCGAAGTTGTGCGTTAACACATAATCTTCTTGCGCTTTTTTATCTACTATGATGCTTTTAATTTCTTCAACTGCCTTTGACTTGAGAATTGTTTGGGGCAAATTAGGATCAGCAATTTTTACTTTTTCAGAAATGTGATTTATTTTCTTTTGATTCTCGCGATGTTTCTCATTTCTCATAAATTTCCCAAACAACCAATCAAAAGCTAGTTTTCCTTTTTCGGGCGCTGCCACAGGCAAATTTTCAACCAAAATGGTATAAAGCGATTCGCTTTCGGGATACGTTTCAAAAAGTTTAGAGAGAACCAATGGAGCATTTTCAACTCCTTTTTGAACCGATAATTCTTCTGTAAAAACATCGAGCTCGTTCCAGTTTAATCCCAAATCACGTTGTACCGATAGGTATAAAATTCGAAAAAAATAGAAGCCTAAATTCAGCTCACGCGATGGAAACAAATTCATTTTTTCGGGTAAAAAGAAATTTTCATTTCGATACCCGCCTTCACGTTCAGCGGTAAAAATTTCGATAGCTGCTCCCGTAACTGCGCGCGCTAAAATGGTTAATCGGGGTTTAATGGCTTCAAGAGTAATTATTTTTAAGCGCTCTTCTTCTGATAAGGGTTTTTTCTTTTCGAAAAAACGAATCACTTTACTAAACAAAAACTCATCGAGTGCCATATAAAACGGTTAAATCATTAAATTACATAAATCCTTCAAAGCTTCTACCACTTCTAAATCATCGGTTAAGGGTTGCACTATGGCAACTTCTACCGACAATCTTTTTGGCAAACCTTGCTTTATCAACTTTGCAGCATCTACCAATAAACGGGTGGATACCGTTTCTGCCAATCCTAATTCTGTGAGATTTCGCACTTTGTTTCCAATCTGAACTAATCTTTTAGCTATATCTGTTTCAATTCCGGTTTCGTTTTCCAAAATTTCGATTTCCACAGCTGGTTCGGGATAATTAAAAGCAATGGCAGCAAAACGCTGACGAGTAGATGGTTTCAATTCTTTAAATCCTTTTTGATATCCTGGATTAAACGAGGCAATTAACATAAAATCTGGGTGCGCCTTATGCACTTCACCCAGCTTATCTACAAATAGAAATCGTCTGTAATCGGTTAATGAGTGGATAGCAACAATGATATCTGGTCGCGCTTCAGCCATTTCATCTAAATATAAAATATTTCCATTTTTAACAGCACTGGTCATGGGCCCGTCTACCCAAATGGTTTCGGCACCTTTAATTAAAAATCGGCCAATTAAATCCGTAGAAGAGGTTTCTTCGTGGCAACTGATGGTTATTAACTCTTTGCCCATGGTTGCGGCCATAAACTCTACAAAGCGCGATTTGCCTGTTCCTGTAGGGCCTTTTAACAACAATGGAATTTTACATGCATAGGCATGTTCAAAAACCTCAACCTCTTTATGAATGGGTTTATAGTAGGGTATTGAAATCGACATACATTTGATTTTTTAAGATGCAATCTGCATCTGCTTTTTACTTTTTGGCTTCTTGGATAATCGCACTTAAAGTGCTGGTATTATCCACACCTAATCCTTCTTGCTGATGAACCAAAACGCCTTCTGGATTAAAAACACTAATAATGTTTGAATGAGAAAAGTCGGTTGGAGTAATCTCTTTATATTTCACTGCTAAAACGTTTGCAAATTCTCTTACTGTAGATTCTGTTCCTTGTAAGAAAATCCATTTAGCATTATCCATTTCGTTTTCTTTGGCAAAAGCTTTTAGACGTTCTGGAGTATCCGTTTCTGGATCAATACTTACTAATACGTATTGCACTTTATCTGATATATTTTTAGGCACTTTGCTCTCTATGCTTCGCATATCTGCTATTAATCGCGGGCAAGCCGCTTTGCATGAGGTATATATCATTACCATAACGGTAACTTTTCCGCGCAAATCTTTCAATTCTAAAGAATTGCCGTTTTGTGTATTCCATTTCGATGGGAGGTTAAATACAGAAAGTTCAGGCAATACTTCATTCTCAACGTTTGAATCTTTGTTCGATTGTTGATTTGTATCAGGTTTTGTATCACAAGACATAAAAAGGGCAATCATAAGCCCCAAAATGGTTGCTTTAGCAAATATTTTTCTCATAATGTATTGGTTTTATGGCTTTGAGATGTCTTTTACACACCTAAATCCTAAATTTCGAACCGAATATTTTGCCTTTAAACTTCCTCTAAACGAATAGCGCATAAAGGAGGCATAATTCATTAAATCAGAAGCATTTATAGAAGCGCTTCCACAAAATTGATTTCTGTCTTTATCGACATCTTTTCTCGACTCGCCCGATAACAATACCGAGTTAAAATCAAGGGTCCATTCCCACACCAATCCGTGTAAATCATAAATCCCCCAATAATTTTTGAAGGTTTTACCTACTTCGTTGGTATACGTTTTAGGACGTTCGTACCAATCTAAAATATATTGGTTATACGATTTTAAAACACGCGCATCTATACTCGTTTGATTTGCCATGGAGGCATACTCCCATTCGTCTACCGTAGGAAGTCGTTTGCCTTGGCATTCGCAATACGCATTTGCTGCAAACCACGAAACATTGGTTATAGGCGATTTTTCTGAAAGCCCATACGGCAATGAAGTGTCGTTTTTCCAAAAACGCAAATAAGAATCATCAGCAAACAGTTTTTTTGCTTTAGACTTTTTCCACTCGGGATATTTTATTACAAATTGTATGTACTCTTTATTGGCAACTGGATAAACATCCATCAAAAAAGATTTAACTACTACCGATTTGCCTTTTTCGCCAAAGAAAGGAACATAGCTCCCTCCTTTTACGAATGCCATTTTATCAGACTGGCCTTTTCCGTTAAGACTCAAAAATAGAATCAAACAAAATGAAAAGGTCAATCTGATTAAATAGCGCATTTGTTTAATTATTTACTGCCTCTAACTTTAGCAACCATTTCAGGTGTAACTTCTTTTTTGCTGTTACCCCAACTGTTGTAAACGTATGTTAAAACGTTTGCAACTTCGTTATCGTTCAGGGTTTGCTTGGTCATTATACTGTTATACTTTTGTCCGTTAACAGTAACTTCTCCCGTTAAACCATGCAATACAACTCCAATTGCACGATTTACATCTGCATTTAAGTAGTCAGATTTTGCCAAAGGAGGGAATGCATGAGGAATGCCTTCTCCAGCACCTTGGTGACAAGCAAAACAAGTACGCGCATATACTTGCTTACCATATTCGATTTTCTCAGCCAAGTTTGTTGCTTTTGGTGCAGGACCGTGAGCATCAGTTGATGGCATAGTTTGGATAGTTCCACCTTCTGGATGATAAATGCCTTCTTGTTGTTTGCCTGAATAAATCAATTTATTCTCTTCTCCTGTAACTTTCAACATACCCAATGCCCCTTTGTTGAATGCACGTAAAATAGAGTGATCAACCAAGATGAAAGTTCCAGGAACATCCACCTTAAAATCAACAATTACTGCTCCACCAGCTGGAACAAGCGTTGTTTGAACTTGCTTATTGATGGTTTCGCCACCTTCTACATGCACATTATCAAAAATCTCACCGATTACGTGGAAAGACGAAACTAAGTTTGGACCACCGTTTCCAACGAATAAACGTACTCTTTCGCCAACATTAGCTGTGATTGCGTTATCTCCTGTTAGTGCACCTACTTTACCGTTAAATACTACATAATCTGGGCGCTCGTCTACAGCTTTAGTCATATCGAACTGCTGTAAACCACGCTCTCCATTAGGCCCTTTGGTATAAAAATCACCTTGCATAACGTAGTATTCCTTATCCACTTTAGGTAAACCACCTGCTGGTTCAACTAAAATTAAACCGTACATACCGTTTGCAATGTGCATACCTACTGGAGCTGTTGCGCAATGGTAAACATATAAACCTGGATTCAACAACTTAAAGGAGAAAACTGTTTTATGCCCTGGAGCACAGAACGATGATGCAGCTCCACCGCCTTGGCCAGTTACCGAGTGCAAGTCGATATTGTGTGGTAATTTATTATCGGGGTGATTCTCTAAATGAAACTCTACTTCATCGCCAACGCGTGTACGAATAAAGCTACCGGGAACACTTCCGCCATACGTCCAATAAACGTATTTTACTCCGTCTGCCATTTCCATTTCTTTTTCAAGAATCTCCATTTTTACACGAAGTTTCAATGGCCCACGATCACCTATTGGAGGCGGTACATTTGGTGGAGAAGTTAACACTGCATCTACATAATCGCCTGTTAATGCAGCGTAAGTATCAGAAGAAGATTCTTTTTTCCCATCCTCTTTGTTTGAACAGCTAACGGTTATAAAACCGGTTAGGCAAATGATTGAAGCCCATTGCATCGCTTTTACTTTGAAAGAAATTGTTTTCATCTTTTTTAAGATTTATTTTGACTATAAGGTTTGATCTTCTAATGCTTCATCGGTTGGAGTTCCGAAATTTATAAACTCTCTAATATAAAAGTAAACGCCTGTTGTAAAAAGAGTTGCACACATAATCAGTACAAAAAAGTGTACTTGTATTTCTTGCTGTACAGCTCCAAAATCCATTCCTATTTTGCGTTCTAGATACACTTGAGCAACTCCTGCTACTCCAAAAGCCACCGTCATTCCTACCATTCCAATAAGGGTAAGCCAAAAGGCTAACTGTCCGTTTTTAGTGTCGTATAATTTGCGACCTGTTAAATTAGGCATGGCATAAGCAATCATGGCTAAAACTATCATAGCATAAGCGCCCCAAAAAGCTAAGTGTCCGTGCATTGCTGTTACTAAGGTTCCGTGCGTATACATATTTACTGCGGGTAAAGTGTGTGCTAAACCTAATAAACCAGCTCCTACAAACGATACAATAGCTGTTCCCAGTGTCCAAAACAACGCCACTTTATTCGGGTGTTTCTTTTCGCCTTTGCGATACATGCTTAAGGCAAATAATGCCATGGCTAAAAATGCAAGAGGTTCTAGCGCAGAGAATATTCCGCCAACGATTAACCACATTTTACCAGCGCCTATATAATAGTAGTGGTGACCAGTTCCTAAAATACCCGATATAAAGGTTAATCCAACAATTACATACAACCATTTTTCGATAACTTCTCTATCTACCCCCGTAATTTTTATCAATAAGAAGGCTAAAATACCGCCCATGATAAGTTCCCAAACACCCTCAACCCATAAGTGAACTACCCACCAACGGAAAAATGAGTCCATAGTTTGGTTATCAAACCAAATCATTCCCGGTAAATATAAAAGTGCCGCAAATACTAAACCCATAGTTAATACTAAGGCGGTAGTAGTTTGCTTTTTGCCTTTAAATAAGGTTGCTAATATTATTCCTAAGAACGTGAGCACGTTAATAACTACGAGCCAATCGAGTGGTCGTGGAATTTCTAAAAACTTACGGCCTTCCCAATAGTTTAAATGATACCCTATTATTGCGGTTACACCCACTAAAACAAAAGAGATTAATTGTACGTAGGCAAGCTTTACACTTACCAACTCGTTTTGTGCTTCTTCTGGGATTATATAATATGCGCTTCCCATAAAACCTAGCAACAACCAACAAACCAACAAGTTTGTATGAACTGCTCGCGCGGTATTAAAAGGAATTACCGCATGCAAATTGTCGTAACCCATATGCGCAAAACCCATGATAAAGCCGTAAACAATTTGCAACGACAAAAGCAACAATGCTGCTGCAAAAAACCAATAGGCTACTTTCTGTGATTTATATTTCATTTGCGTGTTTTTATTGTTTTAAATCTGGTTTTGGAGGAAATCCGTTCAAATCTATCTTCCCAATCCAATCAAAAAATGCTACCAAATCATCAGATTGTTCATTGCTAAAACCGTAGGCAACCATTTTTCTGCCGCGTGGCGACCATGGCGTTTTCGACATAAGAGCTGCCTTTATATAGCCAGCACCTCTGCGTTCTACTACTTTCGTAAGTTCTGGAGCATAGTACGCTCCTTCTCCGAGAATCGTATGGCAACCCATACAATTGTTTTCTTCCCACAGTACTTTACCGCGGATAACCTGTTCGGTTAAATTCTCTTCGTGGGTTAACCTCGGCACTTCGCTAGATATGGTTGTCCAAGACATGGCCAAGAATACCCCAAACGAAACTATGGTTCCCCCTAAAAAGAAAATCTTTGCTTGTTTTTTTGATAACATGATTTACCTTTTTATGTTGTTGTGTTGATTTAACTTCATAAACCCTCGTTAAAAAAGCCTTATTCCGCTTTTAATAACTCTTGTAAAACTACCCTCTAAGATTTGCAGAGGGACTACGATAAAACTGACTTTTGTCATAAGACAACTTGACTTTTATGCAAAATTTAGTATCCACCTTATCAACTTTTCGATGATTAGACATATTAAAAAAATTAATACCAATATTGGATAACAAATAATCTATTACTTATTTTAGAATTCGAGTATTTTTGATTTCTTATTCTTTTCTACGTTTGAACTTATTCCTAAATTTAATTTCGAAGCTTCCTTTTGCACTACTATATGGTTTTTCAGACTTCTGTTACTTTATAGTTTATCATGTAATCGGGTATAGAAAGGCGGTTGTTTTTGACAATTTAAAACATGCTTTCCCAGATTTCTCTGAAACTGAATTAAACCGAATTCAAAAAAATGTGTATCACTCATTTTGCGATCATTTCATAGAAACAGTCAAATTGCATTCGTTACCATTAGCCGAATTAGAAAAAAGAATCGTTTACACCTTTCCGGACGAATTGGTTAACAACGCTTCAGAAAAAGGCAGTTTACTTCTAACCGGTCATTTTTTCAATTGGGAATATTTAGCAGCCAGATTACCCCAGATTAGCTCACAAAAAGCCATTACAATTTATATGCCTTTGCGCAGCAAAGGGTTTGACAAATTCATTCTTGGGATTCGTACCCGGTTCGGAAATACCCTTGTTCCAGCTAACAATTTAAAGCAAGCTATCGTAGCATACAAACAAGAAACTTGCATTACACTTTTGCTCGCAGATCAAAATCCTCCAGGATTAGATTATTGTTCTTGGACAGAATTTTTTGGAAGAAAAATTCCCTTTCATTTAGGATTCGACAGGCTTGCCCGCAAAACAAACCAAACGGTTTATTTTGCAACCATAAAAAAAATTAAGCGCGGATATTATCATATTTCTGTCGAAAAACTCATCGAAAACCCTAAAGAATTAGCCGAAGGAGGCATTGTAAAAGCCTATGTATCAAAACTTGAAGATGCAATACGTGCCCAACCCGAAAACTGGCTTTGGACGCATAAGCGATGGAAACATTTTGGGAAAGATAAACTTTAGCTACAATTTTTAGCGGTTTTGGACTACCTTTGAGTCCCTATAATGAGTGTCAAACCATATGTAGTTGGAATTGCCGGAGGAAGTGCCTCTGGTAAGACTTCTTTTCTGAAGAAGTTGTTAAAAAAATTACCTGCAAATTCGTGTTGTGTTGTTTCTCAAGACAACTATTACATGCCGCATAACAAGCAGCAGCGCGATGAATTTGGCCAAATTAATTTCGACTTACCTACCTCTATCGATCGCGAACATTTTTTCAGCGATATGAAACGGTTAATGGACGGTTTGCCTATCCAAAAACTCGAATACACGTTTAATAATCCAAGCAAAACTCCCGATGTGATTACGATAAACCCTGCTCCCATTTTAATCATGGAAGGATTGTTTATTTTCCATTACGAAGAGATTCGTGACTTGCTTGATTTGAAGATTTTTATCGATGCTCGCGAAGAAATAAAGCTAAAACGCAGGTTAAAACGCGATTTCGAAGAGCGTGGCTACGCAGAAGATGTAGTTCTGCACCAATGGAACCACCATGTAATGCCATCGTTCAAAAACTATTTGATGCCTTACCGCGATGAAGCCGATATCATTGTTACCAACAACGTGTCGTACGACAAAGGCTTAGAGGTTATTGCACAGCATTTGGCAACTTATACACAACCCAAATAATTGGATTTGGAAATACGAGTTGAAAGTGTAATTTTGACGCACGAATGAATAAACAGAAACACAGCTTACTCTTTTTAGCATTATCCGTTTTGCTGGTAATGTTTACGGTATGCCATCCTGTTTCTGCTAAAGCAGTTGCGAAACAAAAAACAACTTCCGAAAAAGCCGATAAAAGCACTTCAAACGAAGAGGTAAACGCATTTCAGGGATTCGACTTACAAATTCAAACCGTAGTTAATATCGAAATTCAACCGTTGATTTTCTTTTTGATTGCTTACTACGGCCATCCTGCATTTTCGCAAAAAAATCCAGAAATCAAACAATGGTATTCTTTGTCGGCACATGCTTCCGCCAATGATTTACAACAGAATTACGTTCGCATTTTACCTGCCAACGCTCCTTAAACCTGCATTTTCTTTGCAGCAAATGACTATATTTTAGTCAAAATTCCATTTTTTCAACAAAAACTATTTTAAATAAATAATTCATTATGAGAGGAAAAGGCATAATTCGCATTTTCCTGGTTGCACTGTTCATGGCATGTGTATACCAGTTATTATTCACGTTTGTTACTTGGCGCATCGAGTCGAATGCGTTATCTGACAACAACGGAAATCTAAACGCTACTGAGCATTATCTTGATTCAATTCAAGAAACCGTTGCGTTAAACTTAGGCTTCACCAGCTTCACGTATCGCCAGTGTAAAGAGCGTCAAATCAACTTAGGTTTGGACTTACAAGGCGGAATGAACGTGGTAATGGAAGTTTCTGTACCCGATGTGGTTAAAGCATTGTCGAACCAAAGCAAGGATGCTCCTTTTTTAGCAGCTATTAGCGATGGTTTAAAGAAGCAAGAAAACAGCCAGGCTGATTTCATAACGCTTTTTTATGCATCGTACAAAGCAAACAACCCAAAAGGTAGTTTAGCTGCCATTTTTGCAACCCGCGAAAACAACGGCCGTATAACGTATAACAGCAACAACGATGAGGTTATTCAGTTTTTACGCGAAGAGTCTGACAAGGCTATTGATCGTTCATTCCAAATCTTACGTACACGTATCGATAAATTTGGCGTAACTCAACCTAACATACAGCGCCAACAAGGTACCGGTCGTATCGTGATCGAATTACCGGGTGTTCGCGAGCCAGAGCGTGTTCGTAAACTTTTACAAGGAACAGCTAAGTTGGAATTCTGGGAAACGTACGAATTCAGCGAAGTGTACAAAAACATCGAAGCGTTAAACAATGCTATTGCAGCACGTAATAAGGCTGAGAAAGCATTAGGCAAAACCGACACTACTGCTACTGCAGCTTCGTTAACAGACACTGCTTCTGCAGCAATTGCAACAGCAGCTGCTTCAGATACTAGCAGTTCTTTGTTGAACAAAATTGCAGGTACAGAAGACACATCTACTGCTGGCAAAAAAGATTCTTCTTCTTTAGCTCAAGCGAAAGACATTGCAAAATTCAGAAAAGAGAATCCATTATTCACTGTTCTTGTACCTAACGCTGATCCAAAAGACGGTAAATTAGGCAAAGGCCCCATGGTTGGTTTTGCTTTAGCAAAAGATACTGCACAAGTTAACGCGTATGTAAATTCTGAAATTGCGCACTCTACATTGCCCCGCGATTTGAAACTTTTATGGTCTGCAAAGCCTCGTGAAGACAACCGCAGCATTTTCTCGTTAATTGCGATTAAAACGCCAAAAAATTCAGACAATGCTCCGTTAGACGGTGATGTTATTACCCGTGCTAACCGCAACATCGACCAATTTGGCCAAGTAGAAGTTACCATGGCGATGAATGGCGAAGGCGCTCGTACATGGAAAAAACTTACCGGCAACAACATCGACCGTTCGGTTGCTATTGTTCTTGACAATTTAGTGTATTCTTACCCAACAGTTCGTTCAGAAATTGGCGGTGGGGTTTCTAGCATCTCTGGTAATTTCACTATTAACGAAGCTGCCGATTTAGCTAACATTTTAGAAGCTGGTAAATTACCTGCTCCTGCAAAAATTATCGAAGAAGCGGTGGTTGGTTCATCTTTAGGTGCCGAAGCAATTAGCTCTGGTATGTGGTCGGCTTTAGCTGGTTTCATTGCAGTGGTTTTATTCATGATTGGATATTACAGAAAAGCGGGTGTTTTAGCAGATATCGCATTATTTGCTAACGTATTCTTTATTTTCGGAGTTCTTGCATCGTTACAAGCGGTATTAACCTTACCGGGAATTGCAGGTATCGTACTTACCATGGGTATGGCGGTGGATGCAAACGTACTTATTTTCGAACGTATCAAAGATGAATTGCAAATGGGCAAAACCCTTAAATTGGCTATTCAAGATGGATATCGCCATGCATATTCAGCGATTTTTGACTCGAACGTAACTACGTTATTAACGGCTATCATCCTATTTACATTTGGTACAGGCCCAATCCAAGGTTTTGCAACTACACTTATCATAGGTATTCTTACCTCGTTGTTAAGTGCTATTTTCATTACCCGTATGGTTATGGATCACCAGGCGGATAAAGGAAAAGAAATCTCTTTCTACTCTGGAGCTACTAAAAACTTATTGCGTAATTCTCACATCGATTTCTTAGGAAAGCGTAAAATTTTCTACGTAATTTCTTCAATAATCATTCTTGCAGGTACAGTTTCTTTCTTTACCCGTGGATTTGAATTAGGGGTTGACTTTAAAGGTGGTCGTAGTTTTGTTATTGATTTTGGTAAAGTTGTTCCTCAGGTTGAAGCGCGCGAATCATTGCGTGCTCAGTTCGAGTCGGCTCCTGAAGTTAAAACCTACGGTACTGCTGAGAAATTGAAAATCACTACCAGTTATTTAATTGCTGAAAAAGGCGAAGAGTCTGATATCATTGTGGAAGGTAAATTGTTCGAAGGGTTAAAGAACTTCTTACCTGAAGGCACTTCGTACGAAAAATTCAAATCTGATTTCGTAATGAGTTCACAAAAAGTAGGACCAACCATTGTAGATGACATTAAGCAATCTGCAGCTTACTCGGTTATATTCGGTATTTTAGGTATTGCAACCTTTATCTTAATCCGTTTCCGTAACTGGCAGTACTCGCTAGGTGCAGCGGTTTCGCTTATCCATGACGTGTTGATGATGCTTTCGGTATTTACGTTACTTCATGGCATTTTACCTTGGAGCATGGAGATCGACCAAGCATTTATTGCAGCGCTGTTAACTGTAGTGGGTTACTCCATCAACGATACCGTGGTTGTTTACGACCGTTTACGTGAGCAATTGCGTATGCACAAAGGCGAAGACACCATTGATGTTATCAACGATGCAGTTAACCGTACGTTATCGCGTACCATCATGACAGCGTTTACTACGTTCTTAACTATCCTAATCATATTTATATTTGGCGGTGAGGTTATCCGTGGATTCTCTTTCGCATTATTGATAGGCATGGTTATCGGTACGTATTCTTCAATTTTCGTGGCTTCTTCTGTGGTAGTAGATTTACTTCCTAAGAAAAACCAAGCAACTGCGAAAACTGAAACCGAATAATTATATATTAACCTATAATTTCAGAAAGAGCCGGAAATTCCGGCTCTTTCTTTTTTACTTAGAAGTATGAACCTACAAAAAATCAAACAAGCAAAAACTACGTACGCCATTTCCGACACCATCGCTTCGAGGTGGAGTCCACGTACTTTCAATACCCATATTCTTACCAACGAGCAAATCATGACGTTGTTCGAAGCAGCCTCTTGGGCGCCTTCGAGTTACAACGAACAGCCTTGGCGTTTTGTGTATGCAACCCGCGAGCAGCAAGAAAAATACGATTTACTGTTTTCGTTTTTAGGAGAATGGAACCAAGCATGGGTAAAAAGTGCGCCTATGTTGGCAGTGGGCATCATCAAAAAAAACTATACGCATAACAATAAACCTAACAAGCATGCAGCCCACGATTTAGGCATGGCTTCGGCTACGCTTGCACAACAGGCAACTGCAATGGGCTTACACGTACATTTTATGGGCGGTTTCGATGCCACAATAGCCAACGAAGGCTTAAATTTGGGCGATGATTTTGAAGCGTACACCATGTTTGTGGTGGGATATTTAGGAGAGGTAGCAGATTTACCCGAAAGCTACCGCGAAGAAGAAATCAAACCCCGAACCCGCAAACCACTTTCGACCTTGGTTTTTAACGGAGCGCTTTAGTATCTTAATATAAATAAAATACGCAAAGTCGAGATTTAACCCGAAATTTGCACAACATGCACACTTTCAGTACTACAGGCTACAACAGTTACGGCACTTGGCTTCGAAAAAAATACGCGCCTTTTGCTGTGTATAAAGTAATTGTTGATGCCGGTTTTACCTGCCCTAACCGCGATGGAACCAAAGGTTTTGGCGGCTGCACCTACTGCAATGTAGATGCGTTTACGCCCCAATTATCGCGCTCAACCACCGATATACGCGAACAAGTACGCATTAGCATGGAGCGCATGCGCACCAATTACAAGGCCGATAAATTCATCGTTTATTTTCAGCCAAACTCCAACACATACGCATCGGTAGAGCAATTGAAAGAAGTTTTCGATGCTGCCCTATCGGTAAATACCGAAGATATCGTTGGACTTTCGGTGGGCACACGCCCCGATTGTTTAGACGATGCCAAACTTGATTTGCTGGAAAGCTACGCGGATCGTTTTGATGTAGATTTAGAATTGGGAATGGAATCGATGTACGACTCTACCCTCGAAACGCTGAACCGCAAATGCACCCACCAAGATTTGATGGACATTTTAGAGAAAACAAAAAACCGCAAATTTACCATTTGCCTGCATACCATTTTTGGCTTGCCGGGCGAAACCCGCGAAATGCAATTGGCGGTAGCCGACACGTTTAACAATTTGCCTATCCATTTTGTGAAACTGCATCACCTCTACATTTCTAAAGGGTCGATAATGGGGGTTAAATACCAACGCGAGCCGTTTAAATTGTACACCATGGAAGAATATGCCGATTTCTTGTGCGATTTCATCCCGCTTTTAAAACCAGAATTGGTAATTCAACGCTTGTTTAGTATCAGCGATCGTGAGTTTTTATTGGCACCAAGTTGGGGACTTACCAAGCGTAAAATCCAACAATATTTCGAAGATACTTTTAAAGCCCGCGGCATTGTGCAGGGCAGTTTGTATGTTCCACAACCCGAAACCGTTTAAAAAATCATTCATAAAATCATGAGTCGTCCTTTAATATTAGTGTGTAACGATGATGGCATTACCGCTCCGGGCATAAAAGCCTTGATAGAAGCCGTTGAACATCTTGGAAACGTAGTTGTAGTAGCTCCCGACAGCCCGCAATCGGGTATGGGACACGCCATAACCATTGGCGAACCGCTGCGTATAAACGAAGTAGAAGGCCTTTTTGGAACCATAAAAGCCTACCAAACTTCGGGAACTCCGGTGGATTGCGTAAAATTAGCCGTTGATAAAATATTGCACCGCAAACCCGATTTGTTGGTTTCGGGTATAAACCACGGCAGCAACAGCTCCGTAAATATTTTATACTCGGGAACCATGTCGGCTGCCGTTGAAGGCGGAATCGAAAACATACCTTCGGTAGGGTTTTCGCTGTGCGACTATAGCCACTATGCCGATTTTTCGTTGGCTAAAAAAGTAGTAGCAAGCGTATGTGCGCAAGTGCTTAAACAAGGCATACCAGCAGGAAATGTACTGAATGTGAATATACCTAAAATTGCTGAAGCCGATTTTAAAGGTATTAAAATTTGCCGCCAAGCCGCTGCCAAATACAACGAAAATTTTGAAGAACGCATAGACCCGCGCGGTAAAAAATACTACTGGCTAACGGGCGAGTTTAACATGTTAGATGCAGGCACCGATACCGATGAGTGGGCACTCTCTAACGGCTACGCCTCGGTTGTACCTGTACAGTTTGACATGACAGCACACAACCTTATAGCTGAACTCAATAATTGGACTTTGAATGCTTAAAAAAGATCATATTCTATGGGGTGTTATACCCGGTTTACTGTTACCAATACTGTTATTAGAAACCTGGCATAGCTATAGTTTTCCGAAATATACCACCTACGACTTTTGGGTATATATAGAAACCGTGAAACTGATGGCACCTGCGCTCAGCTTAACGTTATTAGCCAATTTAGGCGCTTTCTTTTTGTTTCTGCAATTTAAAAAATACCGAGCCACCACGGGGGTGCTGCTCGCCACCTTTTTTTGGGGCGCAGTAATAGTTTGGGCTAAATTTTGGGGATTTTAAATCCCCTTTTTTATGTACTTATTCTTTAATAAACACATAGTATGTATTACTAAAATGTTACTTTAATGGATTAATATTACACATTTATTTAATTTGTGGAAAACTCTTTTTTATCGTTTATTTTATACTTTTTAAAGTATTTTTCAACAAAAATTAAATTTAATGTCATTAATGTCCGATAAAAAACAAAAACGACTATTTTTATTTTTTATCTAGTTGTTATTCAGTTGTTTAATTTTTTAAATCTCTCGTTTCTCAAAACAAGGCATTAAAAAAATGACAATTGCTCTATTTCAGCTTTATCAA
>CAMTUB010000005.1:0-134422 GCA_947084835.1 uncultured Bacteroidota bacterium | reverse complement strand
TATTGATAAAGCTGAAATAGAGCAATTGTCATTTTTTTAATGCCTTGTTTTGAGAAACGAGAGATTTAAAAAATTAAACAACTGAATAACAACTAGATAAAAAATAAAAATAGTCGTTTTTATTTTTTATCGGACATTAATGACTAGCAATATATGGTATTATTTGTTTTTTTATTTTGGCTGTTATATAAGCGTTATATTTGCAGTCCTTATTATGAGTAATACAGAAATAGAGTTGTTTGCTAAACAGATGATTTCAACATTGAGAGATTATCAGAAACCTAACAATCGGAAAGCATTTATTCAAATATTAAACTCCTTTTTGCCATTTGTAGGTATCTGGGCCTTAATGTATTGGGTATTTGATTACAGTTTAATTGCCTATTTTTCTTTAGGTGTATTAAATGCCTTTTTTTTGGTTAGAATTTTCATTATACAGCATGATTGTGGACATAGATCCTTTGTAAAGTCTGGAAGAGCCCGTGACTTTATAGGGTATATATGTAGTTTAATGAGTGCCATCCCTTACAATTATTGGGCAAGGTCTCATAACTTCCATCATTCACACAACGGTCAGCTAGATCATAGAGATATTGGTGACATTTATACTATGACAGTAGCAGAATATGATGCATTGAGTAATTGGAAGAAAATGAAATATAGATTTTATAGATCTCCAATTTCAATGTTTATAATTGGTCCTTTTTATTATTTAATGGTTCCAAATCGCTATCCATTGAACAAACAAAAAATGTTTAAGCCAGTTTATAAAAGTATTTGGCTAACCAATATTTCAATAATTGTTTTATTGATAACCTTGTGTTTGTTGTTAGATCCTATTCGTGTAATTACTGTATACTTTACAGTACTTTATTTGTTTATGGTTATCGCAATTTGGTTTTTTTATGTACAACATCAACACGAAGATGGGTACAAGCAATGGAAAGAAAACTGGACCCAAATGGTATCTGCATTAAAAGGGAGTACGTATTATAAGCTACCAGGTATCGTAAATTGGTTCACTGGGAATATTGGTGTACATCATATTCATCATTTATATCCAACAATTCCAAATTATTATCTAGTTGAGGTTATTAAAAAGAATCCAAATTTTAGTAAGTATTCAACTGTTCTAACTTTTTGGAGCAGTTTAAAGTTAATGTTTAACACCCTTTGGGATGAAAAACATGAACGCATGATTTCATTTAAAGAATATAAACGGTTATATAATAAAGCATAAAAAAGGGGAGTTTTAAAACTCGCTTTTTTATGCTTTATATTGTTTTAATATTTCTGCGGTATAAGCGACCTGTTCAAAGGTCAAATCTAAATGAGTAACAAATCGAAGTTGCAAATTCCCCATAGGTGCTGCCTTTATTTGCTTATCAATTAGAAAAATTTGCACGCTTTCGAACACCGCCTTTGAGATACATTTGAAAATTACAATGTTTGTATTTGCAGGGTATATTTTTTCAACCCAAGGTAATTTGCTAAGTGTTTCAGCGAGAAATTGAGCATGCTTATGGTCTTCTGAAATTCTACTAATATTATTATCTAAGCTATAAATTCCTGCAGCTGCTAGTAATCCTGCTTGTCTCCATCCGCCTCCCATTATTTTGCGGTATCTTTTAGCCCAATATATATCCGAATTACTTCCAATCAATAATGAGCCAACTGGAGCTCCTAAGCCTTTAGATAAGCAAATCGATAAAGTATCAAACCAAGTTCCGTATTCTGAGGGCTTGGTTTTGGTGACTTCTAATGCATTAAACAATCTAGTACCATCTAAATGGATTTTTAAATTATTTTCTAAACAATATTTACTGATAGATTTGATGGAGTTTTCGTCCCAGATAGAGCCACCGCCTTTATTAACGGTATTTTCTAAGCTGACTAGTTTTGTTCTTGGGAAATGAATGTTGTCTTGATTTAAATTTTCTTCGATTTCATCTACAGTAAAAGTTCCGAATTCAGACTCAATTAAGCGGGACGAAACGCCAGAATTAAACGCAATTCCACCCCCTTCATAATTGTAAATATGTGCTTTTGATGAGCAGATAAGCTCATCACCGGGTTGTGTATGGATTTTTATTGCTAATTGGTTGGCTAAAGTTCCAGAAGTGCAAAAAAGCGCAGCTTCTTTACCAAACATTTTTGCAGCTTTTTCTTGTAGTAGATTAACTGTTGGGTCTTCTTCAAAAACATCATCGCCTAAAGGAGCCGAGAACATAAACTCCTTCATTGCTTTTGAAGGTTTTGTGAAAGTGTCTGAACGTAGCTCAATTGGAAATGTAAGTGCCATTATTTGTTGTGTTTAAATTTACCTGATTTCAATATGTAATGAGCTAATCTGCATTCAATTGGACCGTTAAACAATTGTACTTTTTCGTTGGCTTTAAGTCCGAAACTTTTGAGTGCTTCGAGATTTGCAGTAAAAATATGAGCATCAAAACCAGTAAAATTCTTTTTTAAATAATCTCCAATAGATTTGTAAAATGCAGCTGGGTCCTCTAGTTCAATACGGTCACCGTAAGGTGGATTGGTTATCACAAAACCGTTTTCGCTTTCTGGAAGCACATCCACGAAATCTTGGCATGAAAAAACAATGTTATTACCAGGAATAAAACCTGTTAATGAGCTAGTTGCTGTTTTAACAACACTAAAGTCATTGTCTGAACCAAATAATTGTGGGTGATTTTCGGTTATTTTTTGATTTTCAGTTTTTACTACGTCACTCCAAAAAGCCTCGGTAAAAAATGGCCAATTTTTAAACGCGTAGTATTTGCGGTAATATTGAGATGGGAAATTTGCAGCAAGTAGAGCTGCTTCGAAAAGCAAGGTCCCGGTGCCACAAAAGAAGTCATAAAGTGGACTTTTTTTATCCCAGTTTGATAATTGAATAATTGCACTTGCAACTGACTCATTTAATGGGGCTTTCCCGCTTAATATTTTGTATCCCCGCTGATACAATGGTTTTCCTGAAGAGTTTAAACTTAGGGTGCAGTTGTTCTCATTAATGTGCAGATCCAAAACTATTTCTGGATACTCTTTGTCTATTACCGGCTTTTCAAGTTTGTTTTCGTTGAAAAAATCTGAAATAGCATCTTTTGTTAGTTGAGCCATGTATAATGAATGCCTGAATTTCTCAGAACTCACTACCGGATTGATAACATATTTAGAATCAGGTGATAAAATTTGTTTCCAGTCAAACTTCTTAACGCCATTGTAAAATCCGTCTTCATTTTTGGCATAAAATTTCAAAAATGGCACTAAAACCGAAATTCCAGTTCTAAGGGTATAGTTTAAACGGAATACTTCTTTCAAGGTAGCATTTGAAAAAATAGCTCTTTTGCCTCTTTCAGATCGTGATATTCCCATGAGAATCATTTCGTTTTCTACCACTTTTTCAATACCTGCAAACGTTTTTACAATTATTGGAAGTTCTAGTTCACCTTTAAGAAAGCTGGTAATATCAATTGTTTCTGTGTTAAAAGGTTCGCTTGTTTTTTGCTTTAATCGATCGTTGTGCATGTTTTGTAAAAAGTTTATTTAAATGAAAAAGGCGAGATTTAATCCTCGCCTTTATTTAATGGGGTTGTTTTAATTATTTTTTAGCGTACATCACCTCTTTAACAGCCTTAATCACCTTTTCAGTGCTAGGTAAAAAAGCGTTTACAAGTGGCAATGAGTATGGAACTGAAACATCAGCACCGTTTATTCGTATTACAGGAGCATCTAAATAGTCAAACGCATTGCGTTGAATATGGTATGCAATTTCAGATGAAACACTTGCGAAAGGCCAGCTTTCATCAACTACAACAAGTCTGTTTGTTTTCTTAACTGATTCGATAATTGTTTGATAATCTAACGGGCGAATAGTTCTAAGGTCAATTACTTCAGCAGAAATTCCCTCTTTTTCAAGTTCTTCAGCAGCAGCTAAAACAATTTTCATCATCTTGTTATAAGATACGATGGTTACATCCTTACCTGGTCTTTTAACATCAGCTAATCCAATTGGTATAAGATATTCTCCATCAGGAATCATGCCTTTATCGCCATACATTTGCTCAGATTCCATAAAAATAACTGGATCGTTATCTCGAATAGCGCTTTTTAACAAGCCTTTTGCATCATATGGATTCGAAGGGGATACCACTTTTAAACCTGGAACATTGGCATACCAACTTTCGAAAACTTGAGAGTGTTGTGCTCCTAAAGTCCCTGCAGAGCCACTAGGACCACGAAAAACCATCGGAATTGGGAACTGACCACCCGACATGCTAAGCATTTTAGCTGCTGAGTTTACAATTTGGTCAATAGCAACCAACGAAAAGTTAAACGTCATAAACTCAATGATCGGACGCAAACCATTCATAGCTGCGCCAACACCAATACCTGCAAAACCAAGTTCTGCAATAGGCGTATCGATAATGCGTTTTGGTCCAAATTCTTCTAGCATTCCTTGGCTAACCTTGTATGCACCGTTGTATTCAGCTACTTCTTCTCCCATAAGGAAAATGGTATCGTCTCTGCGCATTTCTTCAGTCATTGCTTCACGTAAAGCTTCGCGGAATTGTACTTCTCTCATTGGTTAAAATATTGCGATGCAAATATACGCAGCCGAACTAATTTTAAGTCATTTTATGGCATTTATCCTGCAACTTTACAGCTTTTTAGATTAATAAATGCTGGTATGAATTTGACCTTAGCTGATAAACTTAACAACTGGGTTGAATTATACAATCGAAAAGAGTTTATTGAAGACGATCCGATTTGTGTTCCTCATCAGTTTAATCAAAATTGCGACATCGAAATGGCAGCATTTTTTGCTTCGATTTTTGCATGGGGAAACCGAAAAACCATTATTTCGAAAACTAAAGAATTGATGGCGAGGATGGATAACTCTCCATACGATTACATTTTGAATCATTCAGAACTAGACCTTAAGAGTCTTTTAGGTTTTAAGCACAGGACTTTTAATGAAACTGATTTACTTTATATCGTTTATAAATTCAACCATTTATTTAACGAACATCATAGTATTGAAAATTTGTTTTTTCCAATGCATTCAAACCTTGAAAATGCCGTTGAGGTTGGACTAAATCGATTTAATTTTTTAATGTTTGATGATGAAATTGCGCCCCATCGCACAAAAAAACATATTAGTTACCCAGCAAAAAAAGCCGCTTGTAAACGTTTAAATATGTTTTTACGTTGGATGGTGCGGAATGATGGTATTGTTGATTTTGGGATTTGGAAAAACATTTCGCCATCGCAACTAATCATTCCTTTGGATGTTCATGTGTTCAGAATAGCAAAAATGGAAGGAATTTTAAATGCAAAATCGGCAAATTGGAATGCTGCTGTAGAATTAACACAACGTTTGAAAATATATGACGAGGCAGATCCCGTTAAATATGATTTTGCATTATTTGGACTAGGAGCAATGCATAAAAAATCAGGAAAACTGACTGGGTTCGATGACTAAATCTGCCTCTTTGCAATTTAATAGTATCTGACCAAATTCATCTAAATTTTTAATTTTTTTTAAGGCTTGTTTTCGGGTAAAATCTGGAGTCTCATTTAAAATCAAACTAACTTCTTTTTCTAAATTGTAATAATTCATGGGGTCAATGATTCCATATAAAAGGGTCTCATTGATTTTTAATTTTTTGCAGGCATTTAAAATTTCAAATTCATTACCAATAATCAAAATCTCTGCCAAGTCTAGCAAAAGGATTTCTTTCATAAGCCGCATGAAATCAAAGTTTTCAACATCCTTTACAATAACAATAGGTTTAGTTTGTCCATTAATAATTTCTTTAAAACGAGGTATAGTAAACATGGTGTAAAGGTATTTAATTTATGAGTACCAAATTATATACCCTTATTTTTGCACCATGTTTCATCATTTGTCTGATACAATTGCCGCATTAGCTACTCCTGTTGGCACCAGTGCATTGGGGATTGTTCGTGTTTCTGGAGTTGATGCAATTTCTAAAGTAAATTCTATTTTTGAAGGCGCAAATATTGAAAAAGCTGAAAGTCATACAATACACTATGGGTTTATCAAGGTAAATGGTAAAACTATTGATGAGGTTATGGTTTCGATTATGCGTGCTCCACGCTCATTTACAACTGAAGATTCCGTAGAAATTAATTGCCATGGTTCCCCATTTATTATTCAACGCGTTTTAGAATCGTTGTTGCAAATTGGTATACGGTTAGCAAAGCCAGGAGAGTTTACACAGCGTGCATTCTTAAATGGACGAATCGATTTGCCGCAAGCAGAAGCCGTTGCAGATTTGATAGCAACTGAAAACGAATCCCAACATCGACTAGCAATTGATCAAATGCGAGGCGGATATGCCAAAGATTTATCTGAATTACGCATCGAGTTAATTGATTTTACTGCATTAGTTGAGTTAGAACTCGATTTTCCGGAAGAGGACGTTGAATTTGCAAAGCGCGATACCATGCTTGAATTAATTGATAAAATTTCAAACTTTATACAAAGTCTTATTAGCTCATTTAAGTATGGTAACGTTTTAAAAAACGGAGTTTTAACGGTTATTGCTGGCAGACCCAATGCTGGAAAAAGCACCTTGTTGAATGCCTTGTTGAACGATGAGAGAGCGATAGTCAGTGCAATTCCTGGTACAACACGTGATACGATTGAAGAACAATTGGTTGTTGATGGTATCAATTTTAGATTGGTAGATACTGCAGGAATAAGAGAAGCCACCGATGAAATTGAAAGAATTGGTATTGAGAAAACTATGTTTTCTGCTAAAAAAGCAAGCGTATTGCTCTATATTTTCGATGGTTCTACCATGGATTTAGCTGAAGTTTTAACAGATTTGGATGAAATAAAATCTGATAAGGGAGAAACCATAATTGTGCTAAATAAAATAGACCAATTGGTTGGAGATGATATTCTAAATTGGAAAAATAGTTTGGCGGGCAGGGGTGAAGTCGTAACAATTTCTGCTCATGAAAAAACATATTTAGATACACTTTTAAAACGTATGGTCAGCACTGTTTTTGAAAAGGGAATTGAAACAGACAGCTCATCCATTTTAAGCAATACCAGGCATTTTGAATCATTGCAGCTTGCTTTAAATACACTAATTAAAAGCAGAGAAGGCTTGGTAAACTGCTTGGGTGGCGAAATGCTATCCCATGATTTACGTGAAGCCTTGTATCATATGGGTAGCATAACAGGAGAAGTGTCTAATGAAGACATTCTAGGGTCTATTTTTTCGCGGTTCTGTATCGGAAAGTAACCACCCTGTTTTAGTACTTATAAATCAGAATTGGTAATAAAAATTTCTTTAGCTCTACTCGATATTCTCTACTCAATAAAATGTATCCTCATTCCATTTTGCAGGATTGTTAACGATATAGTTTGAAATGTTCTGATAGGCTTTTTCGTTACGAATAATGTGCTCGTAATAATTCCGCTGCCATAATTTACCCATCGTTTCATTTTTATCTTTATAAATACCCAAACAGCCATTTGCTACCAATGATTTATACGCTCCTACGATATCTGAAACCGATGGATTTACCGTTGGGGCAACCCTCGCGGTTGACCACTCAACCGTTTCGTTTTCGTTTTCCGTTCCGTTTTCCATTCCGTTAACCCTCGCGGAATTCGTTGTTGGGGCAACCCTCGCGGTTGCCCTTTCCCTCGCGGTTGCCAATTTCCTTCCGGTTTCCGTTTCCCTTTCATCGTTTGGGGAAGGGGTGAACCCTTCCCGTACGGTATGGTCGGTTAATAATATAATTGCGTGCATGTGGTTGGGCATTATTTGGAAAACGTCTAATTCGAAATTTGGGAATCGTTCTGATAATTTAATCCATTCATCGTTGGCAATACGGCCGTAATCATTCAAAATCATTTCGCCATTTTTTACTACGCCAAATCGGCTTAATCTGTTTTCGCAACAAAGGGTAATGAAATACAAGCCCGCCTGCGAATAATCGTACCCTTTTAAACGGATAGATCTACGATGAAATTTAGATCGAGAATTTGACATAACGATTTTTGATATTCTGATAAATAAAATTAATTCGAATTTTGAAATGTATGGCCTTATTTTTAAGATGCATTTTAGATTTAACTCAACCTTAACAACATCGTAAAAAACGATTATTACCAATACTCAATCGTTTAATCAACAAAAAAACACGTTCTTTTCTTCGAAATAATAGCGGTGCTTATTTAAAACGCTTTAAATTTGTTTTAGATAATTCTAAATATGTCGTTGTTTCAAAATTCAGTTCTTACTAAATACCTCCAGAGTTTAAATAAAGAAGTAGTTGCCCAAAAATGGGACACATTTAAAAAGCATTTTCACAATGCTACCATACAAGAAAACATACGCAACAGCAAAGAAGAGCAATACCAAGGCGAGTTTTTGATTGATTTGTTTGTGAACGTGTTGGGTTATACCAAAAATCCGACTCCAAATTTCAACCTCGATACCGAATACAAAAACGTAAAAGACAGCAAAAAAGCCGATGGTGCAATCCTGATTAACAACACGGTAAAAGCCGTTATCGAGCTTAAAGGAACCAATACTACCGACCTTTGCAAGGTAGAATCGCAGGCGTTTGGCTATAAAAATAATCAGCCAGATTGCGTGTACGTTATCACCTCGAATTTCGAAAAAGTACGATTTTATATCGATAATGCCATCGAACACCTCGAGTTTAACCTGTTTCGACTTACAGAAGCCGATTTTAAACTGCTTTATTTATGCCTCGCTTTCGAGAACATTGAAAAAGGAATTGCCAAAAAAATTAAAGACGAGTCGGTTGGCTACGAAAACCTTATAACCAAAAAGCTGTACCACGATTACTCGGTTTTTAAAAAAGAACTGCACCACGATTTAGTAGCAAAAAACCCGCAGTTCGATGTGTTGGAACTCTTCAAAAAGTCGCAAAAACTGATAGACCGTTTTCTGTTTCTGTTTTTTGGAGAAGACAGGCAGTTGCTGCCTCCAAACTCGGTGAGTTTAATCTTAAACCAGTGGAAACAACTGCAAGATTTAGACGAGGAAACCCCTTTATACACCCGCTTTAAAAAGTATTTTGGATACTTAAACACAGGCTACAAAGGCAAGCAATACGATGTTTTTGCCTACAACGGAGGCTTATTTAAACCCGATGAAATTTTAGACAACATTGTTATTGACGATGACCTACTGTATAAGCATGCCCGCAAATTATCAGAGTACGATTTCGATAGCGAAGTAGATGTAAACATACTCGGGCATATTTTCGAAAACTCGCTAAACGAGCTAGACGAGCTAAAAGCCGAGCTAGAAGGCACTGCCGTAGACAAAACCAAAACCAAACGCAAAAAAGACGGTGTTTTTTACACCCCAAAATACATTACCAAATACATTGTAGATAATACCATAGGCAAACTCTGCACCGAAAAGAAAGCCGAACTTGCCATAGTAGAAGACGATTATATTACCGACAAAAAAAGGCAAAAAAATACCATAAAAGCCTTAGTCGAAAAACTAAACCAATACCGCAATTGGCTGTTGCAGCTAACCATTTGCGACCCTGCCTGTGGCTCTGGCGCATTTTTAAACCAAGCCCTCGATTTTTTAATCACAGAACACAAGTACATAGACGAACTGCAAGCCAAACTTTTTGGCGATGCCATGGTGCTGAGCGATGTAGAAAACAGCATTTTAGAAAACAACCTTTTTGGCGTAGACCTGAACGAAGAAAGCGTAGAAATAGCCAAACTCTCGCTGTGGCTGCGCACTGCGCGCCCCGACCGTAAACTAAATGACCTAAACCGCAACCTGAAATGCGGAAATTCTTTAATTGATGACCCAAGCGTTGCCGGAGACAAAGCTTTTAATTGGCAAGAGCAATTTCCGCAGGTGTTTACACAAAAACATAAAAAAACCTACCATGTTACAACTGCGCTGCACGATAGCCGCACAAGCCAAAGAATGGTAGACCATAATGTTAGAGAATTAAGAGACAATGGAAATAACCCAAACAAAAATTATACATTATTAACCCAAGAAGAAGAAATAATAATTACCAAAACTGTTTTAGAAATTGTACAACAAGACAAAATAAACGTGTTGGCATACAATATTTGTGCCGACCACATGCACATACTTTTGGTTTGCGAGGAAGAAGAAGTTCCTAAAATAATGCAAAAAATAAAAGGTAAAACTGCACGTATTTACAATAGCCACAAAGGCATAAACCCAAAAGTGCAAAATGGAGAAGATAAGGCTGCACACTTGTGGACACAAAAATATGGGTGCACTGTAGTAACAGACGATACACAACTAAACAACACCATAAATTATATACAAAACAACAGAGAAAAGCATGCAGTGCCCTACAACAAGGAGATTAATCTCCTTGCCCAGCAACTGTGTACAACCTACCAACAAGCATTTGCCACAGCATACAAAGGTGGTTTTGATGTGGTAATTGGAAATCCGCCTTATGGAGCAAAATTAGATTCAGAAACTCAAAACTATTTAATTAAAAAATACATAAAAGGGGGTTCTGAAACAGCAATTTCATTTATAAAATTAAGTTATGATAGCTTATTAAAATCAAAAGGTGAATTTGGTTTTATTATTCCGAAATCATTTTCATTTTCTTCAAATTATGCTTCAATAAGAGAATACGTTTTAGATGATATTTATGAAATCATTGATTGCAGAAAAGTATGGAAAGAGGTATTATTAGAACAAATAATTTTTTTCTTTAAAAAGTATAGCAAAACAGATTATTTTAATTCTGGCATTTTAAACGGGATGAATTTTCAAATATTAGGTTTTTTACCTAAAACAACTTTTAACGAGTTTGGATTTTACCTAAATGGAATTTCAGATATTGAGATGAAAATTGGTAGAAAAATAAACTCTAGCAAGTATTATATCTGTGATATTGCAAAGAATTCAAGAGGTGGGATTTTTCAGAATAAAATTTCAAATATAGGAGATACTGAAGTTTTAGGTGGTGCTGAAATTCAAAGACATGGAATTGTTGGAATAAAAGGGAGAATTGATAAAGTAATAATAGAAAATGATTCTAAGTGCTTTATTAAAAGTAATTCTGTTTTAGTACAAAGGCTTATTGCGCATATTGAAAACCCAACTGAACATATTAAAATAACTGCTTGTTTGCCAGAAAGGGATGATTTTTCAATTGTAGATACAATTAATCAAGTAACATTTGATAAAAATCATAGTGCAAAAACTTATTGGATACTTTTTAACTCTAAACTTATAAACTGGTATTCCTTTCGCTTTATATTAGCAAAGGCTATTCGAACTATGCAGTTTGATAACCCAATTACGAATAGAATCCCAATACCAAAACAGTTCAACCAACAACCCTTCATTGAAAAAGCAGACCAAATACTTTCTCTAAACAAAGAACTCCAAGAAGAAACTCAGAAATTCCAGAGAAGTTTACAGAGGAAATTTGAGTTGGAGGAATTGCCTAAAAAATTGCAAGATTGGTATTTGTTACCCTATGCAGAGTTTGTAAAAGAGTTGGCAAAAAAGAAAGTAAAACTAAGCCTTGCCCAAGAAGCCGAGTGGGAAGATTACTTTACCCAAGAATCTGCAAAAGCCTTAGCGTTAAAAACCAACATCGATACCACCGATAAACAAATAGACCAAATGGTGTACGCCCTTTACGAACTTACGGATGATGAAATATCAATAGTTGAAAACTCTTGATATTCACAAACACATTTAAATTTAAAACAAGGGTTTGTAAATCAAAATCGTAGAAGGAGCTAGACTTCCGATAAAATTCTTTCCCGTTTAGCAAGACCAACAAGCTTTTTGTAAAGGTAATTAACATCTAATTGGTGTAATAAATTAGATGTTTTTCAAAGGGTTTTAAAGGTAAATGGTTCGTAATCCTATTTTAAAGCTTTTGACACAAGAATTAACTTTTTTAAGAAAAATAAATATTAAGTAACAATTTTTTTAAAAAAACAATGATATTTGTTAGTAATATAAATACAAATAGGACGATTTATGAAAAAGATCTGCTTTGTACTCTTGTTTATCAATTTCAGTTTATTGGGATTTGCGCAAACAAGTGATGAATATATAAAAAAGGGAAATATAAAGCACGAGCAAAAAGATTATAGAGGAGCAATAATAGAGTACTCAAAAGCTATAGATTTGGATCAAAATAATGCATTAGCGTTTTACAATAGAGGGACATCAAAAATAAAAATTGAAGAATATTATGCTGCAATAATTGATTTTACTAAAGCTATTGAATTAAACCCAGATTATTTCCAAGCCTTTAATAACAGAGGAATTGCAAAAAATCATACAGGCGATTATCCAGGTTCAATTGCAGATCATACTAAAGCAATTCAGTTAAAGGCTGATAATGCAAGCGCTTATTACAATAGAGGCCTGACATTTGTTGAAACAAAAGATTATAACGCTGCAATTGCAGACCATACCAAAGCTATAGAGTTTAATCCAAATTATTCATTAGCATATATAAACAGGGGAATTGTAAAAAGGAAAACAAACGATATTAATGGAGCATTGGCTGATTTCAATATGGCGATAAACATTAATCCTAATGATGTTGAAGCATATGTAAATCGAGGACTCACAAAAAAGCTTCAAAAAGATGCTAAGGGCGCACTTTCTGATTTTAATAAAGCTGTTGAAATTAACCCTGAAAATGCTGCAGCATTATACAGTAGAGGTGTTGAAAAAACAGATATGAAAGATTATGTTGGTGCAATTGCAGATTTATCCAAAGCAATTCTTTTAAATCCAGAGGCTGATATGTATTACAATAGAGGGATAGCTAAAGCAGGAATTAAAGATTTTACAGGAGCTATTGAGGATTTTACAAGGTCTATTGGTTTTGATCCTAAAGACTCCGAACCTTATTTAAACAGAGCTGCAGCTAAATTAGGCACAGCCTTAAAAGAATTAAAGGAAAGTGCTTGTGCTGATATTAGAAAAGCAATGGAGTTGGGCAATCCAAATGCTTCAGAGTTATTAAAAAAGTTTTGTAAGTAGTTACTATTTAAGGCATTATATGCACTTGTACTGATTTTGAAGTTTTATTTCCAGCATGGTCTGTTGCTTCAACCAATACATTGTAGGAAGTGTGAGTTGTTACATTTGGAAAGAACATTTGACTAAAGGTATACGAAGTTAAATCGTGTACTAATGGAAAATTAGCGTAAACAGTTGCGTTGCTACTCAGGTCTGTAATTTTAATATTGGCCTCATGTAAACTTTCGTTTTCAGTGATTAATCCATTGATTTTAATCGTATCAGTGATGGAAAATATTTGGGCATTGGTTGGTGTATTTATGTCAATTGATGGAGATTGAGTGTCTGTTTTGTTATCGTCATGCTCATCATCATCATCATGACGGTCATTACGACATGAAATTAGCATAGCGCTAAAAATCACAATTCCTAAAAGGCTATTAATTTTCATATTTCTCGTTGTATTTATATGACTTAATAAGTGCTATTAAGTTTAAGCAGAACGACAATATAAATACTAAATTGCTTAAATGGTTAAATCGCTTTACTGAAAATGGAAGTTTGATCTGATAAATCGTTTAACTTCAAATCAAAAGCACTGCAAATATTTCGGATAAAGTTTTTCCCTTTAGAAGTTATTTCAATGGTATTATGGTTGATAATAAGCAACTTATCAAGGCTTAGTTTTTCAAGTTTTGGCGAAACATTTTCTACGTAAATGTTTCGGTAATTATCTGATAAACTGGTTTTTCCTTGGCAACTTAGTTCTAAAATATGATTTTTAAATACTAAATCAATTTCAGCTAAGAAATAACCTTTGGTTAAGGGAAGCTCACTTTTAGCAACGGAAGAGAAATATTCAGCCAAGGTTTTATGGTTTTGGGCGTACCCTATTCCAATATCACTGATAGAAGATACACCTAAACCTATAAGCATACCAGAATGTTGAGTAGTGTACCCCATGAAATTTCTATGCAAAAAGCCATTTTCTGAAGCTATAAAAAGCTCATCGCCAGGTAATGCAAAGTGATCCATTCCAATATCAAGATAACCAGCATCCACTAATAAATTCTTCCCTTTTAAATATAAACTAAGTTTATCATTTGAAGAGGGTAAATCGCTTTCATCAAAGAGCCGTTGAGCTTTGCTTGTCCAAGGAACGTGCGCGTAACTATAAAATGCTATACGATCTGGTTTTAGCTGCAGTACTTTCGTAATGGTTTTAGAAATGCTATCTATGTTTTGTTTAGGTAGGCCATAGATTAAATCAAAATTTATAGAGGTATATCCAATTTCCCGAGCCCAATGGGTCACTTTTTCGACATTTTCAAAGGGTTGAATTCGGTTAATTATTGTTTGAACTTCATTATCTAAATCTTGCACTCCAAAACTTACCCTTTTAAACCCGAGCGCAAATAGTGTTGTTAGATGCTCTTGAGTGGTATTGTTTGGATGCCCTTCAAAACTAAATGAATGTGAATCGTGAATTTTGCAATCAGTTAATATGGTTCCAATCAATAAATCAAGATTTTTTGGGCTAAAAAAGGTTGGAGTTCCACCACCCAAGTGCAGTTCTCGGAGAATGGGCTTTTCTGTAAAAAGGTTTAAATACAGATTCCACTCTGTTAAAATAGCCTTTATGTACCTTTCTTCAACTGAGTGATTAAGTGTGATTTTTTTATTACAACCGCAATAAGTACAAAGGTGTTCGCAAAATGGCAAATGGAGGTACAAGCTAATCCCATTTTTGCTGTTTGAGGTTGAAAAAACGAGGTTAGTTTTTTCTTTCCACTTTTGAATATCCAAGGTATTGTCCCAATATGGAACTGTAGGGTAACTTGTATACCGTGGCAAGGATACGTTGTACTTTTGAATTAAAGCAATCTCTTGAGAATTATCCTGATACATACACGAAGGTAAATCCGATAACTGTTTTAGGATATGACCTAGATTAGGACTCTGTCAAATTAATGTCTAAAATTAGAGTTTATTTAAGAAGGATTAATTGGTAAAATAAAACTAACTTTTAAACCAGAATTTGGAATATTTTCAGCCCAAATTATACCCCGATTAATATCAATAAAATGTTTAGAAATATTTAGGCCTATTCCAGTTCCTTTTTCTTTATTGGTTCCTAATGTGCTTGAAAATACTGTAAATAATTTCGGCAATAAAGATTCATCCATACCAATTCCGCTATCTGAAATTGAAAATAAAATATAATTATTTTCATGAACTGCTGCTTCAATATTAATATTTCCGAAAGATGGAGTGAATTTAATAGCATTTGACAATAAATTTCGACAAATGATTCCAAAATGCTCCCTGTCAGCATAAACTTTCGGTATTTGTTTTCGGGTATAATTTACCTTAATATTTTTTTCTTCTATGTTTAATTTAAATGTAGAAATAATTGACACAATTTCTTGTTGAGAATCAAAGTGTGATAAGTTTACGGTGCTATTATCCATTTGAGATCTTGCCCAAATAAGCAAATTATCAATTAATTGTAGTGTGTTATTAATTTGACTTGATGTTTTTGATAAAAGGATTTTTTCTTCTGCTGTTAAGCTTTTTATATTTTTTATATAATCAAACAAGGAAATTGTGTTTCCAATAGGTGTGCGTAAATCATGAAAAATGGTTGCAAAAATTGTGTTTTTTTGATCATTTAGTTTTGACAATTTTATTTTTTGATCGTTGACTATTTCTTTAGCTTCAATTAATTTATTTAAATATAATTGAGATTCTTTTTTATAAAATCGAGTAAAAAAATAAGATAAAACGAAACTCAAAATAGCAGAAAATCCAATGTCAATAAATTTATCTTCTCTATTTGTGTAAAATGAGATTTTTTCAGGGTGAGTATAAAAATCATAAAATACAATTAAACTAGAAATAGATAAAAATATTAATAAGTAAAATGAAGTTTTGTTGTTTAAAAACAAATTACTTATAAATAAAATTAATGGTAGAAACATTATCAAGGGACCTTCAATTCCACTATTAAAATAACTAGTTATAAATATGGTTATTAAAACTAAAATTGTATAAGTGAAAATTATTACTTGTGTAAGTGGGTTTTTTAATAAATATAAATAAAAAGATATTGAAATTATACTAAACGAAAAAGCAGAAACAGTAAGACCAATAGGCAGTCCAATAAATATATTAAATGCTGAAAAAATAAAAGTTAAAATGGAAACAAAAACAAGTAATTGTTTGAAATTCTTTTCTTTAAAATCAATACTAAAGTCTTCCATAAAATCTAGGGCTTTTCAATTTGTAAATGTACTTTTCTATAATCAACTTGTAATAATATAAATATTTTTGAAACATTGGGTAATGATTGATAAAACTTCTGAACCATTTTAATCTTTGTTGGTTCTTAAAATTAGTGAGTTATTTAAACTACTTTTGACAGAAATTTTTTCTATGTATTTAAGAAAACTATTAGTAAGTTGTTTTTTATCAGTTCCATGTGTTGTATTTGCTCAACACCCTTTGTTAGTTTCTTCGGGTCAGTTAAATTTTGGAAATGTAGTTGAAACTGCGCCAGATAGCCTCCCATTAACTTTTACAAATACTTCTATAAAGCCAATTTCAGTTACAGAAACTAGGTTTTATAGCTATTATAAAGGTATGCCATTTTCAACTCGTGATTCGGTTTTTACAGTTCCGGCAAGTGGATCAAAAACTATTTTCATAAAGTTTGCTCCCATTCAAAACATGGCACACAATTCTGAAGTTGTTTTTAGAACGGGCACAGGTTGGGGATCTGTAAAAGTTGATTTGATTGGACAGGGCAAGTTTAGCAATGCCTATTATTCAACTACCGAAAACGTAGAAGGTGAACCTTTAAAAACGGCACTTAAAACTAGATTGAATCTGGGAGCGGTAGACTTGGGATATAATACTGCTCGGGATAGAATGTTTATGAACATTGATAACCAGAAAGTAAATGGTCAAGGCGCAAATGTAAATACGGTAGAAGACGTTTATACAAGCAGAATTATTTCTGGATATGCAGACAGGACTGCAGCACAAAATTTTGGTGTTAATACAGAACATACTTGGCCACAAAGCAAGGGCGCTGATGTTGACCCAATGCGAAGTGATATTCACCACCTTTATGTGGTTGATGCTTCTGCCAACTCTACCCGAAGCAATTATCCTTTTGGTAATTTAACAAACTGGACATGGGCAGTTGGTGGTTCTAGATTTAATGGTTCAATTTTTGAACCTCGTGATCAACAGAAAGGCAGAGTAGGAAGGTCAATGTTATATTTTGCAACCAGATATCAAAGTGTATCAACAGTTTCCATTGCATTTTTAGCAAGCCAAGAATCTACCATGAGGTTGTGGAATGATCAGTTTCCACCAAATACAGTAGATAAGAAAAGAAACGATGATATATATGGTTACATTTTAGTTCGTAATCCTTATGTTGACTATCCTCAATTATTAAATAGAATTAGTTCTATCTCAGGAACAGCATTTGTTTCTCAGGTTAGAAATTTAGATTTAAGCGATCAAAGCATTGAAATGGGCTTTATTGCTTCAGGCAATGCTGCAACGTATGACTTAGTGTTGGTAAATAACGGAAATTCAGCTGTTGATATTTCAAATTTGGCTATTTCTGGTTCTGATTTTGATTTTGCACCGGGATTTGGGGCTAATATTTCTATTGCAGGTGGAGAATCAAATATCATCAGGGTTAAACTATTAAATAGCACTGGAAACCCTCAGAGTGCGCAATTGACATTTTCATCAAACGTTGGTGGAACGTCATTTTATACTTTGCCTATTTCTGCAAATTCAAGCTCAAGTGTGAATGGTTCAGTAATTGGCAGACTTAATTTAAAAGTGTATCCAAATCCAGTTACCGAAGATTTTGTTGTAGTAGAGTTGCCCGAAAATGAAAGTTTATCTGCTTTAAATTTGTCGATTATAGATATGCATGGCAGAACGTTAAGAGCAGATTATTTACAACTGAATAACCAACTTTTGCTTGATACTAGAACGTTAGCTTCAGGAGTTTATCTGATTCAATTAAATGTGGGATCGGCTAAAAACTATGTTGCTAGAATTGTAAAATGAAAACCCTTTTAGTAAAACTGATTTTTGGAGCATTTGCTGTTTATATTGCTTCGGAGTTTGTTGATGGAGTAACAGTTAATGATTTTGGAACTGCTTTTTTAGTTGGTTTAATAATCAGTTTATTAAGTGCTGTTGTTAGGCCAGTATTGGTGGTATTAACTATTCCAATAACTATCATTACATTAGGTATGTCCTTATTAGCGCTAAATGCTTTTATGGTAATAATGGCCGATAATTTGGTAGATGGATTTAATGTTAACGGATTCATGCCTGCCTTGTATTTTAGTATTCTAAATTGGTTTTTTCAATTGATACTTAATCTGTTTAATCCATTTAGTTCAAAAAAAGATTGATATGGGAAATTTTACAAACTATTTTGCTGAGGTTTTTAGAAGAAATGGGAAACACTCAACTAAAAATATAAACACCAGAATGATGCATGGTGTAAATAGAATAAGCATCGTAATGTTTGTTTTTGCTGTGCTAATAATTCTTTATAAATTAATTAAATAAAAAGAAATAGGCCTCATATGAGGCCTATTTCTTTACTTATGTATTGCATTTGTTTTTTTGCAACAATCTTCTAATTGATTGTAGGCTTTCATCTCTGCAGGGATATCATCAGCATCATATCCTGATTTTGCAATCGCATTTTTTATTTCAGCAATAGTTGTTTTTTCAGGGTTAAATGAAATTTTTACTTCCTGTTTTTCTACGTTTATTGCCACTTTTTTAACGCCTTTTTCAAACGCCAAAGCATGAGTAATCGTCTTTTTACACATGTCGCAAACCATTGACGATTTAATGGTTACTGTTTCTGTACCTTTTTTGCTTTGAGCAAAAGTGTTTAATCCTGCAAAAACCATTAACAGGATGAAAGTTATTTTAAGTGTTTTCATTTTTATTTTAAGGTTAATCTAATTCCAGTGTAAAATCTGCCTCCAAAAATTGGCCCCCATATCATAGAAGCATCAAAAATATTGCCAAAAGGATTTTGCGGATCTATAATAGGGTTGTTTTGTTTGTATCCAAACATGTTTTCTGCTCCAAGATACATCTCCCAATATTTAAATTTCTTGGTTACTTGTGAGTTAAATAACACAAATGCTGGAGTAAAGTCTGCTCGTTGAAACTCCTGTGGATTAATTGAAGTGTTTGGTAATCTTCTTTCCCCGAAATATTGTGTAGTAAAGTCGAATTTCCATTTATCGTACCAAGTAGCATAAGCTAAGTTTAAAATGGCTCTGCTGTTCGATATATAGGGTCTTCTTAAATAATCAGAGCCATACGTTGTTTTAGGATTATCCACTTTAATTGCAAAACGTATGTCAAATCTCTCGATAGGAGTAACTTTTAAATCTGTTTGAAACGTATGACTCACAGACTTGCCCTTTAGGTTGTAGAATTGCAACAAACGAGGGTTTTCAAAATCAGCAACTACTTGATTATCAAACCAAGTTATGAAGTAGTCGGTTAAGAATGTAGCTAAATTTCCAAATGCTTTAAATTCGTATTGATAGCTTACACCCGTGTTCCATGCACGTTCTGGCATCAACTTTTGGGAAATTAGTATGTTTCTGCTCGAGGCTAAAGTTCCAATCTGTTCGGGGATTACATTTGCATAACGCATACTTTTTCCTATTGCATATCGGATGGAAGTGTTTTGATTGGGCGAATATTTAGCATGCATTCTCGGTGTTAAAAATGTTCCAAATAGATTATGGAAATCACTGCGCAATCCGGCAACCATATTCCATTTTTCTGTAGAATAATTATATTCATAAAATACACCAGGCACAATTTCTCTACGGGTGAATGTTGAGTCGTCTAGTTTTTCGTTGTAATCATCAAGCATGAAACTTGCACCGGTTTTATATTTGTGCGTTGTTGATTGATGAATGTTTTGATGCACCAAGTTTGCATAAAATGTTTTCTGATTTGCAGAATATGTTTTTAGTCCAATATATGCATCTTGTTGATGAAGATTGCCTGTAATCATTAATCCTGACCCTTTGTAAGGGGTTTCTGCATACAAACGAGCAATTTTCCCGAAAAAGTTTAGCTGCTTTGTGTTAACCTCATAACCGTATGAATTGGGTGTTAACCTATCGGTTGATGAAACAAAATTGGTTTGACCTCCTTGTCGTTCTTCAACTAACCCTTTTATGCTGGATTGTATATGCCATTTTGGATTGATGTTGAAAAGCCATCGGTTAAATATATTAATTTGCTTATTTAAAGGGGCATCTAGAAAACCATCTTTATTAAAATCCCATTTTGCTTGCTGTGTTTCTGCATGAATTAAGGTTAAACCATTTATTTTTTTATTTAAATCATGCCTAAAATGTGTATTTAATTCGAACCGAGACATGCGATCTGCATATAAATTCAAATAAAATTTGTCTGCCTTATTGGGTTTTAATAGCTCTAAATTTAACTGTCCTGTGGTAGACTCATATCCGTTTACAACCGATCCTGAACCTTTGGTAATTTGAATTGATTCTAGCCATGGTCCTGGAATATAGTTCATACCAAAAGAAGAGGCTATTCCACGCATAGTAGGAATGTTCTCCTGCAGAATTTGTACATAGCTGCCATCAAGGCCTAACATGCTTATTTTATTAGCTCCAGAAACGGCATCGCTTGCATTTACATCCACGGTAGCGTTTGTTTGGAAGCTTTCAGCTAAATTACAACAAGCAGCTTTTAACAATTCTTTACTTGAAAGGATTTCTATTTGCCTTGTTTCTAAAAGTGAGGTTTCACTATCAGGTCTGCGTTGGTTTATTTTTACTTCTTTTAAATTAAGATTAGGAGCAAGTTTTATTTTTAAAGATGAATTATTAATTGATTCAATTTGAATAGTATCATTTTTATAACCAACATAACTTACAACCAAATTTGATGGAAATTGGGTAGGATACGCCAAATGAAACTTGCCATTTTCGTCTGTTAATACTCCTGGCCCTGAGGGTAGCCAATAAACTGTAGCACCGGGCAAAGTGCTTTTGGTTTCTTTGTCAGAAACGGTGCCCATTAGATGTTGTGATTTCGCCATGTTTGCGAAAAAACACATAAGAATTAGTAAATATTTCATGAATTTGTTTTTAGTTAAAAGGAATCGTACGGTTAATTAGTACGGAACTAAAAACTACTAAACTCTTGATATGCAGTGATAAATGAGTATGGGCACTCCACCATACTTTTCTATATAAGAATTAGAAAAGATTGTGAATGATAAATCGATTGTACTAATTTTATAAAAACGATAAAACTGAGGAACAAAACTGAAAAATGATAAATCAAAAGCAGGAGCGCTATAGGTATTGTTTACCTCTAATTTGTTGATTTCAAAAGAAACAGTTTGACAGCATGAGTCATCTTTTGTATCATCTGAATTGTTGTTTTCTTCTCTTGAACAAGATTCAGTGTCAGAGTCAGAACCACAACAAGATTCTTCAACTACACCTAAATCATCGCAAAGCTGTAGAGAAATATTAATAGCACTTGCCGAAAAACTCAGGCTAAATATGCAAAAATATAGAAACAGCTTTTTAAACATCTGCACAAAAATACATTATTTTATTGAATTAAGTTCTAGCCTATAAACAGGGTACCTCATATGACTTTTCTCATAATACAGGGAATGTTTGTATACCCAATCCAGTAATTGCTGAGGCGTTACCTTCAAGTTATTTGCTTTGTAAGCTTCAAGTTCTTTTTTTAAGCTGGAATCATTTGACAATAGTTCGGCAGCGGTATCTTCAAAAACATAATTACTAAAATATTCTTTTTGAGAAAGTATGGCATCAAAGTAATTCCAGTTAAACCACGAATCGGAGGCTTCTGGTGTAAAAACTTCAGCTAAAAATCGATTGCTTGGTTGGTTGGCGAAAACTAAAATGTCTCCTTTCCTGAAGTGTATTTCTTGATTTTCTGACCTTGTTTTAGTTTCATAATGCAAATATTGACCTTCAAACGGTTTTTGAATTGTTTGATACGTCTCGATATATTTTATTGATACTGGTATTAAAGTGTCGTTTCTAAGTCTTTCAAATATTACACCATTTACTGCCAAAAGGTTTTCTATAAATCGCCATTGTTGGGGTATTATCCAAGCTTTAGGTAATACAATTTTAAGTTTTGGTTTATAATCGTTGTAAAATGCTATGTTTTTTGTCCACGGCTTGTATCTATTGTAAAAAAGCCTTTCTTTTTGAGTCACTTCACTTTTTTTATACTCTGCTTCAAACCCATTAAATAAAATTGAGTCGGCATGAGTTATGTTTATTTCAAAGTTGGTGAAAATGGTATCTGTTAGCTCGGTGTTTTTAATGGCTATTTTTCTATTTTCTAGTAGCTCTTTACTTTTTTTATCAGCCTGGTTTATTACCTCTAGTATAAATTGGTAGGTTGCGTTAACACGTTCAGAAAATGGCTTTAACATATGTGTTTCTACCGTATAACCAATGGTATTGAACATTGCATTGTAACCAGTAGTATATCGAGCAGTTTCTAAAAAACCAGCTATCCCTGAGTCTGGTGTTTCTTTTATAGTGTTTACGTATTGCACAGCGGTTAATCCCTTCTTTTGCAAGTTTTCTACAACTTGGGGAGTGAATTTTGTATGCATGAAAGAGCCTAAAGGCTCAGATAATTTTTGATACTGCGTTTCAATATAAGTTAATACGTAGGGGTAATCTGCTCCGTTGCTGGTATGTGTATCTATGAAAATATCGGGATTGATTTTACTTAATATTGTACATAAATTTTGGGTGTTTAAACTTTTTTGTTTTGCAAAATCGCGGTTTAAATCCAAATTATTTTCTGTTCCTCTAAACCCATATTCTTCGGGTCCATTTTGGTTTGCTCTTGAACAACATCCTCTGTTTTCAGAACCCCCAACGTTGAAAACTGGAATTATTCCGATATTAACCTTGGTTAGTAAAAGCGCATTTTCTGGTTTAGATAATAGGTCTCTAGCAAGCATCATAGAAGCATCAATACCTTCGGGCTCACCGGGATGTATTCCGTTGTTAATGAAAACAAAGGGCTTGTTTTTACTTTTATCGCCAATCAAAAACAAATACATGGGAATGTTTTCATCGGATAATCCAATTTTAATCATTTGCGTGTTTTTATAAGCACTTGCTAAGGATTTATAAAAGGATATACATTCTTGATAGGTTGTAGTTTGGTTGCCATTACCTTTTTCGAATGGTGTTTTTTGAGCAAAAACACCATTCGAAAACAGCCAGCCAATTATAATAAAAAACTTAGCTTTCACTATTTATGAATATCAATTGGTACAGAAGCTTGTGTTTTATCCCAAACCAAGTTCATGTTTATGGTATTCGTATTAGGACTTTTATCAAATTTAATTGTAAAAGCTTCCCAAGTAGTGTCTAGTGTAGTTGTAGGAACATCAAAGCGTAAAAAATCACGCTCCTTTTTGTAGTTAAAAGCTCCCCATAAACCCAAATCCTTGTTTAAAATAATGGTCCACTTGTCTTTTTGCGGTATAGTGAAAAGGGTATACGTTCCAGCAGGAACTGTTTTTCCACCCATTTTAACTTTGCAAGTTGTGGTAATTTCAGTTGCTTCATTTGCACCTGTTCTCCAAACTTCGCCATACGGAACTAAAGCTCCAAAAATAGGTCTATCGTTTTTTGCAGGCTGAGAAAATACCGATTTAATGTAAAGTTTATCGATTTTATAAAAACTAACAGCTAATGGGCTTTTTCTTGTTTTAGGCTGCACCTGAGCTTCTGAAAACGAAGTAGAAAATAGTCCAATAAGGGAAATAAATAGGGAAAGGCGTAAATGTTGCATAGTTACAAAGTTAAGATTCAATTTTTTTTTTGTGTTTCTATTACATTAACGGCAATAAATTGAAGTTAATGTTAATTTTGAAGCCTATGTTTAAAAAGGCTACTAAATTAATAGCAATTTGCATGCCATTAATAATGGGTTGTCAACCTAAAAATACAGAAACAAAAATGGATATCCAAGACCCACATTCAGAAGCATCTAACTCTACAGTTATTCCAGATAAATTAAATCTTGATTTAACAATTGATTTTTCGACCAAGCAATTAAGAGGATTTGCAAAATGGGAGTGGGATTCAGCCATAAATGGCAACCTCATTTTAGATACTCGTGATTTAACAATTGAAAAAGTGTTTTCTGGCGATTCTGAAAATGAAATAAGTTTCACCTTGAACACTGAAAAGCCATTTTTAGGGTCTGCATTACAAATTCCAATTACAGATAAATATAATTCTATTCGAATTCTATATTCAACTTCTCAGAATGCAGAGGCAATACAATGGTTTGATAAAGAGCAAACATTAGGTGGAAAACAACCTTTTATGTTTACACAATCTCAAGCTATTCTAGCTCGTACATGGATTCCATGTCCAGATGGGCCAGGGTTTAGGTTTACCTACGATGCTAAAATTACTGTTCCAAAAGGAATGATGGCATTGATGAGTGCAGAAAATCCGCAAGCATTATCGCCCGATGGTGTTTATACTTTTAAACAGCCAAAACCTGTTCCAGCTTATTTGATGGCTTTGTCTGCAGGCAATATTGCTTTCAAATCAGTAGGAGAAAGGACTGGGGTTTATGCAGAACCAGAAATGCTAGAAAAAGCAGCATGGGAGTTTTCAGAAATGAATGCGATGCTTGAAGCTGCAGAAAATTTATATGGGAAATATGCTTGGGGTAGATACGATTTGTTGGTTTTGCCAGCAAGTTTCCCTTTTGGCGGGATGGAAAATCCATGTTTGACATTTGCAACACCTACAGTAATTGCAGGAGATAAGAGTTTAACCTCATTGGTGGCCCATGAATTAGCCCATTCTTGGAGTGGAAATTTGGTGACCAATGCTACGTGGAATGATTTTTGGCTTAACGAAGGGTTTACGGTGTATTTCGAGCGCAGAATAATGGAAGTATTAAACGGAAAACCTTATGCTGAAATGTTAGAATACTTGGGTTATCAAGATTTAATGGACGATTTGAAATCATTTGGACCTAATAATAAAGATTCGCAGTTGAAACTTGATTTGGATGGCAGAAATCCAGATGATGGCATGAATAATATAGCCTATGAAAAAGGATATTTTTTGTTAAAACAAATAGAAGCAGCTGTAGGTAGGGATAAATTTGATGAGTTCTTAAAGCAATATTTTTCTGAAAATGCTTTTAAAGTGATGGATACGGAACATTTTTTGGTGTATTTAAAAAACAATTTACCTGAACTAACTGCAGAAAAATGGGCTAAAATAAATATTGAGCGTTGGATTTATAAGCCAGATTTACCTCAGGATTTCAATTTGCCAAAATGCAGCTTGTTTGAAAAAGTAGATTTGTACAGAACATTGTTTTTAAGTAATCCAGCCCTTTCAAAAGCTGAAACTAAAAACTGGTCATCGCATGAGTGGCTATATTTCATACGCGGATTAGACAGGAAATCAACATCAAACCAACTTGCTAGTATTGACAAAGCTTTCAATTTTACAAAAACCGGAAATGCAGAATTAGCTGCAGCCTGGTTTGAGTTAGCAATTTACGTTGGCTACGAAAAAGCGTATCCTAATATGGAAACCTTTTTGGCTAAGGTTGGTCGTAGGAAGTTTGTAAAACCATTGTTTGAAGCGCTGATTAAAGCAGATACAACTAAAAAGTGGGCAAAAGAGATATATAAAGGCACACGAAATTCGTATCATGCAGTAACAAAAAACACAATTGATGGATTATTGGGGATTAAAATACCTTGAATCATAATCAAATTGTAAATTCGCACCAATAACTAAGCATTGAGCGTCAGATCTTACTTTAAACGCAAAGCAAAAACATCACTGATTGTATCCACACTCAGCATCAGTTTTTTGTTGGTACTCTTGGGTGTCGTTGCTTTGGTTATTATGGAAACCAGTAACTTGGTAAATGTGGTGCGCGAAAACGCAGAAGTGCAGGTGTTTTTATCCGATGATGCATCTAACCTTGATATTCTTGCATTAAGCAAACAGATTAGTGCTTCGGGATATGCAAAAAACTTACGTTACGTTAGTAAAGACGATGCAAAAAGAATTTTAACTGAAGATTTAGGCGAAGACTTTGTCGATTTCGTTGGCTATAATCCATTAAAAGCATCGTTGGTATTGCAGCTGAAATCGAAATACGCTAGCTCAGATAGTCTTTATACAATTTCTCATTTTATAAAGCAAAACGCAATGGTAACAGACATTCGTTATCATCAATTGTTGTTTGATACCATCAATAAAAACATCAAAATATTTACATTTATCGGATTTGGAATCTGTGCATTTTTCTTGATTTTATCATTGATTTTAATCCATAATTACATCAAGCTTGCCTTATTTGCTGAGCGTTTTTTAATAAAGTCTATGCAATTGGTTGGTGCTACCAAGCAGTTTATAAGAAAACCCTATTTGATTAGAGGCTTATGGCAAGGTTTTTTTGCCGGTTTGATAGCTTCACTTTTATTAATTGGATTGCTTTTTTGGATAAACGAAAATGTTGCCAATTTAAACACACTCTTAAATTTTAACGATTTAGCCATTCTTTTCTCTGTAATTTTTGCGTTAAGTATGCTTACAACCATTTTTAGTTCGTTGTTAGCAACAAATCGCTATTTAAATGCAGATATTGATGAACTTTATTAACACATACCTATGGAAAACAAAAAGTTTTTGTTTAATAAAATGAACTACATTTTATTAATTGTATCCGTCTTATTGTTAGCTTTTGCTGCTGTTATCATGAGCGGAAAAGACGATATTTACAGCACTGTTAAAATAACCATTGCACCAATTATTGCTATGATTGGCTTTGTGGTTGGAATTGTTGCAGTTATGTATCGTTCAAAAGAATAAAATTAATGACCCAACTCGAAGCTATAATTATAGCAATTGTAGAAGGTATAACCGAGTTTTTACCTATTTCCTCAACAGGTCACATGCTTTTAGCTGAGGCGTTTTTAGGAATAAAAAGCGATGATTTTGTGAAAATGTTTACTGTAATGATTCAGTTTGGAGCCATCCTTTCTGTATTAGTATTGTATTGGAAACGGTTTTTTCAAACTACTGATTTTTATTTAAAATTATTTGTTGCCTTTTTACCTGCTGCTTTTTTTGGATTGCTTTTAGGCGATTGGATAGATTCTTTGTTAGAGAGTATTCCGGTTGTTGCTGCAACGCTTTTTATAGGCGGCATTATATTATTAAAAGTTGATAATTGGTTTAATCCGAACGGAGAAGATCGCAAAATGAGTTTTGTTGATTCTTTAATAATAGGACTTTTCCAGTGCATTGCATTGGTTCCAGGAGTTTCAAGGTCGGCATCAACTATAATTGGTGGTTTGGCTCGAGGTTTTAATCGTAAACAAGCTGCTGAATTTTCATTTTTCTTAGCTGTTCCAACCATGTTTGCTGCATCGGCTTATAAGCTGTTAAAGAATTATGAAACCATAGGCTCTGAACATATTGGTTTATTAATCATTGGAAACGTAGTTGCTTTTGTGGTTGCATTGCTTGCTATCAAGTTTTTTATAGGCTGGCTAACCAAACACGGCTTTAAATTGTTTGGATATTATAGAATTGCATTAGGTCTTTTGCTATTTGTGTTAATGGCATTGGGCTTTGAGATGAAAATATGAGTTTTAATTTAGTTGAAGGTGAGGTTTTTTGTATAAATAAACCAGCTACCTGGAGTTCTTTTGATGTTGTTAACCGTTTAAAATTCAAGATTGGTAAAACCGAAAACCGTAAATGGATAAAGGTTGGCCATGCCGGAACTTTAGACCCTTTAGCAACTGGCTTGTTAGTAGTTTGTACCGGAAAAGAAACTAAAAACATTGATTTGATTCAAGGTTTACCCAAAACTTATACCGGGAAGTTAAAATTAGGGATGGTAACACCCAGTTTCGATTTAGAAACTGAACCAATTGAAATCAATCCCGTTCCTTATTTTACAGCAGATTTTTTAGATAAAATTGCGTTGAAATATATTGGAGAAATAGACCAAATCCCACCCATTTATTCTGCCTTGAAAGTGAATGGCAAACGCGCCTACGATTATGCACGAGAAGGCGAAGTTTTAGAAATGAAATCGCGTAAAATAACGATTTATAACCTGAAATTAGAAAAGGTTGAGCCAGATATTTTATATTTTGAGGTAAACTGCTCTAAGGGAACCTACATAAGGTCGTTAGTGTCAGATATTGGAAACGATCTGGAATGTGGGGCAACCATGATTGAATTGTGTAGAACAAAAATTGGAGATTATTCGTTAGAATCCGCTTGGGAGTTGAACGATTTGTTAACAGAAATTATCCCATTAAACGAAGCTAACAGCTTATAAATGAACGTTTATCACGATTTTAACGGTTTTAAAAAAGAAATTAAAACGATATTAACTATCGGAACTTTCGATGGCGTTCATGTTGGCCATAGAAAATTAATAAACCGACTCAAAGAGATTGCAGATGAACGTGGACATCAAACTGCAATTTTAACGTTTGAGCCACATCCTCGCATACTTTTAAACAAAGATTTAGATAAGTTAAAGCTGCTTTCTACGTTTTCTGAAAAGACAATTTTACTTGAAAAATGCGGTATTGATAATTTATTTGTGATGAATTTCAATGCTAATTTGGCGGAACTTGAAGCTTCAGATTTTGTTCGCGATATTTTGGTTAAGCAGTTAAATGTAAGCTGTGTAATTATAGGGTACGATCATCGTTTTGGGAAAGACAGAAAAGGCGATGTAGGTTTTCTAAAACAATGTGCAAATACATACGGTTTTGATGTTGAGGAAATCCCGGAATATATAATTAGCCAAGATAAAGTTAGCTCAACCTCCATCCGAAACTTTCTTACCAATGGTAAAGTTGAAGCAGCAAATGTACTTTTAGGGACGAATTATACGATTCATGGAAAAGTTGTGGAAGGCGATAAGATTGGCAGAACCATTGGTTTTCCTACTGCAAATATTTGTGTTTCTGACACATTCAAACTTATCCCTGAAGATGGTATTTATGCTGCAAAAGCATGGATAGATAAAACCCCATTTGAAGGAATGTTGTATATCGGAAATAGACCTACAGTAGATGGAAATAAGCAATCAATTGAGATAAATCTGTTTGATTTTGATACCAATATCTATCACAAAGATATCGTAATAGAACTTTTTAGTTTTATTAGAGGCGATGAGTATTTCAACTCTCTTGATGAATTAACAGCAAAAATTAAAGAAGATGAAATTAAAGTAAGAGTCTATTTTGAAGAAAATAGACCCTTATAAATGCAATAATTTAAATACCATTTCTTTTAATAATTCTCCTTCATCGGTACCAGGACTGTTAACTCCTTTGCATTTTAAATCGTATTCTTGAATAACCAAAAACGCTTTTCTTAACCGTGTAAGTGTAAAATATTTCGATGTTTCTTGGTAATCTTTTATGGCATAAATTGATGAAAGGTGCAGTTCTTTCATCACATTTTTTTCAGATTTGTCGTCTAGGTGTTGGTAAATCCATAGTCTGTTAAACCATCCGTAAAGGGTGGACGTACAAAAAACTATGCTGAAATTAGAAGACTTTGGATTCGATACAAAATATTGCACAATCCTAAATGCCTTCAGCGAATCTTTTTTCCCAATTGCATTTTGCAATTCAAAAATGGTGAATTCTCGATTTATCCCAACATTTTGTTCAATATCTTTAACGTTTATGGTTGCCCCTGGGGCCAAATTTAGAGAGACTTTTTTAAGTTCGCTGTTAATTCGCGAAAGGTCGTTGCCTAAATGATCTGTTATAAGTGCCGTAGCTTCCGCACTAATGTTGTAGCCTAATGCTTTTGCAATTTTAACAATCCATGGTCCGAGCTGATATTCTTTAATCTTGTTCGAAGAAAAAATAACCCCTTTAGCGTTTGCAGCTTTATATAGTTTTTTTCGCTTATCGAGGGCTTTCCCTTTAAGCGCTAACACTAAAACAGTAGAGTCTATGGCTTTATCAACGTATAACGAAATTTCGTCTAAATCACGAACGTTCTGAGCTTCTCTAACCACCACTAATTGATGCTGCGCCATCATAGGAAACCGTCTAGCAGCATTAATAATTACGGAAGAGTCAACATCACGCCCGTAAACTATGGTTTGGTTAAAGCTTTTTTGATCTTCTGAAAGCACACTTTCTTCGATCAAATCAACAATACTATCAATAAAAAAAGGTTCTTCACCGTGCAAAATATATACTGGCTTGAACTTTTGCTCTTGTATGCTTTTTATTAGTGGGTCAAAATCGATTTCAGGCATTGATGCTTTTTCTGATTAGAATCTTAAGTGTTTTACGGTTAGACCGTTGTTCGCCAATTGTTTTAATGAATCAATTCCAATGTTAAGGTGGCGCTGCACAAAATCAACAGTAACTTTTGAATCACTTTCAGCTGTTTTTACACCTTCTGGAATCATGGGTTGATCCGATACCAAAAGCAAAGCGCCAGTTGGGATTTGATTGTGGAATCCTGTCGAAAAAATGGTAGCCGTTTCCATATCAATAGCCATAACACGAATTTTGCGCAAATAATCTTTAAACTCTTCGTCATGCTCCCAAACTCTACGGTTGGTTGTATATACGGTTCCTGTCCAATAATCATTGTCATAGTCACGTATAGTCGTAGAAATAGCTTTTTGCAAAGCAAATGAAGGTAGTGCAGGTACTTCAGGCGGGAAATAGTCGTTACTTGTACCTTCTCCACGAACCGCAGCAATCGGTAAAATCAAATCGCCAATTTCATTTTTTCTTTTTAATCCACCACATTTTCCTAAAAAAAGCACAGCTTGAGGCTCAATGGCACTTAGTAAATCCATGGTTGTTGCAGCCATTGCGCTGCCCATTCCAAAATTTATGATAGTGATGCCATCTGCCGTAACACTTTGCATGGGGCGGTCTAATCCTTTAATTTCTACACTATGTCTTTCTGCAAACAATTTTAGGTAATGGGAAAAGTTTGTGAGCAAAATATATTTCGAAAAATCCTCTAAGGCAACGCCTGTATAGCGGGGTAGCCAATTATTTACAATTTCTTCTTTGGTTTTCATACTGCAAGTTTACATATTTGAATCGTGGAGTTCGAAAAAAGACTTAATTCGTTACCAATTTATTCGTTAAAATTGAAAAAAAAGGATCTAAAGACCCTTGTGTTTGACCCTATCCGTAAAATATGGGTTGTTTTTACACCAGAAGAGTTGGTTCGTCAGAATGTGCTTCATTTTTTTTTACAAGAATTAAAGTATCCGATAACATCTATTGCTGTTGAAAAATCAATAAATCTATTGGGACAGTTAAAGCGTTTTGATGTAGTAATTTACAACAATAATTTTGAGCCTGCAATTTTAATAGAATGTAAAGCGCCTCAGATTTCAATCAATCAACTCGTTTTAAGCCAAGCTTCGTTATACAATTACGAAAAAGGTGCAAAGTATATAATGCTGGTTAATGGACCCGATGTTTTCCTATTGCATGTTAACAATGAATCACAACAATTCGAATCTTTAGCAAGTTATCCAGCTTATGAAGATCTTTAATTTCCCTTTCTCCTCTTAACTTCTTTTTTGAGTAGTAAATATTCTCTGCTCATTTGACCTGCCATAGATGAATTTTCTTCAGCTCTTCGAATTAAGTAGGGTAAAACTTCTGCTACAGGCCCATAAGGAACATATTTAACAACATTAAATCCTGCCTTTGAAAGATTAAAAGACAAGTTGTCGCTCATTCCTAATAATTGAGAGAAATAAACATGAGGATGATTTTTAGGAATATCACCTTCAGTCATTAATCGAGTTAATAACAGTGTGCTTTCCTCGTTATGTGTTCCAGCACAAATGGCTACATGATTAATATGCTCAACACATAGTTTAAGTGCATTATCGAAACAAATATCTGAAGCTTCTTTGGTAGGATTTATTGGAGAAGTGTACTGCATTTTAGCTGCTCTATCTCTTTCTTTTTCCATATAAGCGCCACGTACAAGTTTTATTCCATAGAAATAGCTTTCCGATTTAGCTTTTTCAATTTGTATTTTAAGATAGTCTAATCTATCGTGGCGATACATTTGAGCTGTGTTGTAAATCAACGCTTTTTCTGAATTATATATAGGCATAAATTCTTCAACCAATTGGTCAATAGTAAGTTGAATCCAAGTTTCTTCAGCATCTACAAAAACTGGAACATCGGCATTTTTTGCAGCATCAAAAATTCGGGTGAGTCTGTTTTTAACTTTGTCGAATTTCACCTCTTCTGTAGAAGTTAAGTTTTCTCCAGAGTTAATCTTTTCAAGCAATGCAAATTGGGCTAATCCTGTCATTTTGAAAACTGCAAAAGGAATGTTTTTGTCGTTTTTAGCTCTATTGATTGTACTTATTATTTCGTTGGTTGAGTCCTCAAAACTTTTGTCGTTTTCTAGCCCTTCAACAGAATAATCTAAGATTGTACCTACGTTGAATTTGCCAAGGTCATTAATTGTCGTTTCTGCTTCAATTATGGTTTCACCTCCACAAAAGTGTTCAAAAATGGTATATTTAATCGCCCATTTAATAGGTAATTTGATTTTTAGAGCAGTATTGGCTAAAAAAATGGAGATACCAACCATTTTTTTAGAGTTCATAAATTTAAAAAGCCATAATGCTTTTTTTAATTGACCATTCGTTTTGCTTGCAAAAGCAATTTGAGTATCTGAAAAATCAATAGGCGTAAATTTGCTCATAGGTATATTGCCGCACAAAAATAGCAAATCAGATAGTATTGTAGTCATGATAAATAACAAAGAATCCGCATTTCTTCATGTATTTTTGCACAAACTAAATAAAGCATTATTACACCTCTCGATAACTCTTTTTGGAATTTCAATTCGAAACCATACATAATTGCTGGACCTTGCAGTGCTGAAACTGAAAGTCAGGTACGCGATACCGTGTTAGCCCTCAAAGATTTGCCTATTCAAGCAATCCGTGCTGGTATTTGGAAACCACGCACCCGACCCGATACGTTTGAAGGCGTTGGTGAAGAAGGAATTCATTGGGTAAAAGAAGCAGCACTTGAAATCGGCAAACCAATTGTTATAGAGGTTGCTTCCACTAAACATGTGGAACAATGCTTAAAGGCAGGGGTAGATATGCTTTGGGTTGGTGCTAGAACTACGGTTAATCCATTTATTGTTCAAGATTTAGCAAATGCGGTTAAGGGAGTTGATATTCCAATTCTGATAAAAAACCCTGTAAATCCCGATTTAGATTTGTGGATTGGCGCCATTGAACGCTTCCAAAATGCAGGAATAAATAAAATAATGGCTGTGCATCGTGGTTTTTCGAGTTATGAAAAATCTATATATAGAAACAAGCCTTTTTGGGAAATTCCCATTGAATTAAAAAGACGTTTTCCAAATCTCCCGATTATTTGTGATCCAAGCCACATTTGTGGAACCCGAAGCTTATTATCGGAAGTTTCTCAAACTGCTATCGATTTAAACTTCGATGGTTTGATGATTGAAACGCATATTAACCCGGATGTAGCTTGGAGCGATGCCAAACAGCAAATTACACCTGCCGATTTAAAGATTTTGTTAGATAATATTATTATCCGTCAAACAGAAATTGACAATACAAACGTAAATGCAATTATTGCCATTATTCGCTCTGAAATTGATGGTATTGACGCCAGTTTAGTTGATGTAATTGCGAATAGATTTAGTCAAATTAATGAGCTTGGAATCCAAAAAAGTAAAAATAATATAACGATATATCAGCCTGAGAGATGGGATCAGATTGTAAAATTATGGGAAAACAATGCAGCTCGATTGGGGTTAAATCAAGATTTTATATATAAAATTTTATCACTAATTCACCAAGAGAGTATTCGAATTCAGTCGAATGTGTATCAAAAGGATTCAGATAAAAACAACTAATGAATAGCGAACTTGAGATATTCTCTTCTTTCGATGAATTGACCTATCAATTAAATTCTCAAAGTTTTTCGAAAATAATTTGCTTGGTTGACACTAATACCCAAGAATTTTGCTTGCCCAACATTAATTTATCATTTGATGGGATTATAACCATCCCAGCAGGTGAACTTTCTAAGTCTTTTGATATAGTTTCTCAAGTGATATCTGAATTAATTGATTTTGAGTGCGATAGAAATACATTGTTGGTGAATTTAGGCGGTGGAGTTATTTCTGATTTGGGCGGATTTGTTGCTTCAATTTATAAACGTGGCATCAATTTCATAAATATACCTACTTCTTTATTGGGAATGATTGACGCTGCTTTTGGTGGAAAAACAGGCATAGATTTTAACGAAATCAAAAACGTTATTGGAGTATTTAATCTAGCAAAAAAAGTAATCGTTTGCCCTTTGTTTTTAGAAACTTTGCCAAAAGTTCAAATCGAGAATGGACTTGGCGAAGTTTTAAAGTATGCCTTCATCCGCGATATGGGGCTTTTAGAGCATTTAAATGCTGATAATATTTTAACTTCAGACTGGGAGAGTATCATTAAAAAATGTGTTGAGATAAAGCGAGAAATAGTATCTATAGATCCTCTAGATACTGGAATTCGTAATATTTTAAATGCTGGCCATACGTTAGGCCATGCATTTGAAAGTTTGAAAATGAAGGATTCGAAAAGTTTGTTGCACGGTTTTGCTGTAGCAATGGGTATCAAGGTTGAAGCATTTATTGCATTGGAAATGGGAGTCTTGGCTGCTAAAGATTTTGAAAAAGTAGATTCGACTTTAAATCAGTTTTTTCCTTTGTTAGATTTTAATGGTTTTACAGCAGAATCAGTATCTAAATATATATTACAAGACAAAAAAGTTAGCGATAGATTGGTTAAAATTCCCCTTTTACACAATCTGGGGTCAGATTGTGTAATAAAACATGTATCTTATAATCAAATTGTAAAAGCCTTACAGCATTTTAACATCAATTAAAGCCATGGTTTATCAAAAACATATATTTATTTGTACACATAAGCGCGACCATAAAAAAAGTTGCGGCAATAAAGATGAAGGTGCCGAATTAGTTGTCCTTTTTAAAAAAGCTATCAAAGAGAAAAAACTCAAAATTGAAATGAGAGCCCAACAAGCTGGTTGTTTTGATTTATGCGACCATGGACCTTTGGTTGCAATTTACCCAGAAGGCGTATTTTATAAAGATGTTAAGCCAAAAGATGTAATTGAAATTGTTGAAAGTCATTTGATTAAAAATGAAATTGTAAAGCGTCTGGTGTATAAACCACCCGTAAAATGAATCTAATTGCTTTGCGGCATACCCAAATAGTTAAGGAATTAGCTAAAAAGTTTGGTTTTTATAATTGCGGCATATCCATTGCAAGTTTTTTAGAAGAAGAAGCACCCCGTTTAGAATCGTGGTTAAATGCAAATCAACATGGTGGGATGGCATATTTGGCCAATCATTTTGATAAAAGACTTGATCCAACCAAATTAGTGGAAGGCGCCAACTCGGTAATCAGCTTAACCTATAATTATTTCAACGAAGACTCTAAAAGTTATAATCCCGATTATAAAATATCACAATACGCTTGGGGGCAAGATTACCATGAGGTAATTAAAGAAAAACTCAAGCAATTTTATCATGAATTAACAGCACGCATTGGCAAAATTGAAGGAAGAGTATTTGTAGATTCTGCTCCAGTTTTAGAAAAAGCATGGGCACAAAAAAGCGGAATAGGGTGGAGGGGCAAGAACTCAAACATTATTACCAAAAATCAAGGTTCATTTTTTTTTCTAGCTGAAATAATATCAGATCTTGTTTTAATACCAGATAATGGCATAAAAGACCATTGTGGCACATGTACGCGATGCATTGATGCTTGTCCTACTCAAGCCATTAAGCCATACCAAGTGGATGGAAGCAAGTGTATAAGTTATTTTACCATTGAACTGAAAAGTGAAAAATTGCCTACTGAAATGAAAAATCAATGGCAAAACTGGATTTTTGGCTGTGATATTTGCCAGACTGTTTGTCCTTGGAATCGTTTTTCCAAACCTCATGACGAACCTTTATTTAAACCAAACTCAGGTTGGCAAAACATGAATAAAGAATCTTGGGAAAATTTATCGGAAGATCAGTTTCAAATATTATTTAAAAAATCAGCAGTAAAAAGAACAAAGTTTTCAGGCATCAAAAGAAACATTGAATTTTTAAAATAATATCAGTTGGTTTCTTATTTAATCCGCTTGTTTAGAGCTATTTAAGCTTAACGTATGAATATATAAATTGTTGAAGTCATATAAAATGTAGATTTCATTTTATATTAGGACAATTTATAACATCTTTTTATCGATTTTTCAGTTAGATAATCGAGAAGAAAATTTTTTCATGAATGAGGTATCTACATTTTTTATTAATAATAGCTTTTATTTTAACAGGTTGTCAACCTACTCAAAAAGAGGGAAAAAAACCAATTCCAATTGCGCTTCCTGAATATAAATATGGAGTTCGAATTGATTCAACCATTGTGGATTCACTAAAAATATCGAACGGACAAACACTCTCAGGGATTTTTTCTAAAATAAACATCACTGGAAATTATGCTGAGCTTGCTATTCAAAAATCCGACTCTCTTTTTAATTTAAAGCGACTGATTCCCGGGAGAGATTATTATTCAATTTATGGATTGAAACAAGATTCGATTCGCAAACCCAATTTCTTAATTATTGATGCAAGCGAAAAAGAACTCTTAATTTATGATTTTCGAGATTCACTGCCAAAAGTTCAGCTTACCAAGCGCGATGTAGTTGTGAAAAAACGTAATACTTCCATGGTTATTAAAGGCTCCTTGTACAGAACTGTTCAGGATATGGGTATTAACTCAACTTTAGCGATGAAAATGGCTCAGATTTACGATTGGACCATTGATTTCTTTCAGATACAAGAAGGAGATTGGTTCAGCGTTGTTTTTGACGAGATATATATAGAAGGAAAAGCAAAAGGAATAGACAAAATACATGCAGTACGCTTCCATTTTTCTGGAAAAGACTATTATGCTTTTGCCTACTTAAATCCAGAAACTGGTAAAGTTTCATATTACAACGAAAAAGGAGAAAGTATGCAAACTAGGTATTTAAAAGCGCCCTTAGACTTTGCAAGAATTAGCTCTGTATTTACTACAAAGCGTTTTCACCCCGTTTTGAAAATTTCACGTCCCCATTTAGGTATTGATTATGCTGCACCAACGGGTACTCCAATTCGTGCTATCGGTGCTGGAACAGTTACAGAAGCGGGGTATAAAATGGGCAACGGAAATTACGTAAAAATCAGGCATAACAAGGATCACGAAACGCAATATCTACATATGAGTAGGTTTGCTTCAGGCATTTCAAGGGGTAAAAAAGTTGCTCAAGGACAAGTAATTGGAAATGTTGGTTCAACAGGCTTATCAACTGGACCACATTTGTGTTTTAGATTTTGGGAAAGAGGCGTACAAGTAAATCCTAAAAAAATGCATAGCCAACCAGCAGAACCTCTGAAAAAAGCGCTTCTTAACGATTATTTGCTTGTTAAAGACTCGTTGATTGGTAAGCTAACAGAGCCACCTAAGCGTGTTGTTAAAACATCAACTGCTCCATAAGCCGAAGAATTAACTAAATTTGCACTACTATTATGCATGATAATTCTTCTGGCAAATTTTGCAATTCATTAATTCAATATAGTCGTTGGCAAACCCGAGTGGTTAAAGTCGGTAATGTTTTAATCGGAGGCGGAAACCCGATTGTAATACAATCGATGACTACTACCGATACCATGGATACCTTAGCTACGGTAGAACAATCTATTCGAATGATTGAAGCTGGCTGTCAGTTGGTTAGAATTACTGCACCAAGTATCAAAGAAGCCAAAAACTTAGAAAATATAAAAAATGAGTTGCGTAAAAGAGGGTATGATACGCCTTTAGTCGCAGACATTCATTTTACACCCAATGCAGCGGAAGTTGCAGCTAGAATTGTAGAGAAAGTTCGTATTAATCCTGGTAATTATATCGACAAAAAAAAGGGAGAAGACCTTGTTTATACCGATGAGAGTTATAATCAAGAATTAGAAAAAATTCGGAAGAAGTTTATCCCATTAATCAATATCTGCAAAGAATACGGCACAGCGTTGCGTATAGGAACAAATCACGGCTCTTTAAGCGACAGGATAATGTCGAGGTATGGCGATACTCCGCTTGGCATGACGGAGTCGGCCATGGAGTTTCTTCGAATTGCTCAAGAAGAGAATTTCCATAATATCATTTTGTCAATGAAAGCCAGCAACCCAAAAGTTATGGTTGAAGCATATCGTTTATTGGTAAAAACCATGATGGAAAACGATATGAATTATCCGCTTCATTTGGGAGTCACCGAAGCAGGCGATGGCGAAGATGGAAGAATTAAATCTGCAGTTGGCATTGGTGCTTTGCTAGAAGATGGCCTTGGAGATACCATACGTGTATCATTAACCGAAGATCCTGAAAATGAAATTCCAGTAGCCAAAACAATTGTTGAAAAGTATATAGACCGGGAAAATCACAAAATAATCCAGCCATTTAACCCCGATTTTGCCCCTGATTTTTTTGAATTTAAAAGAAGAGATTCGATTGTTGTAAACGATTTGGGAGGAGATAACGTACCTAGAGTTATTGCCGATTTTTCAGAAACGCCAATTCAGTCGCATAAAGATTTGAGGAAAATTGGGTATCACTATATCGAACAATTAGATAAATGGTCAATAGGAGATATGGCTCCCGATTATATTTTTATCGGAGATCAAAAACTGCATATTGATTTGCCTGTTTCGTTAGGTGTAATTACTTATCCTGGTAATGAGGTGAAGCATTTAAAAAGAATGACACTTGTTTCAGAATCAGAATTTGTAAATACTACGGATTTAAATAATTGTTGTGTTTCTGTTAATGCTTCTGAAAATTCACCAGTTTTTTTCGCAAAAATTAAGGCATCAAAAAACACAATATTATTCTTAAGGCCTATAAACGACCACGCCATGGCTGAAATGCGTGCCTATATGATTCGTTTAAATGAACATGGTATAAATTTACCAGTGGTTTTTCATCAAAACTTTAGAAGTCTATCAATAGATGCCGTTCAATTGTTTTCATCAAGCACATTAGGACCCTTGTTTTTAGACGGTTTTGGGGATGGAATAATGCTTTCGCAGTTTGAGAATTGTCATCAGAAAGAATTAAATTCGATTGCCTTTGGTATTTTGCAGGCATGTAGAGCCCGTATTAGTAAAACTGAATATATCGCATGTCCTAGTTGCGGTAGAACGTTATTTGATCTTCAAGAAACTACAGCACTGATACGTAAACGAACATCACATTTAAAAGGGGTAAAAATTGGTATTATGGGCTGCATTGTAAATGGTCCTGGCGAAATGGCAGATGCAGATTTTGGCTATGTCGGTTCAGGAGTTGATAAAATAACGTTGTACAAAGGGAGAGAAGTTATCAAACGCAATGTATCATCTGTAAATGCAGTGGATGAATTAGTTCAACTAATTAAAGACAACGGCAAATGGGTCGAACCTAATTCACTAAACTTGAATTAGGTCCTTAAATATTGTTTCTAATCGATATTAGCTAATATCTTATTATAAATTATTAGCTAATTGAATTTCTTCAGTTGCTGTTTGTAGTTTAGCTTTTAGGCTTTCGGCTAATTTTTCTGCTTGTCCTCGAAGTTCATTTACAGCTGTGGTTTCCCAAATCTCTCCTTTAAGATTTGAACCTAAGGTAAATAAATTTAAATGTGGTTTTCCTGTTGAATTAATGACTTGGAAAGAGTCTGAATCAGTTGTAATCCCAAGTTTCAAATGATCTTGGGTTAAGATGCCTTTTAAAAAGCAATTTTTCAAGAAGCTTTTTTCTAGATTCACTAAATTCGTTTCTGGTCCAGTGCAATTAATAATGCGAGAAACTTTAATCGATTTTGTCGTATTTTCATGTTTATCGAAATATTCAACAGTAATAAAATCTGCTGACTCTACGAAATCAATTATTTTACCTGAATTTACATGGAGTTTACCATCAATGCGAAGTTGTTGAATTTTATCGTGTGAATTTAATGGAATTCTATGCCTTGCTACTCCCCATAAATGACGTAATCGAGACATAAACAAGTTCTTTTCATTCTCTGTTAACGATTTCCATATTTTCTGAGTATGAGGCCTTAATGAATCGATTACTGGTTCAGCTGAAACACCATATTCCCGGACAGATTTAATATGTTTATTTACCAGTTTTACCAATTCAAAAAGAGATAATCCCTCTCTAAATTCTTCAGTAAGCTTTGTGTATTTTAGTCCGTTGTGTCTATGCGGTAAAATGTTAAATCCGTTAGGAGAAATAGAATAAATTTCACCTTTAAATCCTTGTTCTAATAAACTGAATACAGAATCAACCATAGTAAGTCCATTCCCAATAATTAAAACGGGCAAATCATCGTTTGCATTCATTACCGATTCTTTTTTCCAGGGATTTCGAAAATACCTTTCACTGGTGTAAAAGTCAATGCTTTTAATTCTTGGATTTCTAGGAATATTATTGCCTGATGCAATTACACAATAGTCTACTTTTAATTTAGTTTCGTTTTCAAGCCATAATGAAACCGTGTTTTCTGAAACATCAAGGTCTATGATAGGGCTTCCAATAACCGTTAGGGTAATCTGTTTGGTTTCAGCAATATTCTTTACTTCAAACCAAATGGCGCTTAAATATTCTCCGAAAAGTTTTCTTGGCAAAAAAGAATTTGAAATAAGAGTTCTGTCCTTCTCTTTAAAATCATCTCTTATCATAACCCAATCTAAGAAATGGTCAGGTTTGTCAGGAAATGCACTCATCTTTCCAGTAATAACATTTAGTAAATGTTTATCCGAATATGGATTGTAGGCAATTCCTTTGTTTAAGGATTCACTTTCGTTGAAAAGTATAATTTCAAAAGGTGTTGTAGATTTGTTGATTAGCTGTACAGCGGTCATTGTTCCTGTAAAACCACCCCCAATAATTCCTATTTTTTTCATTCTATAATTAATCTTCTAGTGTATTAATCTTTGTACAGATTGTCTTATCTACAAAGCGTTAGCAAAGAACCAAATATTATTTGGCACATTTAAAATAGACAGATTATAATTATGTTAATTTTAATAAATAACCTAATTGTAAAGAGGAATTTTGGACTGCATTGTTAATAGACCTCTTAAATTGCCGATTTGTTTTTTAGCAATATTTGTTCTGGTATTGATAAAATATTTTTTAATATAGGAAGAGATGTTATTAGTTCAATGTTTCATCTGTAAATACTGTAGATGAATTGATTCAATTGATAAAAGAAAACAGAAAATGGATTGCGCCTAAGTGGTTGGAGATTTAGGTATATTATATGTACTTAATTAGTTTATAATTAAGTACATATAGTATCTTATTTACTAAGTAAAGCCTATAATGAGAGTTTAAGTAACCAGATAAAAACTTTTGAAAAAATAGTTAAAATAAGATTTATTAATTTAGTCGGTTAGCTGTTTTTCTTTGCCTACAAAACGAGGGAAAATAAGTTAAACCAACCATTGCATAATTAACACGAAAAGCATTTGTTGTTTGAGTAAAATACTTATCAGAATAATTATATTGTAACATCGGAATAATCTGAAATATATATTGAAACTTTATTTGTAAAACACCTAGATTTCCTAAATTATTTTCAATACCAAAACCAGCATTTATAAATCCATTTAATTTCTTTGGATTTAGAATACTGAATTCATAAACAAGAGAATCATTGCTTCTTAAACCTACTCCAGTCTTGTTTGTTGGGGTAAGAATATAGCTTAATCCCCCGCCTAGGTTTGTTATAAATGAATTTTCACTAGATATTTTCTTTTTATAAGAAAAGTTTATGGGTAACTCAATTGTTTGATGTGAAAATGTAACCATGTTTATATCGTTTTCAGAATATACTAAATTTCTTTGTATTAGGTTAACTCCAATAGAAGGGTGTATTTTATTTCCCGTTTTTTCTAAATTAATTCCAATATTTAAAGGGATTGAGGAATGCAAGTTAATATCTCTTGGCTGAAATTGAAAGTCGCCTTTAGGCGTGTTGTAATTTCTATCCATTATTGAATTAATTGAAACTCCAAAATTTACTTTTTGGGCTTGTAATTGTGTATAAAATAATAAAGAAATTCCTAAAATGGTGAGTTTGTATTTATTCATAGTGTTTATTTATAATTTACGGATAGTTTGTTTTACAACTAGCTGTTCTGCCATTACGCCATGATATGCCAGTATGCCAGCTTTGATAAATTTCAGGATGAAAACCAGCTGTTATTAATCCTGGGGAGCTTGAGCTTTGAGGCATTTGATAATAAGGTAAGGCAATTTCAAATATATTGTTATGTAATGACATTTTCATATGTACATCATTAAAACTTACTTAAAAAACTAAATCATTTTAATGATAAATTTTCAAATATTTTAAATCTCCTTATACTCAATACCCCCAAAGAAGTAAACAAGAATTGCCCTAGAATAACGGATACTAATATTTACTGTAGTAAAAACTATAAGTACAATGGTTGATATAATTGTCCAAAAACTATCAATACCAAAGTACATTAGAACAGCTGCCGTAATTACAGAAATTGCTACATTAAAAGCGTAGCTCACATACATTGCGCCCCAAAAAAAGCCGGGTTCAACCTCGAAATGAAGATTGCAAACTTCACAATCTTTTTTCATTTTTGATGCATTAAGAAGGTTAAAAGGAGAAAAGTAGAACATTTTATCATTTCTACATCTTGGGCATTTGCATTGCAATAATGAAGAAAAAGTGCCCATAAATTTAAATTAATTCTGTTTTTTATGATAAAAATAAGCCCCAGCAATGGCGCCTACAGCCATAAATGGCATGGCTAATAAGTATAAGATTCCTTTATTTAATCCAGCACCTACCTTTTTAGTATCCTCGTCTTTATTTTTTATGTTCGATTCAAGAGATGCCTTACACATTGGACATTGAGCAACTGAAGTTCCAGTACTTATTAAAAGGATAATTGCAATGGACGATATTATTCTTTTCATGTATAGGTTTAAAAGTGTTCTTAGGTTTATTTAGTTCAATTATTCCAAGGATAAAACGGAGATATCATCAAATAAACTAAAACTCCTGTAAACGTAACATAGAGCCAAATTGGATAGCTCCATCTCACAATTTTTTTGTGTGATGGGATTTCCATATTCAATCCTTTTTGAAACGAAAACAAGATCAATGGAAATGCTACTGCAGCCGAAACAATATGTGTAATAAGAATAAAGTAATATATAGATTTGAGAGGGTTTTCACCTCCATAGGAGGTTTCAGGAACTAAGTAATGATATGTTACATACAATATCAGAAACAAAGAGGATAAGCCAAAGGTGGTGACATTTAGCTTTTTATGGCGTTGAATGTTTCCTTTTTTGATGGCTATTCCTGAAAGAACAAGTAAAAGAAAACAAGTTCCATTTATGAAAGCGTTGATTTTTGGAAACGAATAAATTAAAGATGGAAATTCAGTAGGAGCTGGAATTACTCTTTTGTTCAACAAAACAACAAGAATAAATACTACCAACGATAAACTGTAAATAATGAGTTTTATGGTTGAATTTTTCACTAGTGTGTATATACTTTTAAAGAATCGTTTGCAATCTCAACAATTAGAGTCCTCATATCTTCCATTAATCTGTTAATTTCTTTAGAGTCGGTAGCATTATATATGCCCCTAATACGTTGTTTGTTGTCTATTAACAAGCATTGGTCTGTATGTATGAACTTATGTTCAGGACCTCCTTGGTCGTTTGCTGTAATAAAATAACTTTTTTCAGATACAGAATAAATAGAGTCTTTTGGTCCAGTTAATAACTTCCAACGATTGGGAAGAATATGGTTAATCTCTGCGTATTCCTTCAATTTTTCAGGAGTATCTGTCTCTGGATCAACAGTGAGTGATACTAATTGTACTAAAGGATTATTTATAAAAGTTTGTTGTACCCTACCTAATTCTTTTGTCATGTTGATGCAAATAGATTTGCATTCTGTAAAAAAGAAATTGACTACATAAATTTTATCGGATAATTCTTCCGTACCATATGGAGAGCCAGTTTGGTCCGTAAATGAAAAATTGCCTGTAGTATGATATAGCGTATCGATAATTGGTTTCCCATTTACAGCCAATTGAATTGCTTCTTTTGGTCCGTAAATGGGTAACTTGGTATAATAATTTTTAGCAAACTTGTAATAAGAAACAATAATTATTACCGGTATTACAATTATTAAAAATAAGATTGATAGTTTCTTCAAAATTTGTTTTATCGAATGGATAACCAGAAATCACTTTCGTACAACAACACTATTATGATGCCAATAATGAATATTAAGGGCAAAATGATAGAATAGATTAGAAATGTTTTCTCAAATTTCAAGTGCATAAAATATGCTACGATATAAAACGCTTTTAAAAGTGTAAGACCGATATAGAAAAAGTTCTTTATTGGTTGGCTCATTGTTGACTCTGGAATTGCTAATGCAATAACAAATTCAATAAGGGTTATAAATAATAGGATAAAGAAAACTCTCCAAATATCCTTTTTCTGAAAGCTGCTGTCTTGTGCCATTGCTTAGTAATTTTAAATCAATTAAACTAAATAGAAGAAAGTAAATACAAACACCCAAACTAGATCTACAAAGTGCCAGTAAAGACCAATTTTTTCAATCATTTCGTAATGGCCTCTTTTTTCAAAAGCACCTCTTGCAGCCATAACTGTACAAATGATATTAATTACAACTCCACTAAATACGTGAAAACCGTGAAAACCAGTGATCAAGAAAAAGAGTTGAGTAAAGTTTACGTTATGAGGAGCAAAAGGGTTATTCCACAATGAAGCACCTTCGTGGAAAAGATGATTCCATTCCCAAGCTTGACAACTTAAAAAAGCAATACCTCCAATTACGGTCCATATCATCCATTTTACAACCTCTTTTTTCGAATTTCTATGGCCAGCTTCAACAGCTAAAACCATTGTTACGGAACTCATGATAAGGATAAAGGTCATTATTCCAACAAATACCAAGGGTAAGTCGGTATGTACAAATGGAATTGATTTAAAAACAACGTCTGGTTCAGGCCAAGATGGTGCACTAAAACGCAATGCTCCATAAGAAAGAATTAACGCTGAAAATGTAAATGCATCACTTAGCAAGAAAAACCACATCATTAGTTTTCCATAACTTGCACCGAATGGAGATTGGCCTCCGTTCCAAATGTCTTTGCCCTCTTCTTGGGCTACTGTTGCGTTTGTTGCCATTTTATTAAATCGCTTTTATCCGTTTACTGTTAAAAAAATAAATAGGTACACCCAAATTAAACCCATAAAATGCCAAAAAATGGATGCCATTTTTAAGCCTAACATGTTTTGTGAGTGTATTTTTAATCTTAAAGCTGAAACAAAAGTATAAATTATACTAAAAATTCCAGCAACCATATGCAATGCATGCATTAAACAAATTACATACAAGAAGCTTGATGAAGGATTGGTATCTAAAAAAATACCAATATTTGTTAATGCATCAAATGCAAGTAATTGACAAACTAAAAAAGAAAGACCGAAAATAAAGGTTATAAACAGACCTATTTTAAGTTTTGCAAGATTGTTTTTTTTAGCTTGTAAAAAAGACCAGTGAAATGTAATGCTGCTTAAAACTATTGCAACAGTTGATATTTTAAACAGTGCTGGAAGTTCAAACGACATCCAACCGGGATCTGCTTGACGTACAATATAACCACTTGTTAAGCCAGCAAAAATCATACAACTGCTAACAATTGCTCCCCAAAGTAAAAATAATTGTGGATTGATTTTACGGGTTTCTTTCATTGGAATAGTTGAAGTGTCGTTCATATTTTGTCTAAAACTAAAGTTATTTGAACTACAGGTAAATATATAAAGGAGCCATACATGAGTTTCCGGGCTGAAACCTCATCTACTTTTTGATAAAGTTTAATAGATAGCCACGTAAAGTAAATTGCAGTAATTGAACAAATAATTGCAGTTAAATTACCATTAATTCCAAAATAGGTAAATACAAAACTTAAAGGAATTAATGTTGCTGTGTACAATAAAATCTGAAAAGCTACCTTTTTGCCAGGTTCTCCTTTGAATGGTAACATTCTAAATCCAGCTTTTTTATAATCTTCATCTAAAACCCAAGCAATTGCCCAAAAATGTGGAAACTGCCACATAAATTGAATAGTAAATAGCAATAAGGCTTCGTAGGTAATACTGTTTGTTACTGCAGCATAGCCTATTAGAACAGGCAATGCCCCTGGAAAAGCACCAATAAATACCGAAATGGGACTTATTTTTTTAAATGGCGTATAGATAAAAGCGTACGATACAAGGGCTGCTAATCCTAATAAAGCACTTAATAAGTTCATATTAAAAGCGATAATTGCCAAGCCACCAATACCTGATATGCTTGCAATAAATATTGCTTCAGAATATCCAACCCTACCCGTTAATAATGGTCTATTTTGAGTACGCTTCATCAATTGGTCAGTATCTCTTTCAATAATCTGATTTATGGTGTTTGATGAGCCGGTGATTAAAAAACCGCCTATAAGTAGTAAGAAAAAGTTAAAATAATCTATAGAAGCAGTTGAAGCATAAAGATATCCTATGCCCGAACTGAACACTACTAAAACCGAAAGTCTTAGTTTAAATAATTCAGAGTATGCTTTTACTTTTTCTTTCAAACCGATTTGATTTGCCAATACCACAGCTACATCTTCTTTCATTTAATAAGGTAGATTTTGTTGAAGTGAAATTGTTAGGGTTAGATTATATAAGGATGCTACTGTAAATTCATTTACAGTAGCATCCTTATTGATTATTTTTTTAAACGTAAAAAACTCAAAATGCCACCGTACATAACACTGTTTGGAGTAGTCTCCTCTGAGTTAACGGGTTTTGTAGTGAAAACTTCTGTTGTTTCTTGAGATCCTTCGTTGTCACCAATTGGAACATTTTGTGGAAGATAATCCAATTCAACTCCAGGCTTAGAATAGTCGTAAGGCCAACGGTAAACGTGAGGGATATCTCCTTCCCAGTTCCCATGGATATGTTCAATAGGAGCTGTCCATTCTAAGGTATTTGAATGCCAAGGATTCTGTTCCGTTTTTCTTCCTTTAAAAATTGAATTAAAGAAGTTATAAAGAAAAATAAATTGTGCAGCAGAACCAATAATTGCAGCAATACTGATGAATTTATTTACATCTAACCATTCGTTCATGTATTCAAAACCTGTGAATGAGTAATATCTTCTTGGAACCCCATCAAGACCCATAAAGTGCATTGGGAAAAATACGCCATATGCAGCAGCAAAAGTTAACCAAAAGTGGATGTAACCTAACTTGTCATTCATTCTTCTGCGGAACATTTTAGGGAACCAGTGATAAATACCTGCTAACATTCCAAAAATTGCAGCAGATCCCATTACTAAATGGAAGTGAGCTACTACAAAATAGGTATCGTGTAGATTGATATCTACTGCTGCATTTCCTAACCAAATACCGGTTAATCCACCTGAAATAAAGAATGAAACTAGACCAATTGCAAATAACATTGCCGGTGTAAAACGAAGATTACCTTTCCATAATGTTGCCAAGTAATTGAATGTTTTAACTGCTGATGGAACTGCAATAATTAAAGTAAGAATCATAAATACGCTTCCTAAGAATGGATTCATGCCTGTAACAAACATGTGGTGACCCCAAACTACAAACGATAAAATTGAAATCGCAAGTAAAGATCCAATCATTGCACGGTATCCAAAAATTGGTTTGCGTGAGTTGGTTGCTATAACTTCAGAAGTTAATCCTAAAGCAGGCATTAATATAATGTAAACCTCAGGATGACCTAAGAACCAAAATAAATGTTGAAACAAAATTGGGCTACCGCCTGTGTTTTTAAGCGCTTCGCCCGCAATCCAAATTTCGTTTAGGAAAAAGCTTGTACCAAAACTTCTGTCAAATATTAAAAGCACAGCAGCTGATAACAAAACTGGAAATGACAATACACCTAAAATTGCGGTACATAAGAATGCCCAAATAGTTAATGGCATGCGAGTCATTTTCATACCCACAGTACGCATATTGATAATTGTTGCGATATAATTTAGCGCACCCATTAATGATGATGCAATAAACAAAGCCATAGAAACTAACCATAAAGTCATTCCTAGTCCTGATCCTGGCATCGCTTTAGGTAATGCACTCAAAGGCGGATATACTGTCCATCCTGCAGATGCTGGACCAGTTTCAATGAAGATTGAAACTAGCATTACAACCGTTGATGTAAAAAAGAACCAATAGGATAACATGTTTACAAATGGAGATGCCATATCGCGTGCACCTATTTGTAATGGAATTAGTAAATTGCTAAAAGTACCGCTTAGTCCTGCAGTTAAAACAAAGAAAACCATCATTGTACCGTGCATGGTAACTAAAGCAAGGTAAAAATTTGGATCTAATTTTCCGCCTTTACCCCATTTCCCTAAAATAGTTTCTAAGAATGGTAGGGTATGTTCTGGCCAACCTAGTTGAATACGGAAAATTACCGACATTAACATGGCAATAACGCCAGAAATTATACCTGTAATAAGAAATTGCTTGGCAATCATCTTATGATCCTGAGAGAAAACGTATTTCGTCAGAAACGTGTCGTGATGATGTTCGTGATTGTTGCCCATATTTTTGTATAAAATATATTCTAGTTGATAAATTAATTAATAACAGCTACTGAAGGGTTTTCGACAGGAGCAACAAATGTTTTTTGTTTTGTTAACCAAACTGCATACTCTGCATCTGAAACAACGGATACTTTCATCTTCATGTTGAAGTGAGCAGCTCCACAAATTTTGTTACAAAGTAGGATATAGTCAAAGTTACTATCGCCTAATTTTCTTCTCATTTCATGAGTTGTAATAGTTGGTACAAAGTAGAACTCTGTAGGCATACCAGGTACAACGTTCATTTGAACTCTGAAGTGTGGTAAATAGGCGCTATGTATAACGTCTCTTGCTCTGAATTTCAATAAAACTGCTTTATTTACTGGCATTACTAACTCACCTGAAATCAAGTCGTCATTTCCATGGATATCATTTGAATCTACTCCTAAATCGTTTCCAGGGCCAATTTGACGGAAATCATGTTTTCCGATTACTTTATCTGCACCAGCATAACGGGTTTTCCAGCCAAATTGATATGCAAAAACCTCTATTTCATTCGGGATATTTCCGGGTTTACGTTGGGTAACATTTGTCCAAACCATATAACCGTACAATACCAATGCTGTTAATACTACAGCTGGTATCAATGTCCAGAAAAACTCTAATTTGTGATTGTCGTGATAAAATGTTGCTTTTCTTTTTGCAGAATACCTATACTTAAATGGATATGCAAAAAGCATAATATGAGTTACAATAAATACAAACATGGTTAAAACCAAGGTTGTATACATCATATTGTCAGTTAAAACACCATGTTCAGATGCAGGTTCTGGCAATAATTTACTGCCATATTTAGCAAACTGGTAATAAACAAAATAGAAAAACACAACTAAAAACACTAAAAACAGGGTTCCATTTACAGCATCCCAGTTAAAAAATCTTTTTCCTTGTAGCTTGAATTTGTTGTGTAAAACACGTAATGCATATAAACTAGCTGCAATTAGCACAGCAATCGTAAACCAAAGTAAAAGGTAATAACCTGTATAGGGTTTGTTTTCATCAACTGAAGCACCACCTGAACCAGATCCTGCAGTTGATACCTTTCCTTCTTCAGCCTTGATATAGCTTAATACAGCTGTTATTTCTTCATCAGATAAGCTAAAAGCTGGCATTTGAGTATTGTTATACTCTTCGTATAACTTCTTTCCATACGCATCGCCCGATGCAATAACTGCTTGTGAGTTTTTAATCCATTTAAGTAACCAAGCTTTGTCCTTTTTTTCATTTATCCCTTTTAATGCAGGACCAACCATTGCACCATCTACTTTATGGCACGATGCACAGTTGTTTTGAAAAATTTCTTCGCCATTGGGTTGGCCATTAGCTGAAAAAGTGATCAGAAAAGTAGCTACTAAACATATACCGGTTAAGTAACTCGTAAACCTTTTTATTATCATGAATGCAAAGTTTTTCGTTCGGATTGCGTGTAATTTATGGGAAAACGCCCATTTTACGGCAAATATACTATAGAAGACATCTATTCATGATATTTTCCATGATTAATTTTGATAGTCGTCATAATATTTTATTTCGATTAATTTTTTAAATATGTGTTTGGTCATCTAGATTGCAGATTATCAGAGAAATATCTATCTCTAGAAGAGTATTTAGATGGTTTCTAAATTTGATTTTATCTAAAGTTCTTTTGAAAAGAAATATCTTTACGATAGCTAAATGAATAAAATCATGTTTAAAATGAATTCTAATTTTATAAAAGGTGCCCTTTTTCTTAGTTTAGGTACTTTGATTGCTTGTGGTGGATCTGAAAAACCTGCTGAAGATACGACAACGGAAGCCCCAAAAGTTGAAACTCCAGCCGAGCCTGTAGTTGAACCATGGGTTGCACCAGCTGAATCTAAAGATTTAAAAAGTCCAATTGCTTCTTCTAAAGAATCAATAGCAAAAGGCGCAAAGCATTTTGCTACCTACTGCGTTAGTTGCCATGGTGAGTCTGCAATGGGCGATACACCAGCCGGGCAGGCGGTAAAAGCTGCAAATTTGGTTGAAAAGATGCCAACACAAACAAATGGTGAGGTTTTTTGGAAATTGACCAATGGAAGAAATGCTATGTTGAAAATAACTACCTATGGCTTGACAGAAAATGACGGTTGGGACTTGGTAAATTATTTGAGAGATTTTACTAGTAAAAAGTAACTATTGCTTATAAAACAGAAAAGGCATCCCGAGGGATGCCTTTTCTGTTTTATAAGCTTATCTAATCTTTAACTATTTTAAAAATTGATACGCCTTCTTGTGGTACTGAAATTTCACACATGTAAACTCCCTTTGCTAAATCTGAAATGTAAACGGGGTTGTTTAAATCATAATTTGCGTGGGTTTTAACAACTCTTCCATGCATGTCGTAAAGTGTTATTTTGGATTGATTTGATAGGGAAGCTCCACTTATATACAAATAATCTTTTGCAGGGTTTGGAAATAATTTCAATGACAGTTGGTTCATAGTACTAACTCCAACTCCTGTAGCATCTTTTATTACTAGAGTCATGGTATCTGGCGAACCTACCCACGTTTGTGCAGATGGGTTTTGGATTATGAATTGAACAACTCTTAATGGTTGTGCACCAGTAAGGTTGACCGGCATTACATCGAATTCAACATTTGCTAAAATTGTTGGAATAGATAATGCAAAACTCCCCGTTGATCCAGAAGGTAATGTGGTGTAATGCGTATTGTAAGTTGCCGTTTGAGGCAATAATTTAATTGTTACAGATTGTGTACCTGCCGCACTTCCTGTTAGGGGCATGGTGATTTTATACCCAGTTTTGTTCTCTTGGATGGTATCTGTTTTTTTAGAGAAACGAATCATTTGGGTTGCTGAAGTAAGGTTTGCTGAACCAAATAATCGAACATTATCTATTCTCCATGTTCCAGTAGAAGCAGATGCTCCCCAAGCATAAATCCTAAATTCGATTGGTTTCATGACTTTTAAAGGAGTTGAGAAATTTAATTTACGATTACGAGCATTTGTATTGGATGGCAAACTATCAGTTAATAGGTTAGCTGTAAATCCATCTAAAGAACTTCTTAATGCAAAAAACATTGGGCCTGTTGCCGATTTTCTTTCTTCAAAAGTTAGGCTATCCATTGAAATTACGTAAGCACTATCTGTTGCGATATCAAAACCAAACCAGTCTGACATATCAATGGTTGCTGAATTCCATCCAATTGCACTGAAAGCATTTGTAGCTGAAGATGGATTTGTGCCAGACCCACGATTCATTTGAGAAGGATAAATATGGCTGCCAATAACGGTAGCAGGGTATGTAGGCTCATTTCCAGCTGATCCATCAAAGTTGTAAAATACAATTCCATTGCCTGTAACGGCTAAGGTATCGTTATCTAAAACGGAGAAAAGAAAATCGCTAGGAGATGTTATGCCAGCTCCACCTAAAACTTCAACAATTCTAAAAGAAACAGTTTCTGTTGGTTCTATAATAGTATCATTTATTACATTAATGATAAATGAAGTTGAATCTTTCCCATTAGGAATACTAATAACCATGGTATCATTTACAAAAGCAGGGTTTACATTAAAGTCATTACCAAATGTTAATGTATTAGGAAGCATGATGATTTTAATCGTTTGGTTTCCTAAAACATTAGCAGTAGCTTTTAATTGCACTTTAACACTGCCAACATCTTCAGAAACAGTCATTGAACTTTGAGAAAAAGCGATTGAAGTCACGGTTGGATTTCCAGATACTGTAAAATTAAAATTAGGCCAGTTTTGTACTGTTGAACTTCTTAGCCAATTCGCAGGATTATTTAAAGCTTGCAACAATTGGGCTTTTGTGCCTGAGGTAAATGATCCAATATAATATCCATTACTCTGTTGTGTAGCAAAAGAAAGGGCATTAATGCCGTTAGTTAAGCTTGTAGGTAAGCATGAGGTTGTGGTATTTCCAGTGCCAATAGAATTGCACGTAGCTAACCATGTACCTGTAGCCATTGCAGCAATATGTGTTATAGTTGAACCGCTTTTTTGATAAGCAAAAACTTGTTCGCCACTTGAAGATAGGTTGTTAAGCCTTCCGGAAACAGTCCCATAATTTACCATGCCACTAGTGTCGATATTAATTACAGTGCCAGCTAAAACAAGAAACGGAGGAGAAGTCCAAGTGCATGTTTCTTCATTTGTAAAAAAAGTATCTGCAGCGCTCCAACCATTATCTGTGAATTTGATCTGAACGTTACCCGTTAAATCTGTTAAAGTTACAAATGAAAATCTATCCGGATTCGAAGTAGAAAATGCAACAAAAGCAATATCTCCAGGTTGAAGAATTTGAGCATTAAGGTTTCCATAAAACAAAAAACCAAGTACAAGTAATATTAAATTTCTTTTCATGCTAATATTCAATAGATTGCAAAGGTACAAAAAGAGCAAGGCATCCACCGTTTAAAGTTTACTTAATTCTTTCAAACTAAATGTTAATTTTGACTAAAATTCGAAAAATGAACTTTGATTGCGTTGTTATTGGATCTGGTCCAGGTGGTTATGTGGCGGCAATTCGCCTTGCTCAATTAGGTTTTAAAACAGCTATAGTTGAGAAATACAGTACTCTTGGAGGCACGTGTTTGAATGTAGGTTGTATACCTTCAAAAGCGTTGCTTGATTCATCAGAGCATTATTATAATGCAGGACATAGTTTTGGTGAACATGGAATTGAGTTGTCGAATTTGAAAGTTAATTTAAAAAAGATGATAGATCGTAAGAATCAGGTGGTGAGCCAAACTTGCGATGGGATTCGTTTTTTGATGAAAAAAAATAAAATCGAAGTTTTTGAGGGAGTTGGTTCATTTGTTGATGCAAATTCGATTCAAGTATTAAAGAATAGCGGTGAAACCGTTGTATTATCAACTAAAAATACCATCATTGCTACCGGTTCTAAACCAAGTCAATTGCCGGGAATGACCATCGATAAAAAAAGAATCATTACTTCAACCGAGGCGTTGAGTTTAACTGAAATTCCAAAGCATTTAGTGGTAATAGGCGGTGGTGTTATAGGTATGGAATTGGGCTCCGTGTATGCTCGTTTGGGTGCAAAAGTTTCGGTAGTTGAGTTTATGGATAACTTAATTCCTACAATGGATTCATCGTTAGGGAAAGAGTTGCAAAAAATAGCAAAAAAGCAAGGGTTTATACTTTATTTAAATCATAAAGTAACCGATATTCAATCTAAAGGGAAAGAAGTTACAGTAACTGCTGAAAACAAGTTAGATGGGAAATCCATTGAGATAAATGGCGATTATTGTTTGTGTTCTACAGGTAGATCTGCTTATACTCAAGGTCTAAATCTTGAAAAAGTGGGCATCCAAACAGACGATAGAGGCAGAATTAAGGTTGACGCCCATTTAGAAACGGAAGTAAAAGGGATTTTTGCCATTGGCGATGTTATTGCAGGTCCAATGTTAGCGCACAAAGCAGAAGAAGAAGGAGTTTTTGTTGCAGAATATATTGCAGGTCAGAAACCACATATCAATTATAATTTGATACCGGGAGTAGTGTATACTTGGCCTGAAATTGCATCGGTTGGAGCAACCGAACAAGAGTTAAAAGCTAAAAATATTGAATTCAAAGTAGGTGCATTCCCATTTAAAGCAAGTGGAAGAGCGCGTGCGAGTATGGACTTAGACGGATTCGTTAGAGTATATGCACATAAAGAGACCGATGAGGTTTTAGGAGTACACATAATCGGCCCAAGAGCTGCCGATTTAATTGCAGAAGCCGTGGTTGCAATGGAGTTTAGAGCATCAGCTGAAGATGTTGCAAGAATTTGCCATGCGCATCCAACTTTTTCAGAAAGCGTTAAAGAAGCTTGTTTAGCCGCTACAGAAAATAGAGCACTTCATATTTAAAATATATGGCAGGTTAGTGCGTTGTTTTGCCATGCGTTTACTTTTTGTAGTAATTGGATTTCTTTGGATAAACTTATTAAGTGCTCAGTCGGTAAGCATTAGCCCTGCAAATTATGATTTTGGAAAGGTTGAGTTTTGGAAAAATGACACCGCTGTCTTTGTTTTCGAAAATAAAAGCAACCGAGAAATGTATTTCTTGCCAACTGCTTCCCAAAAAGATTTATGGATCAATTACCCATCTCGGGCTATACAGCCTGGAGAGAAATTTCGGCTCCCTGTTTATTATTATACTGCTAGTAAAGGGAGTTTTTTTCGCAAATTTGAGATTTTTACAAACCTAAACTCAATACCTATTTCGTTAGAAATTTCAGGTAATATTGTGAATATTGCATCAAATGCACTTACTCAATGCCCCATTTTTTCACCCGCAGAGGATCCAAGTCGTTTAGATTTTACGCAACAATTCCAAATTTTTAATTCAATATCATCGCTTCCAGTTACGGGAGTAGAGCTAAAACTAACAAGTAAAAAACATCAATACAGAACCTCAAAATCCAATGAATTGGGAAAATCCAAATTGGATATGAATTTAGGTTTATATAATGTTACTATTCAAAATGGTAATTATCAGTCCTTTGATTCTATAGTTTACATAAACCGTAATACTGGTCCATTGGTTTTTTGGTTAACCCCTATCGAGAAACCAGCAACACCAACGATGGTTTTTATAGACACCATCAAACCAACTTTTTATGTAAAAGCTGAGCCTACTCTAAAGGAGTTTGGACCAGAAATGGTTAATGGAAAATTGTCATCAACCCGATTTAAGCCAAACAATATTGTGATTTTGATGGATGTTTCAGGATCGATGAAAGATGCCAATAAATTTGTGATGCTTAAAAGGTCGCTTGGGAATTTGATAAATGTGCTTAGAGAAGAAGATCAAGTTACGATTTTAGCATACAATGCAAAAGTGCGAACAGTAGTTTCAACAATAAAAGTTTTAGATCCTAAAGCTATTATTAGCACTATTGATACAGTGAGAGCAGGTGGTTTGACCTATGGAGCTGAATGCTTATCTGAGGCACTTTCGGTATTAAATGATTTATATAACCCTTCGGCAAATAATCAGGTGATATTAGCAACGGATGGAATGTTCGACTTTCGCGAATTAAAAGAGAAAGAATTGCTTCAGTTAATTAAAAAGTATAGCAATTCAGACCGTAAATTATCTGTTTTAGGTTTCGGAACCGATAATACTGCGAGTAAGTTTTTGGGTAAAATGGCTATAGAAGGCAAGGGTAGTTTTTACCATATATCAGCACAAACTAATGTTGAGCAATTGTTGATTGATGAAATTAAAAGTCAGTCGATAAAATAGCTAATATCGCCTCTCTTGAAGGATTATCCAATTTGAAATCAGCTTGTTTGTAAAAAGGCAATCTTTTTTCATAAATAGCAACTATTTGCGGAAACAAATTTTGAGACGAATCAATTACAGCCCTTTTATTATTCTCGAGCCTATTGTTTAGAAATCCTATCGAGGTATTTAACCAAATTGTTTTTCCATTTGACTTCATGAAATCTATGTTGTTCAGAAAACATGGCGTGCCGCCACCACAGCTTATAATAATGTTGATTTGATTTATTTTTTTTAGATAATGGCTTTCTAAGATTCGAAAACAGGCTTCTCCGTATTTCAAAATCCATGCATTTGAAGTGATACCCGTTTCTTTTTGGATAAATTCGTCTAAATCTATAAATGAAACCCCAAGAGCATTTGCTACTTTTTTACCCAAAGTTGTTTTGCCAGATCCTGGCATTCCTATCAAATAAACAGGTTTCATTTATTTACCAATAACTACGCGTGGATCCAACATTCCGTAAATGATATCAACCAAAATGTTGATAACAATGAATATTGAACCAACAACCAAGACAGAGCCCATAACCACAGGAAGATCGAAAGTTAACAACGCATCAACAGTAATTTTACCAAGTCCGTGCCAACCAAAAATATACTCAACAAAAACAGCACCAGCTAATAAAGACGCCAACCATCCAGAAACTGCTGTTAAAACAGGACTTAAGCCATTTTTCAGGATATGCCTGAAAAAAATTTGTTTGTCGTTTAAGCCTTTTGCTTTTGCTGTTAGCGCATATTCCGATTCCCAACCTTCTATAAATGAGTTCCTGCTTAGTTGTACAATGATTGCCAAAGGTCGAATGCCAAGCGTAATTGCTGGCAATATTAAATTCGACAAATTTAAAATCTGACCTTTGTCAAAGTCGTATTCATACAAACTTCCAGTTAAATTTAAACCGGTGATATCGTGCAATAAATATCCAAAAATGTAAGCAATAATGATACTTGCAAAATAGGAGGGAATACTAATGCCAATTATTGAAATGTAACTGATAAGTTGGTCTGTAATTGTTTTTTTACGATACGATGCTATGCCACCAAGTAAAACGCCAATAATAGTAGCAAAAGCCATTGATACTAAAGCGAGGACGCTTGTGCCAATCAATGCCTTTGAAATTATGGCATTTACCGTGTTTTTATTTTGAAATGAACGCCTTAAATAGGGCTGTTTTAAGCGTAATTCATTTTCACTAGAAATTTGGGAGGCAAATCCACCATATTTTCTTTGATTACCAGTATCCACGTTATGGATACCGATAGGTGAAATGTCGTTAATGTATAAAAAATACTGGGAAACTAGAGGCTTATCTAAACCCAGTTCCTTTTTTACAGCTTCCAATGAAGATATGTCGCTACGCTGACCCAATGTCATTTGTGCCGCATCGCCAGGCAATACATTGAATAGGAAAAAAACCGTGGTTGCAACTCCCCACAAAACACCAATTCCTGTTAATATTCGGTATGTTATAAATCGAATCAATTCGAAGTTTTGATTTTTTCTAAATCGTCAACCGTTGGCATATCGTTGCTAGACCATTTTGCTTTTACCATGCCATTGCTAATTGCTATTGTTCCAGGATTTGAGCGAATCATTGTTTTTAGGGTAGTTCCATCCGTAAAAAAGATTGGAAATTTAGCACCACGCATTACATGATATGCTTCTGCATCACGGGGAAGAGAGGATGTTAACACTGCAAAAGGAATGTCATTTTTTACAGACCAAGCAAAGTAGGCATTCAATTTATCTACACGTTCTTGGGTAGTAAGTTTGAAATCCTTAGCAACACTTAACAAAGCAAATTTAGAAGTTAAAAACTCTTGGGTGTAATCGCTTCCGGTTTTATCCGTTATGGTAAAATCGTGAATTGGTGGTTTGTATCCTTGACGAATTACTTTATCTTTTCTATCAACAAATGTATAATCGTCCCCTTCAGGGATGTTATCGGCTGTAAATTCAAATTCTTTTCCATCCTTTTTATAGATAAAAATCATGGCAACGCTATCCTGAGGAGCGCCCTCTGGAGTTTTCATGAGTTCAGGAATGCTGTTGCCTATTTTAAATGCTCTGAAATCTATAAATGGCTCATAATACCAAACATGCATGGTAAATCCAATGCTCAACATGGTAGTTAAAATCAACAAATTTGACTCGGATTTTGCTAATAACAACGGTTTGATTTTTCGTTTTTTGACGAATATTATTAAGATGAAAACGAATAAAACAATATCCTTCCAGAATGATTGCCAAGGCGTAAGTTTAAATGCATCGCCAAAACAACCGCAATCGGTAACCTTGTTAAAATAAGCGGAGTAGAAGGTTAAAAACGTAAAAAATACGATCATTAACAACAATAACCACGATGTGAATTTTGGTTTTGAGCCTATCAAAAGCATCACACCCAACACAATTTCTAAAATGCAAATTCCCATGGCTAGGGGTAATGCAAATGGAATTGCCCAATCGGTTCCAAAAACTTGGAAATACTCTTCCAATTTAAAGCCAAAACCCATAGGGTCGTTGGCTTTAATAAATCCTGATATTATAAATAAAATACCTACAAATAATCGTGCAACGGTAACTAACATAAGTGTTTATATTAATTGTTTTAGTTTAATAAGTGCAAAGCAAGCGTAATTAAGCATATCGTGATATCCCGCATCAATGCCTTCAGAAATAAGGGTTTGGCCCATATTGTCTTCAATTTGTTTGATACGTAAAAGTTTCATTAGAATTAAATCGGTAAAAGAGCTAACCCTCATATCGCGCCATGCTTCGCCATAGTCGTGATTTTTGTCCATCATCAATTGCTTAGCTTTGGCAAACTCTTTGTCGTAAAAGTTTAATGCATCAGCAGCATCGAGTTGTTGAGGCGCATCAGCATCAATATGCATCTGAATTAACCCCATAATACAGTAGTTTACTATGCCAATAAACTCAGCCATTTCATCCTCGTCTATTTTGCGTGTAGTATTTTCTTCAATTGTTCTGATGCGATTTGCTTTGATAAAAATTTGATCGGTTAACGATGAGATGCGTAAAACGCGCCATGATGTTCCGTAATCTTTAGTTTTTTTCTCGAATAATTCGCGGCATTTTAGCGAAACAATGTCGTAAGCTTTAGCGGTTTCCAAAGTTAGTTTATGTAGTTTTGTGACGAAATGATTATCAATTTGCGAAGTAAAGAAAGCTTTTTCGGATATAAAACTACGATAAATTTATCAGGCAAAATTATATCGCTAGAAAAACCTATAATCATGGGAATTTTAAATGTTACCGATGATTCTTTCTACGCAAACTCACGTACTTCATCGCAACAAATAGTAGACAAAGCAGGACAAATGCTTGAAGATGGAGCAACCATTTTAGATATTGGTGGTCAATCAACTCGGCCTGGTGCTCCTGAAGTTGCTGAAACGATAGAAATTGAACGAACGATTGAATCTATATCTAAGATAAAATCAGCATTTCCAACTTCGAATATCTCTATAGATACTTATAAAGGCAGTGTTGCAAAACTTGCAATAGATGCAGGAGCTTGCATGATAAATGACATTTCTGCTGGAAAAATTGACCCAGAAATTATACAAGTTGCAGCAAAACAAAAAGTGCCGTATGTACTTATGCATATGCAAGGAAAGCCCGCTACCATGCAGAAAAAGCCTAGTTATAAAAATGTGGTTCAAGAAGTATTCGATTTTTTATCATTCGAATCTCATGCGTTACTAAAAAGTGGACTGGTAGATGTTATCCTTGATCCAGGATTTGGGTTTGGAAAAACTACCGATCAAAACTATCAGTTAATCAATAGTTTAGATCATTTATCAAAAATTGGTTTTCCAGTTTTAGCAGGCGTTTCGCGCAAATCTATGATTTGGAAAGTGTTGGAATCATCTCCTGAAGATGCATTATTTGGAACAATAGCAGCTCAAACTGTTGCATTGCTAAAAAAAGTTGCAATTTTACGCGTGCATGATGTGAAAGCAGCATCAGATTCAATAAAAATAATTAACCAACTTGGAAATATTTGACTTCGGATTTTTAGAAATCACCCTCTCAGATTTGATGGACATAACCTTGGTTTCTGTACTTGTTTTTCAGGTATATAAATTGGTGAAAGGAAGTTTAGCGGTAAATATCGTGGTTGGTTTGTTGGCTTTATATGGAGTTTATTGGTTGGTTGATTTAATGCATTTAAAACTGTTGAGTGTTATTTTAGATCAGTTTATCAAGTTAGGTGTATTATTACTAATCATCATTTTTCAACCTGAAATTCGTAGATTTTTATTGGTACTTGGAAGAGATTTTATTGCACGACAAAATCAATTGGTACGTTCTGTATTTTTAAAAGGAATTGATGTTAAAAGCAAAGAGTTACAATATTTACAAGAAGTGATTTTAGCATGCAGGCATTTATCAAAAAACATGTCGGGGGCCCTTATCGTATTTGAACGTGAAGCAGATTTAGATTTATACGTAAAAACAGGAACCTTGTTAAACAGCAGGGTTAGTGCTCGTTTACTAGAAACCATTTTCCAGAAAATGAGTCCATTGCACGATGGAGCAGTAATAATTCATGGCGATAAAATATTAGCCGCTAGTTGCATTTTGCCAGTATCAGAAAATCCATCCATACAATCCTCATTCGGTTTGCGCCATCGCTCTGCATTGGGGTTAACAGAACATAGCGATGCGTTGGTGCTGGTAATTTCAGAAGAAACGGGTTTGATTTCGATTGCTTCTCATGCTCGCATCAATCACCCCATTGATATTGAATCCTTATCTGAAAAATTAACACGAGAATTAGACAAATAAACACCCTATGAATAGAATAATCTTTAGCTTTTTAATGATTGGATTAGCACTTACAAGCTGCGATGTCAAAATAAATAAACAAGCAGATAAACGTAAAATTCAAGAATTTGAAAAACGCATTAGCTTAGATCCATATAATGTTTCCGACAGTGTTGCAAACGCGTTGATTAAAGAATATTTTTTATTCGCAGCAAAATTCCCACAGGACACAATTTCTGCGGAATATTTATTTAGAGCTGGAGATATTAAACGAGGTTTAGGTTTTGGCGAAGATGCTGTTAAGATTTATGATGATATTTTAGTGGATTACCCAAACTATTCAAAAACACCTATTGTAATTTTTGCACAAGGATATATATATATGTCTGAACTTAAAATGGGTTTTAAAGCCGAACAAAAGTTCAATGAATTTATATTGAAGTACCCAAACCACCCGTTGGTTGAAGATGCTAAAGCCTTGATAAGCACCATTGGAATGTCTGATGAAGAGTTAATGGATTTTCTGAAAAAGAAAAATCCAGATAATGAATAATTACACCTTGATAAAATCAAAAAATAGTTAATGTTAAACAAAATGGCTTCCATAGGAAGCCATTTTGTTTATTGAGATAGTTTATTTTATTATTTGTTCTTTATCATTTTTGAAACTGCTTTTATACCGTTCAAATTAGTTGCTTCAAGTAAATAATATCCAGCAGGCAGGTTTTCTCCCAATAATAATGGAGTGTTTGTTTGAATTTGTTGAGATAAAATAATTCTACCTAAGGCATCTAATAATTTTACTTGAATAGGTTCCATATAATTAGAATTTACAATTACATTAAAAACATCTTTCGATGGGTTTGGATAAACCATTAATCCGAATTCACCATTATTACCTCTTGCTGGTGGACAAGCCATTTCAATTTCACAAGCAATACTTGAAGAACCAGAAATATTTCCAATAATTGCTTGAACGGTAACCCAATATTTGGTACATGTTAATAATCCTGGAACAAGGTTTGCAATACTCACGTTTCTGCCCCTATAGGTAATACTTGAATATAGGTTTGTTAATAAAGAATCATTGTAAAAGTTAAATGTGTATGAATTTGCACCTGGAGTTATATTTGCAAGTAAACTGTTGTTTACTGAAACATTTTTACGACCACAAGAATGTGGATCTAAACTTGCATTTGGTACACCTACAATGACCGGATTTTGTATAAAACCTATTTGACAAACGTTACCCCATGGGCCTTGAATTGATCCAAACCAAGCCCTTGATCTAACGAAATAAATTTGATTCCATGCTAATCCAGAGATATTTGCAAATATTAAGGTTCTGTTTCCTTGTTTTGTACTTCCTGCAATGGTTGCAAAGTTTGAATTTGAACTAAATTCTGTTTCATAATCTGTTGCTCCAACTACCTTATTTAATACGGTGTAAGTATTCATTTGCCTTGCACTGAATAATGAAAAATCTGTTTTGCCACAATCTTCATTTCTAATTTCTGAAGTAGGAATTACTAATGGAACAAGATTTACTGATAATGAAGTAGGAACTGATAGTCCACATCCATTAACAGCATTAACTGAAATATTACCGTTTAATGTACCAGCAGTAACGTTAATACTGTTATGATTTACAGTACCAGTCCATGTTGGAGGCCAAGTCCAAGTATACCAAGTTGCATTTGAATCTAGATTTACACTATAGGTTAGAATCGAACCTGGAACTGCATAGCCATTTCCAAATATTCTACCAGGCCGAACAGGTGATTTTAAAATGGTAACGCAAACAGTATCAAGCCTGTAGCATCCTTCGGTACTTATTACTTTTAAAACATAACAGGTGGTTAAACTTGGATTTACATTTAGATTTTTCTGAGTACCTAAAATAGTATTCGTGCCTAGTTTTCTCCACTCATACCTCGCCCCTGAATAGGTGTTACCCTTAAGTGTAACAGTTGTGCCATTACAAACAGAAGTATCCATTCCTGCATATGCAACTACATCACATGGGCACTCGGTTATGCAGATGTTATCAATTGTTCCATAGGAAACATAATCTCCATTATCAATATTTTTATTGGTTTGTATACTTACCGTAAGTCTTCCATAATCTTTATTTGCAACCCAACAACTGGTATTGTAGGTGGTCCATGAATTGCTCGAAATATTCATATCGTTGGTATTTCCACTGATTACAGATAAATCACCTGAGGTTGAATTATCAGTTAAAAGATTGTTCGAAGCTCTAAACAAAAATCTTACAAATGGATCAGCAAATGGCTTATTAATATTTGATTTTGCTGCACAATACCTGATTTTGTAAGCATGTCCCTCTTTAAATGGAGTTGTTAACACCTGTTCAAAAGATTCGGATATTTCTTTGTTTCCCCACATAAAAATAAATCCATTATCAACACAACCAGGTCCATTAAAAACTTGGGGCGAGCCAATGCCAGTGTGCCAATTACTTATGGTAGCACCTTGGTCTAAATCACCTCCATTAATTCCTGCAAATCCTTGGTTAAAGCCGCCATTTTCTACAATATTACCAATACAATTTATTGTATCGGTTACAACTGTTACGCAAACTGTATCATAAACACAGCAACTGTTTACTAAACAACATGAAACATAATAACATGTTGACAAAGAAGGATTAACATTTAATGTTGGGTTTGTAGCTCCAGGAATTAATGTACTCACGTTGTCATTTAACTTGTACCATTGCAAATTGCCACTACAACCTGTAACCGTTAAGTTGGTAGAATTTCCAATATTAATCGACTTGTCATTCCCTGCAGAAATAGGAGAGAGCGTAGTTGTGGCTGCAGTACAATCGCCATATTTTAGTAAGTGTTTTCCGCTAATTGTTCCTGCTAAGTTAAAGCCCATTATAAGGGTTCCTAGGTTTCTTAATTCAGCTCTTAAATGGTGTTTACCAGCATTTAAAAACATTTTAGAAAAATAATGGACTCCAGGAGTACCATTTACTATTTCTGCAAATGTGTATAGCCTCTCATCTACGTAAACTCTTAAATAATCATCGGCAAAAGCATGCATATCAAATGTAATTGAATCGTTTTCGCATAAACAAAAATCATATTCGAAAGTAAAAGGAGCCATCGGAATAGCATTATTAGGTAAAGAAGCATTGGTTGTACACGGAGAAATCCATCTGCTTTTTGGCATTGCTGCATACCATGGATTTATTTCTTGAATTGTCCATGCAGATGGTTTTAAGGTATTTGCCATAAAGCAGGGACTTGCTGTAGCCCAAGGTGGAGAATCAATTATTTTCCAGCGGTTATCTTGTGCTCCAACTGGTAAAGCATTTGAAGTTGATTCGCTATATCCTGTATTTACAACTAATGTGGTGGTGTATTTAGATGTATCTTGGCAAGAACTGCATTCATCTTTGCATATGATACCTGTTCCTACAGCACCAGGAGCTAACCAATTTGAGATGTTTCCGTTTAAATTAAAATTATTTAAGAAACCAGTTATATTATTTAAAGACGCATCTGTACTTGTATTAATAGCAGAATTTAAAGAGGCATCTATACCTTGGTTAAATTTATAATAGGCAAGTAATCCATTTTCACTTGGGCTTAACTCGCAATTTTTTCGTTGACACAATGCATTGCTATTTCTGGCATAGTTCCAAAATCTCAACTCATCGTATCTTCCACTGCAATATTGATTGAGTTCGGGTATATTTGTTTCGCTAGATTCTGCACCAACTAAAGTTGAAGTATTAAAAATACTGTATTGTATCGGTAAAACGCTTCCAGAATTAATAGTAGACTTAAGAACACAGTCAACATAAAGTTTGTTGTTTTGACCATCATAGGTCATTGCAAAATGATGCCAACCAGGTTTTAGATTAGATATGTTGGTAGAGGCAATCGAATAGGCATTGTTTCTATATATCCAAGATTTCAAATTCGGTCCATCAAGCTGTAAAGAATATCCTCCATTTTGTGTATTACCAACGATTGTTTTGTTAGCTGGAAGAGATGACCAATTTGATTTGTAAAGCCATAATTCAACTGTTAAGCCTGTATTAGGTTTAAGAGTATTTGAGTTTGTTAAATTAATATAATCTTTTACTCCATCCATATGTAGCGATGAAGCTGGCCCTACACAAGCTTTAGTAAAATAACGAATGGGCCTTACTCCAAATCCCCAAGTTTTATTAAACCAATTCATAACAATTCCGCTGTTAATGTTAACGGCTAATGCATAACTTGGCAAATCTTGGGTTGAAGTCCAATAAGCATTATTTAAAAACCCACCAACTGCAATTTTTTGAGAATACAATATACTCATCTCATCTAACGATGGTAAATACCAATCGTTATACCCTCCCAACGAAAGACTTCGACAAAGTTGAGCAGCTACCGAACCGGTAGTACATTGATTTACAATATTATTTGAATTTGTTAGTCCAGTTCCAATGGTTCTACCATAAGCACCAATAATTTCGGTACCATTGCAACCCCAAGCAGCATTTGCCAAATCGTTTGGTGCTGCTAATAGACCACTTTGGCCAGTACTATCTACATAAAAAACAATACCCCCTTGTATGTGATCTCCAATAGCTACACATTGGGCTTTTGAACTTTCTATATTTGCAAAAGCACATAAAAAAACAAATAATATTAAATTTAATGAGGTGTAGGTACCCCTTTTTTTGGAAATTAAAAGACAGTTTAAGTCTCCACCTTTCTCAAATTCTGAATTAAGTAAATTTTTATTCATAGTTATATGTTTAATTGTTAAAATTTATTTGACATGTGAAATGAATTAATAATAAAATTAACTTTTGGTTAACTTATTAAAAGGATGCAGTTTTAATACAAACGGTAATAAAAATCTGATTAACGGTTATGTAAAACTTAAAAACTAATTTCTGTTTCTCATAGCTTCCAAGAATTGTTCTTGCTTTCGTCTTGAAACTTCAGCTTTTGAACCATCATTCATAAATACATAATTACCATCTACATTGCTAAATCTTTTTACCATTTTTAGATTTACTAAATGCGACTTATGAACCCTAAAAAATGAAAAATCTGAGAATAATTCTTCATATTCTTTAATATTTTTTGATGTAATATAAGTTTCTCCAACTATAAAAATGTGTGTGTATGAACCTTCTGCTTCTAATCTTATGATAGATGAAGGGTCTAGAAAAACAAGGCCACCTTTTACGCTTACAGTTATTTTTGGAGTACTTGCATTATTTAAATTATAAATTAAACTTTTATTTTGAAGATTTTGTGAATTATGAATTTCAATTTTAGCTCTTTCAACAGCCGCAATTAAATCATCAGTATCTACTGGTTTTAACAAATAATCTAATGCCGAAAACTTTATGGCTTTTATTGCATAATGGGTATGAGCAGTTACAAATATTATCTTAAAGTGCACTTCAGTCAATAATCGTAGCAAATCGAACCCTGTTTGATTTGGCATTTCGATATCTAAAAAAACTATTTGAGGATCGTGTTTTTGAATAAGTATAATTGCGTCATTAACGTTTTCTGCTAACGCTACAACTTGAATGTTTGTACAGTAAAGAGTTAGTAAATGCAGCAGATTTTCTCTGTTATGTTGTTCATCATCAACTATTAGTGCTTTAATCATGCTTTACAATTATAAATTACATTATTTTGAATGAAGTTAAATAGTAATTTTTACTCGAGTGCCATGTTGGTTTGGATTAATATCTGAAATATCTAAAATTTCAGCTTTAATATTTTTACTATACGCTTTATTGTAAGCTAAAATTCTTTCAAAAGTCAGTTTTGTGCCATGTGAAACATGATTTGTATTGTTTGTAGCTTCAATATTAGTGTGATGTTTTGTTCCCATGCCATTGTCTTCAATTATAATTGTAATTATATCGCCTTCAGTAAAAATTGAAATAAATATTTTGCCATCAATGTCTAGGTTTTCAATACCATGTTTTATTGCATTTTCAACAAACGGTTGAAGGAGTAAAGATGGAATGCTAATCTCGTCTAAATCAATATCATCCGAAATGTTTATATTAAATTCGAAACTTTTTGAAAGCCGTTGTAATTCGAGTGCTGCATAATTTTCTAAAGCGTTAATTTCTTCAGCTAAACTCACTTCCTGCACAGTTGAGTTGTCTAGAGTGTACCTTATTAGTTTGGCAAATGAAACCAAATATTTTTCAGCTGAATTAACATCGTTATTATGCATGAAATTTCGGATTGAGTTCATCACATTAAATATGAAATGAGGGTTCATTTGTGCACGAATAGCCGTTAATTGTAAAGTAGCTTGTTGTTTTTCAAGCATATATTTTGTTCTAATTTCACTTATTCTATATTTATAAAATGCTAAACCAATACCAGATAAAGCAATTGTACAAAGTAATTTAAACCATAAAGTATCGTACCAAATAGGTAAAATTGAAAACTCAATTTTTGCGGCTTTAATACTTTGAATATTAGAATTATTTGTGGCTTTAACCAAAAAGGTATAATCTCCTTTTTCTAATGAAAGAAATTGCACACTTCGGTTTTTAGTTTTACCATAAATAGTGTCTTTTTTATTTAAAAGCGTGAATTGGTATGTTTGTTTGCCATCGTTTTTATATAATGGAGATTCAAATCCAATGCTGATGTTGTTATTTTTGCTTTTAAGAACATAGGACTGCTGTATGTCAACTTCTTTATTATTTATTTGAAACTTAGTGAAATAAACCTTTGGAATAGAGGGATTTATAAAATCAGTGTTTATATCAAAAAATGAAATCCCTTTTTTAGATGCAACCCAAACGGTATCATTTAAAATGTATATATCATTTATTTCATTACTTAACAAACCTTCTTTTCTACTTAGGTTTTTAATCTTGTATTTTAAGGGAATGGAGTTGGTAATAGTTACGGTACTTAGTCCATTAAAAGAAGAACACCAGATCTCATTTTTAAATACAAATAATTTTCCTATATTATTACTACATAGGCCATCACTTTTATTTATCCATTTTAAAGTACCATCATTTTTATAAAACAAAAGACCTTTACCTTGTACTGAAAAAATTAAGTATCCATTTAATTCATTAATAGCATCAATTCTAAACTCATTAAGATCTTTGTTAATAGTAGATAATTCTTTTTGTTTACTATTATACTTAAAAGCACCTTTAATTGTACCCAAAATTAAATCTGAGTTTGATAATAAATGAAAGCATAAAATACGACTAATAGAGTCTGAATAGAATTCTATAAAAGAAGAATCGTTTTTGATTTTAATTATATTCCCAAATGAAGTTGAAAACATTTCATTTTTATATTTTTTAAAACCGCCAAGGCATGATTCATTTTTAATAGTTTTTTTTATTTGAATTAATTTATTTTCTTTAAATCTGCCATGAATGTCATTTCCAACGAAAAGAGAGTTATTTGTAGTGTCGTAAAAAAGGCTATTAATTCCCAATTTTGAAGTTTTATTTAAAATATTGCTATTAAAATTTGTCATGTTTAATAGTGAAATTGTACCGTTAAAGTTTCCAGCATAAATATGACTTTTGCTTGCTGTTAATACAAGTGGTGTGTTTATATTTAAATCATTTTTATAATTTAATATGGCATCATTTGTTAAATAAAAAATACCATCATCAATTGTGGTAATCCAATAACCATTTTCAGAATCGCAGGTCACACTTGAAATATAATTGGAAGCTAGTAGTAGTCTACTATCAGCAAAGCTGCCTTTTTTTGAGTAAAAGTAGATTCCTTTAGAGGTGCAGACCCAAAGACGTTGTTTATTATCTTCGAAAATTTTTATAATTTCTGAATCAAAATGTTTTTTAAAAATTAGCTCATTGTTTTGAAGTTCATAAAGTGAATTGCCAATAGAAAGTAAATTTTTTTTATTTTTTAATGTTATTATGTAGGACCTCCCGTTATCATTATTAACAAGATTTAGACTATCAGTTTTGTTATTGTTTAACGTTATTAAATCTATGTTTTTTTTAATGTCGACTTTAAAGCCAATACATTTTATCTCATTGTTATAATAGGTTTTGTCTATTATTATTTTTGTGCTAGTATTTTTTAGATATGATTTGTATTTAATTTTCAATTGTCCATTTTTATTTATTTTATATATTCCATTTGTACAATCAACAAAAACATTTTCTAATGTATCAACAGCAATATAAAATTGATAACTTCCTATTATAAGGTCTTTTGTTATATGGTTAAATTTATACTCGTTTATTTTATTTTTTTCATAGTAATAAATATTTCCAGACAAGGAAATCATCCAAATTCTTTTTTTAAAATCTTGAAATAAACTAAAAATGACATTGTCATTTAACCCTTCATCTGATGAAAAGGTATTAAATTCATATCCATTGTATTTTACTAAACCTTTATCAGTTGCAAACCACATATAACCATCTAAATCTTGGATTGCATCGTAAATTTGAGAAGTAGGTAAGCCTTCTTCAATAGAATAATGTCGAAAATTATATTCAGGAATTTGAGCAAAAACAGATGCTATTGAAGCAAAAAATCCAAATATATTAAATAAAACGGCATTTTTCATTTGCTTATTATCATCAATTTAACTGATTTATTTGCAATTTATTAAAAATAATTGTAGGACAATTTATTTGGGCAAGATATTCTGAGAAAAACCTAAACTATTAATGTGTTTTGTCAAATTTTTTAAATTAAATTTTTTAATGTAAATTGAAAATGTTAAGAATATTTTAATTAAAAAGATATTTTTTTTGAAAAATCAAGACCAATAATGAATAAATTGTTATTATTTTTTTTCTGCACTAACACCAGTTTTTCATTTTCACAATGCATAGCAGACGCAGGTATTGACAAGCATCGTTGCCCTAACGATCCAACTACGCAATTTGGAGGCTTGAAGTCTGCTCTTGGTGGCGTGCCACCATATAAATATGAATGGCGAATAAAGCCAATTGCTTTTGCCCCGCCATCAATTCCATTTTTATATGCATCGCACATTCTTAACGATACAACAGCTGCAAACCCAACTTTAATTTATAACAACCTCAGTGATTCAGTCAAATTATACTTGAGAGTAACTGATTCTTTAGGTTGCCAAAGTGAAGACAGTTGTCAAATTACCTTTTCAAATTTTGGACAACATACATTTTACCATGAGTACTGGATAGATTACGGAGATTCTGTTTACCTCAATAGAACTCCAAATATTGGAGGTGGATTTGGCAATGTTAAGTATAGCTGGTCGCCTACAAATGGTTTAAGTGATACCACATTGCCATTTGGTTTTTGGGCTAAACCGTTAATAAACACAAATTATACTCCCACAATTATAGATTCAAAAGGGTGTTCGATTACAGCAGGTGGACCGTTGTATTTTGTTTATGTTCGGCCAGTTGGGATAAAAGAGGAAGTACCAATCGAGGTAAACTTGTTTCCAAATCCTACTTCCGGTGAAGTATCAATAGTTGGAATGCAAGATGTTGATATAGAAGAGGTTAAATTGTTTACTGTGAATGGTCAGTGGTTGATTTCTACGAAGAATAACTCAAAGATGAATTTGAGTTATTTGGCAAATGGCATTTATTTTATTGAAATTGAAAGTAAAAATGGGGTAATTCGGCACAAAATTATAAAACAATAAACAAGAAAGGCTTCCATTTGGAAGCCTTTCTTGTTTATAAAACTAAAATGATTAACCTTGATAATGCCTTGGTTTACGAACCTCCAACGCCTCTAAAGGAGCTGGAACAGTGTGGTGCAAACCACCTGCTAATGGGTCGTTAAATGTGGTAGGAACATCGTTGTTCTGAGTTCTAATTTTCCATGTGGTATGGTCTGATCCAATTTCTTCAGGTACCATAGTGATACAATCTTCTACCGGACAAACCACGCTGCAAAGGTTGCAACCCACACAGTTTTCTTCGAAAACTTCAGGAACACGGTTTGTTAAATCAGTTGAAAGTTTAATGGCTTGGTGAGCGCCATCTTCACAAGCAGTGTAACAAAGTTGGCAACCAATACATTTTTCTGCATTGATGCTTGCTTTAACTGAGTATTTCAGGTTTAGATCTTCCCAATGTTTGGTGTTTGGAAGCGCTAAGCCTCTAAAATCGTCAATAGTTTTAAAGCCTTTTTCATCCATGTATTGCTCTAGGCCAGTTTTTAGCTCACGAATGATACCAAAACCGTAGTGCATAACTGCAGTACAAACTTGCACTGATGTTGCGCCTAATAAAATAAACTCAACCGCATCGCGCCAGTTTTCAACGCCACCAATACCTGAAATAGGTAAATTAACATCGGGATGTTGAGCACAGTTTTTAAGCATATTTAAGGCAATAGGCTTCACCGCAGGTCCACAATATCCACCATTTGTACTTTTTCCATCCACAATAGGATAGGGTACAAACTTATCAATATCCACACCAATAATACTTTGGATGGTGTTGATTAAAGAAATTGCATCTCCGCCACCTTGGCGAGCAGCAATTGCCGGGCGAGTAATGTCCGAAATGTTAGGCGTAAGTTTTACAATTACCGGAGTTTTTGCAACTTCTTTTACCCACTCAACTATAGTTTTAAGCACTTTTGGCTCTTGGCCAACCGCTGATCCCATTCCGCGCTCACACATTCCATGCGGGCAACCAAAGTTTAATTCAAGACCATCTGCACCTGCGTTTTCAGCATCTTTTACAATTTGATGCCATTGCTCGCGCGTTTCTACCATCAACGATGCAATTACTGCATGATCTGGAAAACGTTTTTTTACTTCTTCAATCTCGCGTAGGTTATCAACCAAAGGTCTATCGGTGATAAGTTCGATATTATTGAAACCCATCATTCGAGTATTGCGGTAATTTAATGATCCATATCTGCTCGAAACATTTATAACGGGAACTCCTAAAGTTTTCCAAACTGCGCCACCCCAACCTGCATCAAAGGCTTTCATGATTTGATACCCGCTATTTGTTGGTGGAGCTGATGCTAACCAAAACGGATTGGGTGATTTTATTCCTGCTAAATTTATTGATAAATCTGCCATTGTCTTTTCGTTTAAATTAGGTTACTTGAAATGGTTTTGGCAGCAATTTTTCCATTTGCTACAGCATTTACTACTTCTTGGCCACCACTTACGTTATCGCCTGATGCGTAATATTTAGAATTTGTAGTTTGGAAGCCTTCATTTACCAAAATGCGGCCTTTGTTATCCAAGTTTAATCCATCAATTAAGGACAGAAAAGTAACTTGCTTCGATTGTCCAGTTGCTTTAATTACCCAGTCGCACTCGATAGTAAATTCAGAACCAGCTATGTTGGTTAATTTGCCGTCTTTTTCTTCGGTTTTGATGAATTTAACCGCTTTTATCGTTCCATTTCCAATGATTTCAATTGGAGAAGCATTGAACAGGCCTTTTACGCCTACACCTTTTGCTAAGTCGTATTCAAAATGATACGCTCCCATTGCATCTTTGCTTCTACGATAGGCTAAAGTAACATCTTCTGCGCCCATTCTAGCACATTCAGATGCAGCATCCATTGCGGTGTTTCCACCGCCTAAAACCACTACTTTTTTAGGAACTTTTAGGTTGTGGTGTTGCATGCGAAGCATCTCTACGAACTCAACAGCACCTACACAGTTTTCAATATTTTCGCCTGGAATTCCTAATGTTGAAGTTTCTCCTAAACCAATTCCCAAGAATATGGCTTCGTAGTTTTTTTCTAGGTTAGCAATGTCTTCTTTTGTTTGGATTGGCTTATTGTACGTAATGTTTAGCTCGTAATGTTTAGCTAAATATTCCATTTCATTTAAAGCCTCATCGTTGGTGATTTTATATGGAGCTACTCCATAAACTACTAAACCAGATGGATTAGATTTTGCTTCGAAAACATCAACAATAAAACCCTCTAAATAAAGTTCGCAGGCTGCTGCAATACCAGCAGGTCCAGCACCAATAACGGCTACTTTTTTATTGTTTGGAGCTTTACGTGTAAAGAAACTTTTGTCTTCTTTTATAGCTTGACCTGTTGCGTAAGTTTGTAATCTTCCAATTTCAATTGGCGGTACATCTTGTAGATTATACACACAGGCTCCTTCGCAAAGTACTTCTGTTGGACAAACTTTGCCGCAAGAATATCCCAATACGTTTGATTCGTAAATTGTTTTAGCAGCACCAATGCTGTTTTTTGCATTAATTTGTCGAATAAATTTGGGAATATCAATGCCGGTCGGGCAGGCGGTGATACAGGGTGCATCGTAACAATACAAACAGCGAGAACTTTCGTAATACGCTTCGGTACTGTTCATGAAGGGTTTTAGTTGAGTAAAGTTTTTATCAAATTCTTGTTCAGAATTGGGTGATTTATATTCGGCCATTATATTTAGTTTAAAGTGTAAAATGGGCTATTAATTAAAATAGCCCACAATTATGATATTATAAATCGGTTAGTCTGCTGTAGGTTTCTGGTCTGCGATCGCGGAAAAACTGCCAAACTGAGCGCACTTCTTCAATAACATCTAAATCGAAATCTGCGATTAACAATTCATCGTTATCTTCTGATGCTTGAGCAAAGATTTGACCTCTTGGATCAACGAAATATGAAGTGCCGTAAAACTTACCTAAATTCCAAGGCTTTTCAACGCCTACACGGTTTATGCAACCCATGAAATAACCATTTGCAGCTGCGTGTGCAGGTTGCTCAATTTTCCATAAGTATTGCGATAAGCCAGCAACAGTTGCTGAAGGGTTATACACAATTTCAGCACCATTTAATCCTAATATTCTTGCTCCATCTGGGAAATGTCTGTCGTAACAAATATAAACCCCTACTTTTGCATACTTTGTTTGAAACACAGGATAGCCTAAGTTTCCAGGCTTGAAGAAAAACTTTTCCCAAAAGCCCGATGTTTGAGGGATATGATTTTTCCGGTATTTGCCAAGATAGGTTCCATCGGCATCAATCACTGCTGCTGTGTTATACAAAACACCTTCCTGCTCCTTTTCATAAATAGGAACAATAATTACCATGTTGTATTTTTTAGCATAAGTAGCCATCAATTCTGTGGTAGGCCCTGGAACTGATTCCGCAGACGCATACCATTTTTTATCTTGTCCCGGACAGAAATAAGGGGTATTAAATATTTCCTGAAGACATAAAATCTGAACCCCTTTTCTACCCGCTTCTTCAATATACGGAATGTGCTTTTGCACCATCGCATCACAAATTTCTTTAATGGTTCCTTCTCCTTCGGTTAATGGAAGGCTCATTTGAATAAGTCCTGATTTAATAATTCTTGCCATAGTTAAATAGTTTAAAAGCCCCTCTAAATCTCCCCGAAAGGGAGACTTTCAGAACATTGGTTAATTAATAATTTTATTTTTTCATTGTAATAGTAGCCTCTTTAGCGTTGTAACTCCTCCCCGGAGTGTATCACGACAAAGGAGGGGGGGCTTCTTATATTATTCCCGATACTTTATTCCTTTTTACAAACTTCCCATATCCCTTTTCAACTAGTAATTTATTATCATCCACCACCACTTTTCCTCTTAAAATTACAGTTTTGCACTTGCCAGTTACTTCCCATCCTTCATACGCAGAATAATCACAATTCATGTGATGTGTTTTAGCAGAAATAACATGTTTTTCGTTTGGATCAAAAATCACGATATCCGCATCAGAATCTATCGCAATAGTGCCTTTTTGCGGATACATTCCAAAAATTTTAGCAGCATTGGTAGATGCCACTTCTACGAATTTATTTAAACTTATTTTCCCCTTTTTTACACCCTCCGAAAACAATAATTCCATACGGTGTTCAATAGCAGGGTGTCCGTTTGGAATTTTAGAAAAATCGGTTGAACCCATTTTTTTTTGCTCCCACATAAACGGACAATGATCTGTAGCAACCACCTGCACCGTACCTTGGTTAATTCCAGCCCATAAAGTTGCCTGGTCTTTTTTCTCTCTTAAAGGAGGGCTCATCACCCATTTGGCAGATTCGAATCCTTTATCATAAAGAGAAGCATCAAGCACTAAATATTGAATACAGGTTTCTACATACACTTTTTGATTTCTTTTTGCTACATCTCTAATACGATTAAGAGCGCCTTCGCAAGTCATGTGAACAATATAGCCAGGGCAGCCCGTATAATAGCTCATATCGGCAAAACGACCGGATGCCTCGGTTTCTGTAATCTCAGGTTGGGAAAGATAATGATACAGTGGGGAAAGTTTTCCTTCTTCCCGATGTTTGTCAACGAGACAATCAATCATATCACCATGCGTAGCGTGAACGATAACCATACCTCCAAGTTGTTTAACCTCATTCATAAGTTCAATCATCTGCTTGTCATCAATCATCAACGCTCCTTTATATGCCATAAACGTTTTGAAAGAAGTGATGCCTTCTTTTTCAATTAGATCTTTTATTTCAGCTTTTGTAGTTGAATTAAAATCAGTAACTGCCATGTGAAAAGAGTAATCTGCTAAACAATTTCCATTTGACCTGCCTTTCCATGCATCGAGAGCATGATACAGCGACCTTCCCTTGGTTTGCATAACAGAATCAATTACCTTCTCATCGGCATGAAAGATGTAGTCGCAATCTCTTCCCTGTGTCTGTAAAACGAAATCAATCACCATGGTAGTTCCTCCAAAAAGAGCGGCACGGGTTCCTGTTTCATAATTATCGCTCGAGGATGTACCCATGAAAGGCATATCCAAGTGAACATGTGGGTCAATACCACCGGGTATAACTAATTTATTTGTTGCATCTATAACCTGATCGGCAGTAACAGAAAGGTTTTTACCGATTGTAACTATTTTTTCGTTTTCGATATAAATATCTGCAGTATATGTATCGCTTGCGGTAACAATGTTGCCGTTTTTAATTAAAATTGACATGATGTTATATAATTATTAATAAATCGGGGGCTAATATTAACTAATTGTTTACAATTCACCAATATCTTCATTCCAAATTGCAGGATTTTTTTCAATAAAGTCCTTCATTATGGATTTACACTCCTCCAAATCGAGGTCTATTACTTCTACTCCATGCTGTTCCATGAATTCTCTAGCTCCCGAAAATGTGGCAGATTCTCCGGCATACACTTTCTTTATTCCGAATTGTACAATGGCACCTGCACATAAATAACACGGCATTAAAGTTGAATACAAAGTGGCATTTCTGTAATGACCAACTCTGCCTGCATTTCTAAGGCAATCAATTTCTGCATGCGTTATTGGATCTCCATCTTGTACTCTTTTGTTATGTCCTCTTCCGATTAATACACCATCTCTTACTAATACAGAACCAATGGGAATTCCACCTTCAGCAAGTCCTATTTTGGCTTCATCAATGGCTTGATTTATAAATGAATCGCTCATATGCTTATTTTTAAGCAAGAAAGTCAATTTTTAGATAGTATTAAACGCAATAAAAATAAAATCTGCAAAACAGATTTTATTCTTTGCTTTTTGATCTACAATTGCTTTAATATTGAATATTTACTAGCTTTTAATGTATTTTTACCCACTTTTATTTTAACTATTGTGATTGATTTTATCCTTAATTCTTCAGACCAAAGTGTAAGTGTACCGCCAGGAATGACCTTGCTTGATTTTGTTAGGTACAACAAACACCTTACAGGAACAAAAATTGGGTGCAGAGAGGGCGATTGTGGTGCTTGTACTGTACTTATTGGCGAAATTATCGAGGGAGAATTGGCTTATAGGTCAGTAACGTCTTGCCTAACCCCAATGGGAAACATACATGGAAAGCATGTTGTGACCATTGAAGGGATTAATAACGAAACTTTAAATCCAATTCAAGAATCGTTTTGCAACAATGCAGCAACTCAATGTGGGTTTTGTACTCCTGGATTTGTGATGTCGTTAAATGGGTTTTGTTTATCTAATAATTCTGGAACTGTTGAAGATGCAATTGCTTCCATTGATGGAAATATTTGCAGATGCACAGGATATAAATCGATTGAAAAAGCAAGCATTGAAATTGCAGCTTTGAAAAGCACACAAAATTCAGAATCAAACGTAGATTTTGCAATAAAAAATGGCATTGTTCCTGCCTATTTTTCCGAAATTAAATCAAGGTTAATTGAATGGAATGAAAAGCTTATTTCTTTAAATCAAGACTTAGGAAATGCACACCATTTTGTAGGTGGAGGAACTGATTTATACGTTCAGAAACACGATGAAATGGTTGATTCTGAAATCGACTTTGTGTTTGATTTGTCTTCCCATAATCACATAACTATTAAACATAATGCTTGTTTTATAGGATCAGCAATTACTGTTTCTGATTTAGTAAATTCAGAAACCTTTAACAGCATCATTCCCGATATTAAAAAATATGCGAAATTGGTGTCATCAACACCGATTCGAAATATGGCAACATTGGCGGGAAATTTTGCAAATGCTTCACCCATTGGCGACTTTACCATATTTTTCTTAGCATTAAATGCAAAATTACATTTGCTAAAAGGAGATCAAAAAAGGGTTATTTCTTTAGAATCTTTTTACAAAGGATACAAAACCTTAGATAAATCAAAAGACGAAGTTATTGAAACCATTGAGTTCGAAATACCCTCACAAAATGCCTATTTTAACTTCGAAAAAGTTTCGAAACGTACTCATTTAGATATTGCAAGTGTAAACACAGCCATACTTTTGGATTTAGAAAATGAGTGTATTAACCATATTCGAATTTCTGTAGGAGGTGTTGGGCCAATCCCTCAAATGTTGCCAAAAACCATGGAATTTTTGAAGGGTAAAAAGGTTGATAATTCGACTTTAATGGCTGGAATTGACATTGCACAAACAGAAATATCTCCGATAAGTGATGTAAGAGGAACGGAAGCATATAAACGCCTATTAATGGCACAATTAATTAAGGCTCATTTTATTCCATTTTTAGAATCTCAAAACGCAGTATTTGCTTCTTAATTATGAAAAACATCGATTCATTTTCACATACACGCGGAGAGTCTATTTATTTAGATGACATACAAGTAACACAAGGCACATTATATGGAGTGTGTTACGATGCAAAAATTGCCCACGGCATAATTAAAAATTTAGATTTAAGCGAAGCTTTAAAATCAAAAGGTGTAGTTCGTATTTTTACTGCTGAGGATATACCAGGCGAAAATCAAATCGGAGGCATTATTCCCGATGAACCTTTGATGGTTGATCATCATATCCATTTTTCGGGAATGCCCATTGCTTTTGTAGTTGCAGAAAGTACAGAATTGGCTCATAAAGCCATCAAAAAAATAAAAATTGAAGTAGAAGAATTGCCTGTAGTTGTAGATCCTCGCGAGGCACAAAAACAGGGATTATTAATTGTTCCTCCTCGTACATTTTCTCAAGGAAATACCGATGAAGCTTGGAGCAAATGCGCACATATCTTTGAAAATAATGTGGAACTTAACGGACAAGAGCATTTGTACATCGAAACTCAAGGCGCTTATGTTTGTCCAACAGAAAACGGAACCTTAAAAGTATTTTCATCTACCCAAGGACCAACTGCAGTTCAGCGTGCCATTTCAAAAGTATTGGGCATTCCGATGCATTGCATCGAGGTTGATGTTACGCGCTTAGGCGGAGGATTTGGCGGCAAAGAAGATCAAGCAAATACGTGGGCTGCTTTATGCGCATTAGCTGCTCATATCTTAAAAAAGCCGGTAAAATATTCGTTGGATAGGATGGAAGACCTTCGTATGACAGGAAAACGTCATCCGTATAGCAGCGATTTTAAAATTGGTTTAGGCGCTGATTTTAAAATAATGGCATATGAAGCTACATTTTATCAAAATGCAGGAGCTGCAGCTGATTTATCGCCTGCGGTTTTAGAAAGAACGCTTTTTCATTGCACAAATACATATTTTGTTCCAAATGTGAAGGCAACAGCCTATAGCTGCAAAACAAACTTGCCACCCAATACGGCTTTTCGTGGTTTTGGTGGACCACAAGGCGTTTTTGTAATGGAATGTGCAATTACTCAAGCAGCAGAAAAGCTTGGAATTCCTGCGCATGTAATTCAAAAAGCCAACTTAATTAAAGATAATGAGCCTTTTGTTTACGGGCAATTGGCTGAAAGCGAAGCTGAAGTATGTTGGAATAAGGCTGAAGAAACGTTTGAATCAAAAAAGCTGATTTTAAAAGTGGACGATTTTAATGCTAAAAACACATTGTTCAAAAAAGGCATTTCGATTATGCCCATCTGTTTTGGTATTTCGTTTACCAAAACCTTAATGAACCAAGCAAGGGCGTTGGTGCATGTATATTCCGATGGAAGCGTTGGTATTAGCACAGGCGCTGTTGAAATGGGGCAGGGGGTAAATACCAAAATAGTACAAGTAGCTCAATCGGTGTTTGGAATTCATCCACATCGAATTAAAATATTTACCACCAATACCAATCGAATTGCAAACACCTCTCCATCTGCCGCATCAGCCACTGCCGATTTAAACGGAAAAGCAACCCAAATGGCATGTGAAGCTATCAAAGCTAGGCTTGCAGGATATGCGAGTAAGCAGTTGAATGTGGATGTATCGGCCATTGAATTTATGGATGAAAAAGTTTTAATGAATGGAACGATTTCAGAATTAGATTGGACAAGCGTAGTACTAGGTGCATTTTTAGATAGAATTGCATTGAGTGAAAACGCACATTATGCAACGCCTATAATTCATTTTAACCCAAAAATAGAAAAAGGCCATCCGTTTGCATACCATGTTTATGGAACTGCAATTACCGAAGTAACAATAGATACAACCCGTGGAATTTACCAAGTAGATTCAGTGAAAATTGTTCACGATTCAGGTAAAAGCATCAACCCAATGATTGATAAGGGTCAAATTGAAGGCGCTTTAGTGCAGGGCATGGGCTGGATGACTATGGAAGAAATTTCGTACGATGCAAAAGGTAAGTTGAAAAGCAATGCCTTATCGACCTACAAGGTGCCCGATATTTATTCTGCACCTAGTGAGATTGAGGTTATTCTAAATGAAAACGATAGAAACAATTTAGCTATATTTAGGTCAAAAGCGGTAGGTGAACCCCCGTTATTATACGGTTTAGGAACCTATTTTGCAATAAGAAATGCCGTAAAAGCATTCAGACCTGATGTTGAATTAGTTTTCGATGCGCCTATAACTCCTGAAAAGGTGTTGATGGCGTTGCACGGGTAACCAATTAATTTAAATTCAGGGGGAGGGTGAAATAAAAGGTTGAACCTTGATTTAATTTGCTTTCAACCCAAATTTTACCGCCTTGTTTTTCAACAAATTCTTTGCAAAGGTGGAGTCCTAACCCAGTTCCTAGTTCTTGATTTGTACCCGGTGTAGTAAAGTTTTTTTCAATGTTAAATAGATTGACGAGGTCTTTTTCATGAATCCCAACACCATTATCAGAAACTGAAAAGAGGGTTTCCTTTTCATTGTTTGAAATATGTATGGATATTGTTCCATTTTCGAAAACGTATTTTACGGCATTTGAAAATAGGTTTGTTAAAATAACTTTTAAGATCTTTGCATCTGCGAAAACTTGGGTATAGTTATTAATGACACATTCAATAGTAATGTTTTTGGCAATTATGGCTCCTCTAAATATATGCGGGATTTCAGTTTTGTAAAATGAAACATCCAACATTTCTTTTTGAATATTTTCAAATCCAATTTTTGATTGAGACCACTCTATTAAGTTGGTTAGTAAAGAAGTGGTATGTTCTAAAGATTTATTAATTAAGGATGTATCCCTTTTAATATTTTCTAATTTATTGTTTTCAATATCCTCTAAAAGCATATCACTAAATGCAATCAGTGAATTTAATGGTCCTCTCAAATCATGAGTAATAATGGAGAAAAATTTATTTTGTACGGCAATGGAGTTATGTAATTCTCTGTTTTTTTCTTCAATTTTTTCTTTAGCATTTTTAGATTCTGTTATATCTTTTACTATCGCAACCACCAACCTTCTGTTTTGAGCCTGAAATGTAGTTATACTTACTTCGGTAAAAAAGCAGCTTCCGTCTTTACGAATGTCTGTAGATTCAAATTGATAAACTTCATCGTTTTTGATAGCATTCCTAATATTATTAAAGTGTTTTTCATCCGATTCTCTTGATGTGATATTGGAAATATGCATGCCAATAAATTCCTCTTGTGAGTATTGAAACATCTGTTGAGCTTTCAGATTAGTTTCAATTATGAATCCCTCTTCTTCATAAATAAATATTGCACTAAATGGGGTGTTGAAAATAGAAGCATATTTCTTTTCTCTTGATGTTAATTCTATTTCAGCGCGTTTTTGTTCTGTAATATCAAAAGACTGTAATAGTAATCTATCAATCGTTCCCTCCTCGTTATAAAGTGGTGACAATCTATTGCTAAACCAAAAAGTTTCTCCTTTTTCATTTAAAGATTGTTCATAAATTTCTGTTTTTTTGGATTGTAATACATTCTTTGTTTTTTCAAAAAAATTCTCTGAAACTTTGGGGAAAAATCGAGAAATATTTTTACCAATAAATTCTGTAACATCAATTCCTTCAGAATCTTTTTGCCATTTATTTGCAATTAAAACATTTCCATGAATATCAAAAATGCTTATTGGATTGGGAGAATTATCAAATAACTCTCTATAATTTTTTTCGCGTGCTAGTACTTGATTTTCAGAGTGCTTTTTTTGAATAACCAATGAAGCTTGTTTGCAAAGGGTTTCAATAAAGCTGGTATTTATTGATTTTGAGTTATTGAAGGTATAAAATTGCAAACACGCAAATAAGGTATCGTTCCGTTTTAAGCCAAGAAGGTATGCATCTTTTATGCCTAGCATTTTAACCAAGCCTTTCATTATAAAGTCTGGATAGTATCCTTTAGATATTTCAACTAGTCCACCTTCAACTTTATTTAAGGTACCGGAATCGTAAAATTTATGCACATTAGGACTTATAGGATATACAGTTCCTAATATCTTAATATTTAAAAATTTGAGCGCTTTATTAATCAGGGATTGATCAGGAAAAAATATGCCCAAAGGTGTTGACGTATAGTTTTTTATGTCGTTTGTATTAACAACTACAATAATATCTTTAAATAAGTTACTCAAATATTCTCCAGTGTAGCGGTATATATCTTCCTCGGTATTTAATCCTATTATTTCATTAAGGAAATTATTTATGATTTGGGATTCATTTTCTGGTTTAAACCCCTTTTCTTTTTCTTTTTTTAGAAGCAATTCAATTCCAACATAAAAATCTTCTTTACTAATGTTTTTATTTAATAATTCTTCGATATCTGTTTCTAAGTTTTTCAACTTTCTAAAATCTTATGTTAAGTAAAAGTACCAAAATTTTACTGTTTACTTAAAAGAGCTAGAATCTGAGTGGTTTTAATGCGTAATATTCTCCTTGAAAATAAAGCAAAACATTCTTTTAATTAATAATCTAATATTCTGATTATCAATTAATATTAAAAAAGACTAATTAACAATAAAATGCAGATGTAAGTATTTAATAATACCGGTTTGTTTTGTTAATTATTAAGAATGTTCTTTTTCAGATATTTTTTTTGGATAAATAATTAATTATTTAAAAAATAATATAGTCAAACTAAAACCTACTAAAGATTATTTGCTACCAATAAATGTACACGATGAGCCTCCCCATAAACCACCAGAGTAGGTAAACCATTCTACCCTATTAGGGGTAAAAGTTAACTCATATCTTTTGAAACCTGCAAATTCATATGCTCCAAATTTGCCAGTCGTATCTACAACTATTGAAATAAGCGAATTATCTCGAGTTACATTGATTGCATTGACATTGGAAGAATGCTTAGTAACGATTAAATTGTCAGAATTTGTGCTAGAGCCAGTTTGTGTTCCCTGGTTATAACTAATACAAGTTCTCATTCCTGAATAACTGCCACAAAATACATCCCGGTAATCGTATTGTACGGGTTTAACAGTGTCTACTGGCTTAATAGTATCAACGTATAGGGTTGAATTTGGACTTGATTTAAACTCGATTTTCGAGCAACTAAAAATTTGGTATCCTATAATTAGTAAACCTATTATTCTAAAAACCTTCATTGTATTTTAATTATCTAGTAAAAATACAATGAAGGTTTTGATTTTGAAATATTTTAATGATTTTTTAAAAGCCAAGCGCCCAGTTGTTTACGTTCTACATCGGTCATGTTGGTTTTGTTGCCAAATGGCATAGAGGTAGTGTGAACAGCACGGGTCATTATTTTGTCTTTGTGCTTCATAACGTCATCAACTGAATCATACGTTACTCCATTGGGTGCAATTTTAAAAACATCATCGGTTGGGGAAGTAGAGTGGCAAGTTCCGCAACGCGTATGAATGATATTCATCGCTATATCATCTGTAATTTTTTCAACAGATGGGTCTGCTTTTTGCTGTTTAGGAGCAGTAATGATAAAAAGAGCAACAAAAGTTACTGCTGCAATCGGAATCATAGATGCGGCTTTTTGGCCTTTTTCATGCAAGTTTACGTAGTGCTTTATAGCTACTGAAGCGATAATCAACAGGGTTAAAATAATCCAATTGGTTGATGGGCTAAAAGTACTCGGAAAATGGTTGCTTATCATGATATACAACACCGGAAAGGTGATGTAGTTATTATGCAAAGAACGAAGCCCTGCCATTTTACCCAATTCTGGATTCAACGGTTTGCCTTCAATTGCAGCTCTCACCATTGCTTTTTGCGATGGTATAATCACAAAAAATACATTGGCAACCATAATTGTTCCCAATAATGCGCCTACATGCATAAATGCTGCACGTCCACTTAAAAGCTTAGAAAGAATAAACGATAACGCAATAACAATAGCAAAACCTACAATGGCAAATGCTTTCTTTTTATGGATTAAGGATGATTTACATAAGATGTCATATATAATCCAGCCGCTCAATAAACTTCCAATTCCTATCCAAATTGCGGTTGAGGGTGCGATGTCGGCCACATTTTTATCTACCATGTAAGCATTTGGATTCATGTAGTAAATGATTAACATTAATACTATTCCGGTTATCCAGGTAAAATAGGCTTCATACTTAAACCAATGTAAGGTTTTGGGTAACGTTTGCGGAGCTACTTTGTATTTTTCTACATAGTAAAACCCTCCACCGTGTACTGCCCAAAGGTTTCCGACCAGTTCATCGCGTAAACCATCGGTTCGGTTAAGGCTATTTTCTAAGAAAATAAAGTAGAACGATGCCCCAATCCAAGCAATTCCAAATATAACATGAGTCCAACGAACCAATAAGTTCATCCACTCTGAAAAATGAGCTTCTAAACCGTATTCTCTAGAAAAGTACGTGCCTATTAAAACCGAAAGAAACAACAAAGCGAAAACAGCGCTTACGTTTCGGTAAACCAAAGCTTTGTTTTTCAACTCGACTTGATATTGTACCAACAACGCATTTGGATTTTCTGCATTTTTACCTTTCGACTTCGCATTTAAAAACAGAGTGAGTAAGCTAAAAACAATAAATAAAGCAAGGTGCAAAAAATCGTGATGAGTAAATTCCATAATTTATACTTTGTTTCTACGAGAAACCAAAATTTTGTAGAACGAGCGCATTCTAATTTCTTCTACGGTTAGTCCAGTTGCTAAAGCTTCTTTTTCGGTAATTGCGCCACAGTTCATGGCACGTAAAAAGTAGTTTAACAAGCCTTGACCTGTTGCTGCATCGTCAAAAATATCGCCAGAAAGGGTTGCTTGAGCCGATTTGTCAACGAAGTTGCGCAAACGCACAGCCGCATCTTCGTAGCTTTCTAAGAAGAAGGTGTAAGTTGCCGCGTAACGCATCGGAAATTGTGCCGGGTTTAAATCCCAACCTTGGTAAAAACCGTTTATTAACGAGTGCATGGTATGCTTATACCCAAGTTGCCAAGCGTTATGAACCACATTTCTGTTTTCAATTTCTTGCTCAACGGTTAAGTTTTCGCCTCTATGCGGTCCAACTGGCATAACGTTAGTTGCGCCATCTGACAACATAATTCCTGTGTTTCCTAAAGCTACACGGGTCATATGGTGAGCAAAATCGCACACTTGGTGATCCATGGTTTGGAATTTTGCAGTAATGTTACACGAAGCAGTATAATCGTACGTGCCAAAATGCGCTGCAATTAAGCGGCCTTTTCCGGCACGAATATATTTCATCAACGGATTTTTGCCTTCATCGTCCATAATGGCTTGGGTTGCTTCCACCATCATTTCCATTTTAAGCGTACCTGCAGGTAAATTGTGCGCAGTTTCAATGGTCTCAAATATTTTCACTAAAGCCTCAACCTGTTCAGGTATAGTAACTTTAGGCAACATCACAATAAAATTATCGGGCAATTTATTTCCGCTCGCTTCTAATAATGTAGTTAAGAAAATATCCAACGTACGAATACCACGATGCTTTAAATCTTCGGTAAAAGGCTTTATTCGGATGCCGATAAAGGGTGGAATTGTTTTTGCAACCATTCCTTTTGCAAGCTCTTGAGCCGCTTGAACTGCCGTTGCATCTTCTTCGTCTTCAGGTCTGTTTCCAAAACCATCTTCAAAGTCGATACGAAAATCTTCAATCGCTTCTTTTTCAAGCTTAGCGATAATTTTATGATACACTGCATACGGCAACCACGCATTTTCTAACCTTAACTTATCTTCAGGCATGGTAGCTAAGCGCGCATCTAACGCCATAATATCATCAATGGTTTCGGGTAGGGTATGATGACCTTTCAGCTGCAAAACTCTAGCTAAAACCGAAAAATTGGGCGCATAATGCAAGAAACTACGTAAAGAAGCTTTGCCCATTTTAGGGGTACTGTCGGCACTAAATAGGTTTGCACCTCCGTAAACCGTGTGAACGGGCTGACGGTCTGGCTTGTCGCCCGGATATATTTTATTGAAAAGTGAATTTGCTGCTCCCAGCTCATTCATTACTTCTGATTTGAACTCTTGGGTAAGTGTTTGTTTCATGGTTGTGTTAATTAACTGCCTCTATAGGTTGAATATCCGAATGGATTTAGTAAAAGCGGAACGTGATAATGCGATTGATCAAAAACTTCAAATTCGATTTTTACACTTGGGTAAAATGTTTTGATTTGCAATCGGTTAAAGTAAAAAGCGGTGTCGAAAACTATTCGGTAAATGCCCGGTTCGGCAAATTCGCCTTGAGGCAAAAGATTGGGCAATCTGCCGTCCGTATTGGTAACTCCAGCGCCAATTTGCTCCCAAGCACCGTTCACCGATTTTTCGAGTTGTATTGGAACTTCCTGCGCAGGTTTGCCAAGGGTAGTATCTAATATATGCGTGGTAATATGGCTCATGCAAAAAGTTTATCTATGCGTAAATGGGTAATTTTGTTTTGCTCGTTTTTAGCAATTTGCAACTCGGTGTTTTTATCGTTAGGTAATCTGTTTTCTAACAGTTGCAGTATTTCTTCGGCCGATTTTCCCGTAGCACAAACGATAAATATAAAGCCAAACTTTTGTTCGTAGTCGGTATTGCCTTTCGCAAGTGCTTCGATGGTAAGGTTCGATGCGGTGTTAACGCCCGATTGCTCGCCCGATGCCCAAGCTGCTGTTGAAGCAAATTTCTTGGTTAACGATGCTACATCGCCAATTTTTGGGTGATGCGTAAACGCTTCTAACCAATCCGATTCTTGCGTTTCGTTATTCCAAATGTCGTCTGAAAGCGTTTTAAGTTCATCAACCGAATCAAACGGACGGTTGCCAATCAGCATTATCGCCCACGATGAACATCCGCAACACGCGAAAATAGCATCGAACATTTCTGCATTCGATAATGCATTAAAAGTAGCTAAGGTCATATTAATCGGCCTTGATTCCCATTAAACGCATTCTGCTGATGCCACCATCTGGGAAAATAGATAACCTAACATGGGTATATGGTCCATTTTCTGAGGTAATATCGAAATAATGCATATTGTCGGCCGATAATTTAGTCTGTGGCAAAACTGTGTGCCAATCTATGTTTTCGGGCAATAAGTTTTCATGAGCTGTATCAATATTGCACCCTTCAATAAGGCAAGAATCTGGAAAATTGCCTTTAAAATGGCAGGTATCAACAACCGCTTGGTTTATAAATCCTTTATGTGCTAAACGTACAATAACCCAATCGCGATTATTCGGAGTGCGGTTACGTTTAGTTTCCCAGCCATCGCCCATATTTACGCCTCTGCCTGGCATAATTAGGTTGTCCATGTGGCTAAAGAACATGTCGTTGCATAAAATAGATTTTGCACCGTTAACTGCTGCTGATAAATCAACCTGCTCGTCCACACCTACGCGCACCCAATCTTTATATACCTCGCCATACACTTTTAAACGTGCAACGCCACCATCGGGGTATATATGCAATTTTAAATGTGTATAGATATTTTGGTCAGCGATTTCGTAAAAATTCTGACTACCAGGATTTAAAGGAGATTTTGTTAAAATCTCAGTCCATTTTAAATCTGGAGATTGCAATTGCGCATGCGAAATATCATCGTGGATATTACACGCTTCAATAGATGCAAAAGGAGGGTGGTTGCCTAAAAAATGATTGGTATCTATATCTACTCCGTGAATTTTTCCTGGAGTAGCCAATTCAAGAATACACCAATCGTGACCAACCGTTCTTTTTCTACGCGATTCCCAACCATCCATCCATTTTCCTCGGTCGGTATATTTATCAGCGATAAAAATTCCTCGTCCAGGCTTTAAAAGATTTTCTTTTTCTGCAAAAAAATCATCGCTGCAAGAGATAGTTTTTCCGCCTAAGCGTTCAGCAGCTAAGTCGGTTAATTTGGTGAATTCGGGTTGATTATGTATTTCGGTCATTATTTTATTAAAAAGGAGTACAAATTTATTGTTTTACGATGATTCCGTGTGGTTTTTGAGCGAAGTTTCCGTTAGAAAATGCTAATTCACCATTAACAAAAGTGTAATACACTTTGCCAAACAAGGTTTCGTTGATAAATGGTGAGGTTTTATGTTTATGTTGAATAATTTCAGGAGTTATTAACGTGGTGTCTTCAGGGTCCCAAATAATGATGTCTGCATCAAATCCTACTACTAATTTTCCTTTGCTGTTTTCTAAGCTTAAAAACTTAGCCGGGTTTTCGCTCAGCCATTTAGTAATATCAAAAAGAGTAAATCCTCTTTTTTTAGCGGCTGTCCAAGCGGAGGTAAGTGCAAATTGCAATCCAGCAATGCCGCCCCAGGCTTTTTGAAAATTACCCGATTCAAGTTCTTTAATTTCGGGTGGAGCAGGAGAGTGGTCGGTTGCAATAAAATCAATGTCGCCATTTTTTAGCGCATCCCAAAGTAGCTCGTTATTTGCTTTCTCGCGAATAGGCGGAGCGCATTTGTAAGCGGTGTTGCCGTCAGGTATTTGTTCGGCACAGAAGTATAAATAATGTTGGCCAGTTTCTACAGAAATTGGCAGCCCTTCTTTTCGTGCGTTAATAAGCATGGGTAGTGCTTCTGCAGATGAAAGGTGCACAATATGAACCCGAGTTCCGGTTCTCCTACACAAATCAATCATCAATTTTATTGCATCGTTTTCCCAAGCTTTTGGCCTTGAAGCTAAATAGGCGCTATAGTTGGTTGGGTGTTTTGCTAAAAGATCAATGCCATCGTGTGGATAATCTAATTCTGCATGCACCAAAAGCGGTTTATTGTGCTGCTTTAAAATTTCCATCACCGGAATCAAATCTTCCTCGGTGGTATTCGGGAATTCATCAATGCCCGAATGGGTTAAAAAAGCTTTTATGCCTAAGGCACCTGCTTGTAACAATTCTTCAATTTCATGAAGGTTGGTGGGTACAACTCCGCCCCACAAACCAACATTTATCCATAACTTATCGGCAGTAGCTGTACATTTTAACTCGTAATTTTTTACCGATGTAGTTACAGGCAACGAGTTTAACGGCATATCAACCACGGTAGTTATTCCGCCCATGGCTGCTGCATGCGTAGCAGTATAAAACCCTTCCCAATCGGTTCTGCCGGGTTCGTTAATATGCACATGCGGATCAATTACACCAGGCATCACCACCATATTTTCTGAATATATATGAACGGCATCTTCGATATCAATAGCTTGAGTCGAAATCTGCTTGATTTTCCCATCTTGGATATGAAGTGAACCCGATATAATGCCATCGGGAGTCATAATTTTATTTCCGGTAATGATATAATTGCTATTATTCATAAACTACGTATGTCAGTTTTTATTTGATTAAAAATTCTGTTCTTTGCTGTTGCATACCCTATGAGTAAAAATCACCATTCAGCTTTCTGGCAAAGAATAGAATCCGAGCTCAAAAATAACACTACAATAGCATTGTTGTATGTGGTAGATAGCAAAGGCAGCAGCCCGGGCCGCAAAGGGTTTCGAATGGCGTTGAGTTTGCATGAACTTTGGGGTTCAATCGGTGGGGGAATTATGGAGCATAAATGGGTAGAATATGCACGTAAAAAGTTGATTGATGGCGCTTATAAAACCGAATTGTTCCATCAAATTCATTCTAAAGAGGCCGCTGCCAACCAAAGTGGCATGATTTGTTCTGGCGAACAAACCTTGGTTTTAACGTATCTGAATATCGATAAAATAGATTTACTTAACCAATTGAATGCTGCCATTGAAAAGGATATATCGGTATCCATTTCACTATCAAATGCAGGTTTTAATTTGGAGTTTGATAAAAATAAGCAGCAATACTGGGTTAATACCGAAACGGATTGGGTTTATATCGAAAACCAAAACACGGTACAGCGGTTAAATTTGATTGGCGGTGGACATTGCGCCTTGGCCTTGTCAGAAATATTGCAAAAGTTAAGTTTTTACGTTTGCTTGTACGATACCCGCAAAGCATTAAATACCATAGAGCAGAATACGTTTGTGGATGAAAAACACATCATAGACGATTACGCTCAACTCGAAAATTTGATACCACCCGACCCAAATCAATATACCGTAATCATGACTTGGGGGTACAGAACCGATAAAATTGCCATTCATGCGTTGCAATATATTTCCGCAGCTTTTGTAGGGGTTTTGGGCTCACAACATAAAATAGACACGCTTAAAAAGCAACTTGTAGACGAAGGTTTTGCAAAAGATTTTATAGAAAGTCTTCATGCACCCATTGGTTTACCGATACACAGTAAAACACCGTTCGAAATTGCAATTAGCATTGCTGCTCAGTTAATCCAATTTAGAAATCGTTAGGATAGTTTTTTTTGGAAAATTGTTTTTTAGAATTTGTGTTTGAATCATAAACACAGTTAAACACAGCTTCATTTTGTGCAGCATTTTGGAGTATTTGAATTAATGCTGTCTATAGTTAAAGTGACATCTATTTTACTCTGCAAGAGCATTCGTTATGTTCACTAATGTACTTGATTGATTCTATACAGAGTTCCTTTAAGGCCGATAAATTTACGTCTGAAAGTTTTTTTATATAGATGCAGGCTTTCCCCATTTTGAACTTGCCAAAGTCGGCCAATAGTAAATTACTTCTTTCCGTATCAGAATAAACATACAGTGAAAAAGCTGCTTTTCTGGGAGAAAAACCAAGTACTGGGGCATCTCCTTCGTGTCCGCTTGCATACTTGTAGTGGTAATTGCCAAATCCAATAATAGTTGGACCCCACATTTTGGGTTCAGCATCAGACCATTCTTGCATTAGTTCAATCAACTGAAAAGTGTCGGCTTTCTTTTGTTCATTTTCAACGTATTCGTTAACAAAATCTATTACATCTATCCCTGTGTAAGTTGTCTTGGTCTTTGCCATAGCATCCTATTTATATTGTATTAATTGATGGGTTGTAAGGTTGCGGGTTTTTGGTTTGCAACAGCTAAAAGTTGGTGATTTATCTATTTAAACCTGTTAGTTATCACTAAATGTTAATACGAAGCACAAAGCTACATAATAGCACAGAACCTACTATTTTGCTAACCTCCAGTTTCTACTATACTTCTACTTTTTCCTTAAAATTTGAGTTAATTTCAACATGGTCTTAAAAGAAATATCGGGGTGTGCTACTTGATTTACTGTTCCTGCTATAAATAAATTTTCTTCAGGACTGTAATAAGCCAACGCCCCCGAAAGTCCAGAATGCCCGATAAAATATGGCATAGCACCAGTAGGGTTAAAAATCCAAGGAAGTTTAAATAAGTGAATGCCAATACCCGATTTCATCGGAAAAAATATAGTATTCCAGTCTTGCAGGTCATTAATGTACCCTTTGGGAAACAACTTGCCTGTAAAAAAAGCTTCTATAAATGCAAGCATATCGGCTGATGTTGAAACAATTCCACCATCCGAACCAAATGAGGTCATCGCTTTAGGTATATCAAGTTCCTTTGCTTTGTAATAAAGCGTTTTCGGTGCCTTGTCGGTTGCGTCTTTATACAAGTAGGTGTTAGATAAATTTAGCGGTTTGATTATCTGCTCATCGCAATTGGTCGAATAAGATTTATTGGTAATGCTTTCAATGATTTTGCCGAGCAACTGAAAATTGGCATCAGAATAATTTGCTTTGTTTTTTGTTCCCGGAATAAAAAGCGGTTTCATGACTTTTGTTCGTTCAATAGCTTGTTCAAAAGACCAAGTTTGATCACGCCCATTTTTAATCTCGTTTTCTAAACTTTTTCCATTTGCGCCCTTACCCTGAAAATAATCAGCAAGTCCAGATGTATGTGCCAATAAATGTTGGATAGTTAATTCGTAGGAATAGTCTTTCCCTTTGTAAATGTGTAATCCATTCATTACCGATTTGTCCAAGTATTTACTGACTTTATCATCAAGAGATAATTTACCTTCAGACTTTAAGTGTAAAATAAGGGCAGTAGTAAATAGTTTTGTTGTGCTTGCTATGAAATAGGGTTGGTTTATACTGAAATTGCCTGAACTTCCGAACCATATTGAACTGTCTTTTTTGATAGCGAAGGAAGTCCCAAATATTTTCTTTCTGTCAACAGTTTTGTTTAGGACTGTTTGCAATGATTTTTCCTTTTCAGTCATAGTTTTTTCAGCTTTAATCTGTCCGAATGATGTCTGTATAAAACTTAAGCAAATAAAAAGGGTTAGTTGTTTCATCGTATTCTTTTTAGCATAGGTGGGAGTGTTTTAAAGCTGCGCATAGAGAAGTATTTGGATGCCTTACAGTTCATTTTACCTCAAAAACCCTAACTCACGCTGCCTAGTTATTGGCTGGCATTTTGGTAATCTGCGTTGCAAACTAGTTTTGTAGTTGAATTTCACAGTCATTGTTTGTGTAGGGTAGGCTATTTTTTTAAATCAATTTTAAATGTGTTGGAATGGTGAAAGTGTATTGTATGGTTTGTAATTGAGCTTATTTTCTTGTAATTGAAAATCATGTGAACAGTAAAATAACAGAAAATTTATGCGAAAAAAGTGATTTCACTGTAATTTGATTAATGTTGATGTCTTTGTCCTGCACCGCTTTTCAGAATAAACTCACTGCTGATAAGGTAAGCTCCTTCGGTAACAACCACTTCTCCACTTTTTAAACCAGATGTAATTTCAATCCAGTATTTATTTTCAGTGCCTGTTTTAACCATGCGTTGCTGAAATGTATTGTCGTGTGTCAATATCCAAACAGTTTTCATTTTTTCCAATAGCACTGCCGATTTAGGAACTGCCAACATATTGGAAAATAATTTTTCTGGTATAACCGTTACCAAAGCTCCAGGAATAAGTTTGCCACTCGAATTATTTACCTTGATTTTAAGTAGGTGTATTCGTTTACCTTCTTCAATTACTGGATTATTATAAACCAATATGCCACTATAAACCTCATTTGGATTGTTTTCGCTGAAAACTTGAAATGTTCTGTTTTCTGTAATTCCAGAAATTTCATTGGAATACACCTGTGCATCAACCCAAACTTGATTGAGCGAGGTGATTTTTAATAGGGGACTGCCTTCTTTCACATACATACCTTCGCTGACGTTTACTTTGGTAACATAGCCCGTTTCAGTAGAGTAAAATGTGAACAGAGGATTTGTAATACCAGAAGTTTCCAATTCGGATATTTGTTTTGAGGTTAAACCCCATAAAAGCAATTTGTTTTTTGCGGCACTCAAAAAATCGTTGATAAGTTTCGAGGCTCCGCTTGCTGTTTTAGATTTTTCGAGCAAAGACAAATACTCCTTTTCTTCAGCTTGCAACTGCTCGCTATAAATACTGTAAACGGGGTTTCCGATTTTAACATAAACGCCTGAGGTTTTTACAAAAAGCTTGTCAATTCTGCCTTTTACTCTGCTACTGATAGTTTTTATTTGACTTTCATCAACAGCAACCGTTCCGATTATGTTATCAGCTGTTAAAATATTTCTTATTTTAACAGTATCTGTTTTAATGCCTGCCAATTTTTGTTGGTGCTTATCGATGGTTATAAAATTACCTTCTTGGTTAGTATGTTTTATTTCTTTTTTCTCTACCTTGATTAAAGGCATTTGGCAAATAGGACAAGCACCTGGCTTGTCGCTCACAACATTTGGGTGCATTGAGCAGGTATAGTAACTGTCGGATGTTGCCCCTTGGTTTTCATTTCCGTTTTTGCAACCTAAAAGCAGTAAAATCGAAAAAAGTATGCCTGAAATAATAATCTGCTTCATGTCAATTTGCATTTAAAAAGGTTTCGCTGTCGGCCATCAATCCTGCTTCTTTTGCAATTTCTTCATTAAGCAAAAGTCCGCTTTTAATGGTTGTCATTCCGTTGTTGCTTGTGCTAGCAATTACTTTTCGCAACTGGAAAATTCCTGTGCCCTTTTGGGTTGTATCGGTTTTCACAAACACATAGGCATTTAATCCCGTTTTGTAAACTGCCGAAGAAGGGACTTGTAATTTTTCGTTATTGCTTGATTTAAATTGAGCTGTTATGAGAGAATTTATTTTAAGAAAATTAGTTGCGTTGGGTAAAACTATCCTCACTCTTTCAAACCGCTGATTGCCCTCTTCAAAAGTTTGTTCGATAGAAGCAATGTTTCCCTTAATAATTTGTTTTAGATCGTTTTCAGGTGTGATTTCAACAGATTGGTTTTCGTGAATTTGGTTTGCATATTGATTTGAAACAGAAACCAATGCCCAAACTTCTTGCAAATCGTTTACGGTGAAAAGCTCTTGCCCCTCGTTTACATACATTCCTTCGCGAAATTGTGAAGTAGATGCAGCAAATGAATTTCCACTACTGGTATTTTGTTGCATAGCCATGGCGTTCATGCCTGATGTGTTTTTTGCTGTTGTATTTTCCTCTGCTGATTGGGGGTTGAGAAACACAAACCCATTTGCAGGGCTGAATACAGAAACGGTCAAAGCAACTGTTCCTATTTTTTCTAATTGCTTTATTTGATTTTCAGTAATGCCCAATAACCGTAGTTTCTCTCTTGACTTTTCAATCAGCGAATTTTCATTTTTTGATTTAAAAAGAAAAAGATGTTCTTCTTGAAAGTTGCCTAAATCGGGGCTGTAAATGTCCATGATTTTATCACCCTGCTTTACATATTGGTTGTTGAATTTGACATACAGTTTTTCAATTCTTCCACCGAATCGAGCTGCAACAGTTTTGCTTCTGTTCGGATCAAGAGTAATGTAACCTTGTGATTTTATTAAATCACTTTTGCTGCCTAGTTGCAGTTTTACAGTTGCCTGATTCGACAAAACGTGCTTGCTTGGGGATAAAGTTTGAGCTGTTATTTCGTTAGCAGATTGGCTGTGATCAACCGAATGATTATGCTCGTTTTGCTTGTTTGTGCAGGCGTTAAACATCACTAAAAAAAGTAAAACACAAGGTAAAATGCTACTTAATTTCCTTTTCGTATTCATATTCTGCTTCTAGTTTTAAGGTGTTGAATAACTTATCGTATGCTTCAAGCTTTTTCATCAGTAACATTTCCCAAGCATCAAGCAGTACAAAAAAATCGCCAGTATTTTGTTTGTAGGCTAGAAGGTTTGCTTGCAAGTTGTTTTCATAGGCAGGGATGATATTTTTTTTGTAGCTCTGATATTGTGCATTTTCGTAAGTCAGCATGGTAAGTTTTTCGGATAGCATTCTTTTAGCCATCAGTTCCATGGTTTGCTTTTCTAGCTGCATCGACTCAATTTTATATCCGATGGATTTAGTTTCTGCACTGAACATTTTGGACGACCACGGCACAATTGGAATTGTCATCATACCCATGACAGACCATTGATTAGGCATCCCAAACATTTGCATGTGTTGCGTGCTAACTCCAAAATCGGGGCGAACACCTATTTTCATTACATGCTGCTCTAGCTTCATTGACTGAATGTATTTATTGATTGCAGTAATGTCGCTTCGATTTGAAACATTGCTAGTGTCTGAATTTCTAAAAGAATAATTGCGAGGAGAAAAAAAGGTGTCGATTTGAAAAGGGGTATAAACATCGCGCACCATGAGGATGTTTAAGCCGATGTTGCTTTCTTGAATCATTCCATACAGCATGAGCAGCATGTTGCTAAGTTCAGCTAAGCGGGCTTTTGCTTTGTAAATGGTTTGAAGTGTCGATTGGTTATTGCTGAATTTCTCTTCAGAATTTGTGATTAATAGTTTCAGAATTTCTTCGCTTTCCTTTATTATGGTTTCCTTTTTTTCAGATACAAATCGGCTGTAATACAAAATCTTCGCTTCGCGTCTCAATTCGTTTTTTGTCCAATCGCTTTTGCTTTTTTCTATTTCTGCAAGTGAATTTATGTAGCTTTTTTTTGCGTTTAGCTTGCTGCTGTTTGGAATCATTTGTTCAATAGAAATAGCGATTCCAGCCTGATTCATGGGGTTATTCTTTTCTTTTATCATTGAAAAGTTATAGGGGAAACGCATAAAACCCGATGAGAAAGTTGGAGGCATCCATGCTTTTGTTCCTTCTGCTTTTGCTTGTATAGATTGAATATTGTATTGATACTGAATAATTGACGGATAATTGGTTTCTACTTGTTGTAGGAGCTTTTCTAACGAAATAAAAGTGGAGTCTTGAGCGTGTACTGTATGCAGCCAAAACATTAATCCGACTAAAATTATCTTTTTCATTTTCTAAAGATTTTTTAAAATAAAATCAACGCGTTCTTCAGCAGGCAGAACAGGAACATGAACGATAGGGCAAGGAAACGATTCATACACTTTGATAATAAGATTATGAATGCGGATTTGCTCCGCTTCATCTTCCAATCTTGCATAATCATTTGTGAGTGGCAGCCGATCTAAAATGAATACTCTGTTGTAACAATATTTATTGCATTGCTCTACTAACCTGTCGTCATATTCTAAGTCTAAAAACTGATAGTAAGCCATTGCATCTGGCAAAGCCCGGTCTAGAAATACTTGTTCATTTACATCTAAAGTGGCTTCTTCTTCTTCAATTTGCATGTTTAAGACCCCTAATTGAAATTCTTTTTTGTTTTCCGGATTTCGTCATTTGTTTGTCCTGCAATTTTTTGAGTATCTATATAGTGCAGTGCATGTTCAATGGTCGTTTTATATCCTCTTTCCGCAAGTATATTTATTACGGTAGTTTTGCTTGTTCAAAGGTTGTGATATATCCTCTTTCTTTAAGCAGATTTACGGTTGTAGTTTTGCCAGAACTTTGCCAGCCAGTGATAACATACCAATTGGTGTGCCTTGTTGGTATGTTTTTAATTTTGTTTATCATAATTTTATTCGTTGTTTTTTAAAGTACGCGGTGTTTCATTAAGCATTGTAAATATGTTATTAATATTTACTTTGTGTGCTAAATCGGTTCCTTCGCTCATAGTAGCAGCTACTCCGCAAGCTACGCCCCATTTCAGCATTATTGCTGCTGAAGAGTTATTTTGTATTGCATAAATTAATCCAGCAACCATGCTATCGCCTGCACCAATAGTGCTTTTTGCAATAACAGAAGGAATAGTTTGGTAAGTTATTCCGTCTGCTGATGCAATAAAGGCACCTCTTGCTCCTAATGACACCACCACATACTTAGCCTGATGTGATTTTATTATTTCTAAAGCAAATGTTTCTTGTTCTACACTTGATAAAAAATCTTTTCCTGCAAGTTGTGCTAATTCCCGCTGATTGGGTTTTATTAAATAAACATTTTCTATAAGCGCTTCTTTTAAGGCAAGCCCCGATGTGTCTAATACAATTTTTAAATTCTTGTTTGCTAAACTTCTAATAAGATTGGCATAATAATCTGCCGCCATATTTTCGGCTAAACTTCCACTTAAAACTAAAATATCATCTTTATCAAGTAACTTTTTTAAAGCGTTTTCTATTTCAGTTAATTCAGTTTCTGCTAATGTATTGCCCGGCATTCCAAAACGAAATTGCAATCTGGTTTTAGTATCAACCACCGAGAAGTTTTCTCTTGTCCATGCTTTGATAGGTATGGCATGTATATTAAGGGATTCCTTTGCCAACAATTCTTTTAATAACAAACCATTATCACCGCCAAGCGGAAACACACAATTACTTGCAAGCCCTAATCTATTCAGCACTCTTGAAATATTAATTCCACCACCGCCCGGCTGATAATTTATGGAATGACATTTTAGCTTACTATCGGGAATAATACCATCCACTTTCGCACTCTTGTCTAAAGCCGGATTTACGGTTACGGTTACTATTTTCATTTAAAATTTTATCTAAAATATTTCGATTTGGTTTAACTCCGGAATAATACAATTCCAGCCCAACTCAGTTTCAATTTTTACCCGCAAAGCATCCAAAGCAGTAGGTTCGCCATGCACAAGAAAAACTTTTTTGGGTTGATTTTTTATTTTATTCATCCAATTCAGCAGTTCTCTTTGGTCGGCATGTGCCGAAAGCCCCTGAATGTTTTCAATTTTTGATTTTACCGAATAAAATTTCCCATATAATTTTATTTCCAATGCACCTTCAAGTAATTGCCTTCCCCTTGTTCCTTCTGCCTGATAGCCAACAAGCAAAATAGTAGCTTTAGCATCGCCCAAATAATGTTGAAAATAATTTAACACTCTTCCTCCTGTTCCCATACCTCCACCTGCAATTATTATTTTCATTGACTTGTCTTCACACAATTTTAAGGTGTCTTGAATTGATTTAACTAAAGTTATATCCTTACACATTTTAATACAATCGTTTATCGGTAGTTTGTGCCATTCGGTATTTTGCTGAAAAACTTCCAACACATTTGTTCCCATCGGGCTATCCATATAAATAGGAATATCAGGTATTGCTTTTTCTTTTTTTAATTTCCAAAGAATATACATAAGCGCCTGCGCTCTTTCTACTGCAAAACTTGGAATTATAATTGTTCCATTTTGCTTTACCGCTTTATGTATTATCTCTGTTAATTGTTGTTCAGGGTTATTAACATGAAGCCTATTTCCATAAGTTGATTCTATAAACAAATAATCAGCTTGTTCCGGTTTTTCGGGTGCACGTAATAAATGGTCATACTCTCTGCCAATATCACCTGAAAAAACAAGTGTTTTTTTGCCAATTTTCAATTCAATAAACGTAGCTCCAATAATGTGGCCATTATAACGAAAACGAACTGAAATGTTATCGGCAACAAAAAGCCATTCGTTTAATTTTTGAGGTCTGAAATATTTTTGAATGGCTTCGGCATCCTCTAAAGTATAAAGTGGTTTGGCAATTTTATGTTTAGAGTATTTTAAACGATTAGCTCTTTCAGCTTCTTCCTCCTGTATTTTAGCACTATCTTCTAAAATTATTTTTGTAATTTGTAGTGTAGGTGCAGTACCCCATATAGGGCTTTTAAACCCGTGAGTTATTAATTTTGGCAAATAACCAACATGATCAAGATGTCCGTGTGTGAGTAAAACAATATCTATTTTGCGAGGGTTAATCACAAGATTTCCCCAATTAAGTAATCGGAGTTTTTTTAACCCTTGAAACAGTCCGCAATCAACCAAAATATTTTTGTTATTCGCTTTTATCAAATATTTTGAGCCGGTAACAGTTCCTGCCGCTCCTAAAAATTGTACGGATATTTCTTCATTTACATTTTTCATATCTATTTATTTTTTTTAATTCTCTTTATCCATTTCTCAACTTCTACTGCCCAAAAAATGATGCTTGATACCGCAAGCGTTATTAGCAATTCATTCAATGTTAAAGGTTCCGTTCTGAAAATTTTATTGAAAAAAGGGGTGTAAATAATCATCATCTGAAGAGCAAAAGTTAGGAGTAATGCACCCAACAATGGCTTGTTTGAAAACACTCCTATTTTAAAAATTGATTCGTTGTCCGACCTAATTGCCATTACGTTCCCCATTTGGCTGAAGCAAAGCACTGTAAAGGCCATTGTTTGCCAGTGCATATTGACACCCTGCATTGCATAAGCTTGCATGCCTATAGTTACTAGACCCATTAGTAACCCCACCCACAAAATGTGAATTGCCATGCCTCCGGCAAAAATATTTTGCTTTGGATTTCTTGGTGGGCGATTCATAATATTTTTTTCTGCCGGTTCTGATGCAAGCGCTAATCCGGGCAGTCCATCGGTTACAAGATTTATCCAAAGAATGTGAACGGCTAAAAGCGGAACAGGTAATAAGAAAAATGGCGCCAAAAAAATCGCCCATATCTCTCCGCTGTTACTCGTCATGGTATATTTTATAAATTTCAGAATGTTATCAAATATTCTTCGTCCGTGTTTTACGGCTACTACGATGGTGGCAAAATTATCATCCAATAAAATCATGTGCGATGCTTCTTTTGAAACTTCGGTTCCGTTAATTCCCATTGCAATACCTATGTCGGCATTTTTGAGAGCCGGTGCATCATTCACGCCATCGCCCGTCATGGCTACGAAGTGATGTTTGTCTTGAAGCGCTTGAATAATTTTTAATTTCTGTTCAGGATTTACACGCGCATAAACCCGGACTTTTTCTACAATTTTTTCAAACTCTTCTAATGTTAGTTTAGCAAGTTCCGAACCTTCCAGCACCATTTCATCTTCGGTGGTTATTATCCCCAATTGTTCGGCAATGGATTTAGCCGTGAGTTTGTGGTCGCCTGTTATCATCACAGGAATTATACCTGCTTGCTTACATTCAGCAACCGCTTGTTTTGCTTCTTCCCTTGGCGGGTCAATCATTCCGGCAAAACCAATAAATGTCAATGCAGTTTCTATTTCTGCAGCATTTAATTTTTCCGGCAAAGAGGGAAGTGATTTCATCGCATATCCCAACACACGGTAGCCCTTCTCTGCCATTTCATTTGCTTTCAATTCGTATTCGGGGATGACTGATTTTTGTTCATCGCTGAGTTGATGCAGCAAAATATCAACTGCACCTTTTGTTATTGCAATGATGCCGTCAGAGGTTTGATGCAATGTTGTCATACACTTCCGTGTTGAGTCAAAAGGTAATTCGGCAACTCTTGGATATTTTTTTTCTAATTCTGTTCGCTTACTGTTTTTTTCAAAAGCATATTGAACTAACGCAACTTCTGTTGAATCGCCTAACCATTTTCCTTCATCATCTTTTGTTACATCATTGTTCAATGCCATTGCATTCAGAAGAGGTTTGTTTTCTGAAAACAAAGAATTGAATTTGTTATCTTCTGTTTCAAAAATCTCCTGCACGGTCATTTTATTCAGTGTAAGCGTTCCTGTTTTATCAGAGCAGATGTAAGTAACTGAACCAAGCGTTTCAACAGCCGGAAGTTTACGGATGAGCGCTTTGCTTTGCACTAATCGTTTGGCACCAAAAGCAAGTGCAATGGTTACGAGTGCAGGCAATGCCTCGGGTATTGCAGCCACTGCGAGTGAAATGGAAGTGAGCAGCATGGTTAGAATTTCTTCGCCCCGCAGCCAACCGAAAACAAATATTATAGTACAGATAATAAGTATAACAACCGATAATCTTTTTCCGAAAGCGGCTAATCTTTTTTGTAATGGTGTGGAGGTTTCATCGGTTTGAATCATTTTTGCAATGCGCCCCAGTTCAGTGTTCATGCCTGTTGCAACCACATAAGCAAGTGCCCGACCGTTAGTAATAAATGTTCCTTTAAAGCCCATATTTATTCTATCGCCAAGCGGGTAGTCGCCTGCGGGAAGTTCGTTGGGATTTTTTTCCACATTATGCGATTCGCCTGTGAGTGCCGATTCATCCACTTTTATTTGATGTGTTTCAAAAAAACGAACATCAGCAGGAATAATATTTCCGGCTTCGAGCAGCACTACATCGCCCGGCACCAAATCCGCAGCAGGAATGTCAATTGTTTTTCCTCCGCGTAAAATACGGGCTGTACTTGCTGCCATTTGCTTCAAAGCTTCCATTGCCTTTTCGGCACGGTACTCCTGAACAAAGCCAACAACAGCATTTAAAACAATAATAATCAGAATAATTACGGTATCGGTTACATCGCCCAGAATGCCTGAAATAACTGCTGCTGCAATTAGTACAAGAATCATAAAATCAGTTAACTGATGCAACAACATTCGCCAAACAGTTTTCTTCTTTTTATCTTCAATTTGATTTTTGCCGTATTCAGCAAGGCGTTGAGTAGCCGTTGCATTATCAATGCCTGATGGAGTTGTTTTTAATTTCTCCGTTATTTCGGAAAGTGGGAATAAGTGCCAGTTCATTTTAATTTTTTTTTACGATTATTTAAAAAATAAATATATCATCAATGCGATGTATAAAATAACGAGTACAAAAGTATCTACACTCAAAAGCCACATCTGCTTTTTCTTCGGCTTGAAAAGTAGTCCTAAGCAAACAACTGCCGTCATAACAATGATGACAAATACCGATAATAGATGAGACGGTGCGATGTCTCTGAACAAAGAACCTTCTCTGTAAAAAACATCATCAATACCCAGAATGAAAATGTTAAACACATTGCTTCCCAATAAATTCCCGACTGCCATATCTAATGCACCCATTCTTAAAGCTGCTAATGAAACTACCAACTCAGGCAAGGATGTAGCAGCTGCCAGAAACAATGTGCCGAAAAAAGAATTTCCTAACCCTGTGTGTGAAGCAATATGTTCACCAAAATAGGGGAGAAATATAGCGGCACCAATTACAATTAAAGCGTGAAGTGAATAACCACCGATTACTTTTTTAAGGTCGGCAGCATGAGTGGCTGATTGAGGAATATTTTCAGTGGGTGATTCAATCAAATCTAAATGTTCATATTTAAAAATGAGCCATACGGTTATAAAATAAACTCCAAAAATGATAAGCGTAAAACTGCTGATCCACAACAGATTTGGAATTTCATCAGCAATATATATTGACAAACCCGCTACCGACAGTAAAATAATTCCGCAAATTGCAGCCACAATATGGCTGGATTTTACGATTGAAAAAAGAGGTTGCTTGAGCCGCGAATCCAATAAAGAAAGAATGAGAAGATTAAAAATACAACTGCCAAAAATATCTCCTGCTGCCAAATCGGGTGCATTAACTATTGCTACCGAACTAATACCGGTTATCAACTCGGGCAAGGAAGTAATTGAAGCCATAAGAATAAGTCCCACCCATGCCTTACCCATTCCGGTGAGGTCGGCAATTTTATTTCCATAAAAGGATAGTTTAGTTCCGCTGAAAATAATTACAGCAGCACAACAAGCAAAGCCTAAAATATTGATGTATAAATTATCCATTTCCATCTCGTCTGCCTATTAGTTATTTCCGTTAGCTTCTTTTATCATTATAAATTCAAGGATATTTTCAAGGTCTAACACACCAATAAATTGTTGTTTATCATAAACAAAAGCCAATGAGTTTTTAGCCGCTATCATAATAAGGTAAACTTCTTCCAATGGCTGATTAGCATTTAATCGTATCGGATTTTTATTTGAAACAGCATGAAGCGTAGTTTGCTTTCCGCTATCGGAAAGTGCTTTTATTATTTCATCTCTGCCAAGAGTGCTGACAGGTTGCTGGTTAGATGTAACTACAAAATTTTTGCATTGTCCGTTGAGCAATTTATTTACAGCCGTTTCAATGGTATCATTTTCTTCGATGGTTTCATATTTATGCATCACGATGTCTTTTACCAAAATGCCCTTCATCATAAATCCGGCTTTAGTCATTTCGGCTTCGCCTTGTGCGCCAAGAATGATAAACAGACCAATGAAAATTAAAAACGGATTGGAGAAGAATCCCCCAAAGATAAAACCTACCGCCAATGCCTGACCTATTCGTGCTGCTATTGTGGTGGCGGTGTGGCGTTGCATTTTCATGGCTAATAATGCTCTTAAAATCCTTCCACCATCCATCGGGAAAGCGGGAATTAAATTAAACACTGCCAGAAAGATGTTTACTATAAAAAAGTTGAGAAAGAAATTGCTGCTGTTTACGCCACCGGTTAATTGAAGGGTCAGTTCATCGGCAGCAGGTATGGTAATAAACAATGCCGTAATACCTGCTATAGCGATATTCACAGCCGGACCGGCAATTGCCACTACTAATTCTTCAGAAGGTTTTTCGGGAATTTTTTCCAATCGTGCCAAACCGCCAATAGGCAAAATGGTGATGTCTTTGGTTTTAATGCCATATTTTTTTGCTGCAAGTGCATGTCCGAGTTCGTGCAGAAAAACGGTAACAAAAATGCTTAACACAAACAAAATCATCCATCCAATTCTTTCTGCATCGTGCCCTGCACGATAACTGCTGAAAATGATGAACGCAATAAGTATGGAGAAAGTCCAGTGGATGAATACTCCAATGCCTGCAATGTTTCCGAATTTGAATGAACCTTTCATAATTTTTATTTTTTTTTAGTTGTTATTTCTGTTTCTAAATTATTTAATGCCGCTAAAAGTGATTTCTTGCAAGATAGCAGTTCGCGATACACATTCATAAGCGTAGAGCCTTCCACTTCGTTCAAATAATTTTTTTTGAGTTTTGTAAATACTTCGCCATTATGTTTTTCTTCTTGTGCCAAAGCAGCATTTAACCTTTTATCAAACTCTAATGTTAATTCCTTTTTATCAGATAAATTTATTAAATGAATTAACTCTGTGTCAAATTCATTCCATTCATCGCTAATAATGGCACGTTGCCGGTATAAACTATCATTTGCAGAAGATTCAAACTCCTTCAGGTTATGATGAATATCCTTGATGGCTTTTGCTGCAAACACAGATTGCCTTGCTGCATGTATATATTGCAGAATAATAATTGCCTCTTCATTATCTAATTTATTTTCTTGTATTTGAGCATAATATCTTAAAATATCTCCCTGTGTTTGCTTTAAGCGATTATATTCTTCTTCAACATTTGTTGCCGTTTGAGTGAATGATTTAATGTTTTGTATAAAACCATATTCAGTTGATTTTTCAAAACACAAAATACTTCTGTTAAAAAGAAGTGTTTTCTTAAAAAGATTTAAAGTTTCATTTCTAAGGGCATCGGGTGCAAGCAATGGCAGCATCGGAAGGTTTTTACTGATGTATGAACGACCATTTGAACTATCGGTAGTGAATTTACGCTCTAACCACTTTGCAAAAACATTCAGGAAGGGAATAAATAAAAGTAAGGAAAGTATATTAATGGAAGTTTGAAAAAATACCAAACCGATCAATGGGTCTTTAACCTGAACAATGTTTTCAATAAAATAAATGAGCCAATGCAAGCTGAGGTACGCCACACCAGCTGTAAAAATGTTATAGAAAAAATTTCCGTAAGCAACCCGTTTTTTATCGGCAGAACCTTTCATTCCCCAAAGCAATATTGTTATGGTTGTTCCCACTTCGGAACCAATTACAATTGCGGCAGCAGAAGGAAAAGTCAAAACACCTGTGTAAATTGCAGTAAGGGTTATAGCTATGGTTGCAGAACTGGATTGAATGACAGTGGTAAGAATAAACCCAACGATAACAAACACAAATGTTCCGTAGTGAGTAAAAGATTTAAGATCAAAATCTTTTACCAATTGTAATGCGCCTTCTTTCATAAAACCCAATCCTAAAAACAAAATACCCAAAGCAAAAAAGACAACCAAAAGATTATAAAGTTTTTGCCTCTTTTCAAAGAAGAACATTCCTGTTGCTGTGATGGCAATAATGGGTAACGAATAGCTTAAAATGTCTAACTTAAAACCAACGGTAGCTACAATCCAACTATCTAAGGTGGTTCCTAAGTTGGTTCCCAAAATAACTCCCAAGGCATTGCGAAATGTAATAATTCCCGATTCTACAAAAGCAAGAACAATGAGCGATACCACCGTGCTGCTTTGCACAATACCTGTAACAACGGTTCCGCCAACTATTGCTTTAAATAAATTTTGAGTGTTTTTTTTAAGAAATAATTTGAAAGAGCGACCGGTAACATTTTTCATCACATGCTCCAATTGCCCCATTCCATAAAGGAATAAGCCAAGCCCTGCCAAAAATTTCCATAGTTCTAAATACTGCATTTGTAAATTCAATTAATTGTTAAACCAAGTCGGTAATATACTTTATCCCCTTCTTTTATTTTATACTTATCGCAAAATCCCGCAATAGTTTCTACTACATACATTGCCGGTTTATAGGATGGAATACCGAATTCTGAAAAAGGTTGAGTATATTTTTGTATAGTAACAATTTCATATTGCTTGTTAACATAAATAATGTCTAAGGAAATATAAGTGTTCCGCATCCAAAATGACTGAGGTTCCTCTTTTTCAAAAATAAACAGCATCCCCAATGAATCTGCCATCGAACGCCTGTACATTAAACCCTGCGTCCTTTTATAATCGTCTGATGCAACTTCAATATCTATTGCTTTTATAGTGTCAATATTTTCACTGCTAATGAAGAACAATTCGCCTTCTTTATTAAAAGGTGGTTCATAGGGTTTACTGAGTGTTGTTGCCGGTTTATCTTTTTCATCTTTACTGAAGTAATAATATAATCCGAACACCACTATGACAAGAAAAATTGCAATAATAATTTTTTTATACCCTCTTTTTTTTATCCGTTTCATAATATAATATGGAATAGTTGTATAGTTAGTGCTAATAGTATTACAGGTAGCAGATACAAACAAACTACAAAAAGATTGTACCGAAGTATTTTTGCTTCTGTTACATCATGGTTGATTACTGATTTTACCATAATGATATTCTGAAATGATATGGCATTGCCAATAGCACTGCCGGTATGCAATAATGCTAACAGCAAGGGTAAAAGAAATGCTGATGTCTTTATGCCGTTGCTCAACAATAAATTGCTCATGGTGGCGCTACCTGTAATAAAACTGCCCGATGCACCCATAACAGGAGTAATGAAAATTTGAAATACTTCCGACAAACCGGAATAATAGGAATGTGCTATACCTGATACTTCTTTCTGAATTAATTGTGTGAAGCAAACTAATAAAACAATAGTTAGTATTGGTTTGGCAATTTTAAAAACGGTTAATTTGCTTTGATGAATGAATGATAAAACAAGTTGTCTTTTTTTAATCAGCAATAAATAAAGAATGCCGGTAAGTATAAAAACTACTCCCGGTTGGTAAAACGAAATAGGCTTTAGGGTTTCATTTACTTTCCAAGCGTATTCGCTTAAAAAATGTTTAGCACTAATTAGTAAAAACACAAAGAGAAAATAGGGGTAAAAGGTTTTCCACCAAAAAAGTAATGACGGACTTTCCTTTTTAGGTATAAAGAAAAACACAAAAGAGATTAATCCGAAAACTCCGGCAACAACCGAAGGATATTCAATACTGAATATACCTGTTATCGAATAAGGAACTAAAAAACAAAAACCTGCACCCAAAAGTATTTTCCATTCTTTACTCCAATCTATTTTTATCTGCTCGGTTTTGCCGTATAAAAAAGCCATAATAAATGGCAAAGTCAATGCAGGTAAGCTATTTAGCAAAAGGGTATACAGCACCGTTGTATCCGATGTATAAATTCCTAAACCAATTTTCAAAGGTGTTCCTAATGCACCGAATGTAACAGCGATGGTGTTGGCGGCTAAAGGAAGAGCGATACTTGTTAAAGGTTTAAAGCCTACCACTAACATCAAGGGAGCAATGAGCATTGCAGGAATACCAAATCCTGCAATCCCTTCCATAAAGCTTCCCATAAACAAACACAAAATAATTACTATCGAAAGCTTGGATGATAAAGCAGAGGTTGCTTTAATAAAACCGTTGAAATGATTGTTTGATGATAATATATTGTAAAATAAAAAAGCACCAAAGAGTAATAGCGTTAACTCAAATGAAATTAGAAATGCAGAACTTAATGGAACAGTGATGGTGTCAAAACTAGAATGAATACTGATTTTGAAAATCAAAAAAATAATCACCGCAGCCAACGCGCCCAACCACAGCTTTTTGAAAACAAAAACTCCGGTGAGTAAACATAAAAATGTTAGGAGCAGCATTAGAACATTCATTTTACAGAAGTTTTGGTGTTGAATTTTGTTAGTCTTACCTTGTTTCTATATTCAACAGCATATTTGGCAATAAAATAAACCAATAAACTTGTAAGCATACTAACTATTGTAGCTCCCAAAAATAAAACATATCCGATTTGCGAAATATTTTGATACCATTTGTCATATTCAAATTTTATATCTGTTTTGATGAAATATGTTCCAACCTTATAGCTAATCACTAAGAGGAATGGACTTGTTAAAGGGTTTGAAATAAACGCTGCGGAAATTGCCACCACTAAATTAAAACGAAATATCTTGTATAGTAAAATGGATAAAATTGTACTTAAACCAAAAGTTGGAAATACACCCCAAAATGCTCCTATAGCCGCACCTAATGCAACTTCGTGTGCACTTCCTCTAGCATAATATATTTTTAATAAGTTTATCTTAAACTTTCTGATAATATTTACAAAATAATTTCTTTTAACTGGCTTCATTTTGAAAAAATCAACACAGGTACTTTAGTCGAGTAGGTCAATTCTGCCGATTTACTTGGCAAGAATATACTTTCAAAAAAGCTTTTTTCTCTCTTGGTGAACATTATTAATAACTCAGGTTTTGATTTTTGAACATACTTTGCTACTCTGTCAACAAGGGAAAGTTCAAGGTTGTTTTTTTGAATATTTAATTGAGTATTCTCAAATTCTTTTGTGTTGAATAATTCTTTATTTTTTTCAAACTTCTTCTTATCAAGTACAATAGATGAATAATGTAATACTTCTAAATGCAAAGAAATGTCTGTTGAGAGTTTTGAAATCTTTAATAATTCACTTTTGAGATTTTCAAAATCAGATAAATAAGTGGCATTTTGAATAGGTTTAGTTCTATAATGACTTGGTATTACTAACACAGGTACTTTAGAATTATTTACTATATATGAGGTATGTGTTCCCATTATTTTTCTAAGCATACCAGCCCCTTGGGTAGCAATACATATAAAGTCTATTTTGTTTTTCTCTGCATATTTTATGATGTCTTTTTCCGTTGAAATACAATTATCAACAACAAACTTAACATCAGCGAATTTTGCTTTATCCTTGCCAATAACTGAATGGATAAACTTTTTGAGTTCAGCGGAAAGACGCTCTATTTCTTCATCCTTATACGCATTAAAAAAAACATCGCTCCACCTTGTAGGTTGCAGAATATGGATGGCATGGTAGAAAACAACCTCTACATTTTTAGATTGCTTTGCAAGGGTCTGGGCAAATCTAATTGCTCCTTTTGAATTTGTCGAAAAATCGGTGGTTACTAGTAGTTTCATTTTTTATATTTAATTGATGTCGTTAATTGATTTTCCCTCCTTAGACCATTGGTCAATGTTATTCATTGTCGTGGTAGCAATACCTTCTAAAGCCTCATTTGTTAAAAAGGCTTGATGTCCGGTTATTAAAACATTCGGATAGGAACGAAGTTTTTCAAATAATTCATCATCCATTATTTTATCAATGAGGTTGTGAAAGAAAATTGGCTTTTCGTTTTCATATACATCTAAACCTGCATACGATACTATTCCGTTGTTTAATGCTTCTATTAAATCTAAGGTATTAACAATTCCGCCACGGGCTGTATTGATGAATACAACTCCTTTTTTCATCATTGAAAATGTTGATTTGTTGAACATGTATTTGGTGGCGGCATTTAATGGACAGTTGATGGATATAACGTCTGACTGCTTACAAACATTTTCAAGAGAAACATATTCAATTTGAGTTTCCTTGATGAGTTCTTTGTTTACTTCTATATCATAAGCTAAAAGTTTGCACCCAAAGCCGTGCATAATTTTAGTGAATGCTGTCCCAATTTTTCCGGTACCAACAATACCAATTGTTTTACCATGCAAATCAAAACCAACTAATTTATCCAAGCGAAAATCATTTTGCTGCATTAATTGTTGGCTTAATAAAATTTTTCGATTCAATGCCATCAATAATGCTACTGAATGTTCAGCAATTGCATAAGGTGAATAGGCCGGAACATTTGCCACTTTAATTCCTAATTGTTTTGCTTTTGGCAAATCAACATGGTCATAACCAACCGAGCGAAGCGCAATAAATTTTACTCCGTAATCATGTAGTTTTTCTAACACTTCTGCCGATGCTTTATCGGAAGTAAAAAGTGCCACTGCATCAAATCCTTTTGCAAGGTGTGCTGTGGTTTCATTTAAAGGCTGCTCAGTAAAAACTAATTCGTGTTTGCCGTTACTTGCCTTTTCTAAAAACGGTTTATCAAACCCGTGTATGCTGTAAACTAATGTTTTCATTATTACTTAAATTATTTAGCACTGATTTATTTTTGAATGTATATCTACAAATAGTATACTTATTCTGCTTACAGGTATTTTACTACTCAACGCTTTATAAACAAAGGGTTTTACATCTGCTTCATGTGTATAATTATGACTTATCTTAAAAACGATAACGCCCGAAACGAGGCATTGATAATCTATAATTATTGTATTGTTTTTTAAAAGTAAATCATGTGCAGTTTGTATCTCTTCTGAAGTGTGCTTTTTAATATTTATAATAACTGTGCTTTCGTATTTATAATCAATTTTACCAGTAGGTATATTGAAGCTAAAAAACGAGAAGCTAAAAAGCATTAAGGTTAGTGTAAGTAAGTAGTTTTTCATATTTTTGTTTTGTTGGTTTTGATTCTTTTTTTGAAGTATTAGAATTAAATACAATATGTTTTCATTTTTTTCATTAGACAAATACCTGCTTTATATCTAAACTGTCATTTGTTTTTTGAATTGATTTTAATGCATCCTGTTCAATGCCTGTCAAAGCTCTTATTGCATCAATGGTTTCCGGTATAACAATGGCTTGGTTATCCACTATGTATGCATAAAACAATTCATCATCAACCACTTTCAGCATGTCTTTCCACAATGCTACTTCATACATATCTCCATAAGGACGGTTTAAATCCAACATCAACTCCTTTAAGGTGTTATTGGCAGATAATCCATCGCCATGTTCAATCATGGCTATTCTTGACGAAGTATTAAAAGCAGCGAACACTTCTTCTTTAGATGCCTTTCGTGTAAGTTGAACATTCCAATAATGCAGATGGCTTAGGGTTTCAGGCACCTTAACTGCGACTGTAATTACATCCAATTCAGAATCTACATGTTGTGCATCCGGTCCTTGGTGGCTTGGAATATCCTGTTCCGGAACAAGTGTATTCATGATACCTCCGAGGTGACTTTCCCATGGGTCCGTTGCCCTTCGCAACAAAGTGCCTCTTGCTTTCGCGAGCAGCCCTGCCTGTTTTAATGCAGTTAAAGTTCTTACAATGGAAGTTGTATTACATGAAACTACTCTTGTGGAATCACGGTTGAGTGCCGTTGAATAATTACTGTCAGCACAGAAGGAATGACCGGTAGTTTTATGTTTTTCGCCACCATGTAAAATAAATTTTATTCCCGCTTTTTTATACAGCTCTATGTTTTGAGCAGCAATGTTTTTGGGAGTGCAGTCAACAATAATATCAGCGTTGGCAATAAGGTCTTGTAACAAACCAGTTGTATTTATTTCTGCATCCTTCATTGTTTGATTTATTGCTTCATTAGGAACATAAAGCGAAAATCCTTTTGATAACGACATTCTAATACGCCAATCTGTTGCAACATCACACACACCTGTAAGTTCCATGTCATCTTGCAATGCCACCGCATCAGCCACTCTTTTTCCAATAACTCCGTAACCATTTACGGCAACTCTAATTGTTTTCATTTCATTTATATTTTAGTTTACTGCCTCCAATTATTTGGTTGGTGGTGCAAAAGGAAGTGATGATTTATGAACTATTATTTTTAGTTTACCATCTTTCCCTTTTTTGAAAACCCATGTTTTATCAACCATTACTTCTTTTCCATCTTTGCCAGTAACCCAAACGTTGCCCATTGTAATAGCCACAGAACCATAAATTTGTATGCCTTCATTTTTCCCACCTGCGTTGTCGTAGCGAGCCTTTACCCAAGGCGTAAGTGCAAAACCTTTATCATTAGGATATTCCGGGTCACCTCCAACAAAGTAGGCTAACGCACCTTTTTTGTCGTTTCTAAAAGTTTGGTCGCCAAATGCCAATGTCGGTTTGAAGAAAACTTTACCGCTGTCATAATTGTAGGCAGAAGAAAGCACTTCACTTGCAAAAGCCTTGTAATCACCGCCATCTTCTTTTAGTTTTCCAATTTTCACCAAAGCATCACACCATGCTTGTTGAGCGGCATTTACTTCGTCATAAGTGATAATGTTTTGCGCTCCTTCTTCCACATAGACTAAGCCTAATTCATTAATTACCTTTTGCACTTGTTCATTTGCCGTAGAAAGAACTTTGCTTGCTTCTTCTTTTGCTTTCTCGGTTGCTTGGTTGCAAGAGGTTAGTGCGCTTGTTATCACAAGCAAGCTAAGTATTAATTTTTTTCCGTTCATTTTTCTAATTTTTTTTACCTACTTCTTAAAACTGTGTTCGGCTTGTCAGTTCATTTTAAAACTATTAGTTAAAATTGCCACCAATCGAAGTCTTAACTTCGGCTTCCTTTTATCAACGTGTCGGAATGCAATGTTTCCTTCGACTACCTTAGCGGCATCACACCTGCCATTTCTCCAATTACGTTTACTAATTCTGTCCCTGTAGGGATAACAATTTTAGAATTGGATTTAAGTGAAGCCTCTACCGTTTCCAACTTCTTTAATAATTGGGCATTACCAACAAAATATTTATCGGCTGCTTCATTTACTAATTTAATGGCATCGGCTTCACCCTCTGCATGTAATATTTTTGATTGCTTGAAACCTTCGGCTTCTTTTATTTTAGCTCTTTTTACTCCGTCAGCCACCGTTTCGGCTGCAGTGGCATAATCAATAGCTGCAATTTTTTCATTCTCCGCTTTTACCACTTTATTCATGGTTTCCTGTACATCTTTTGGCGGGTCAATTTGTTTCAATTCAGTTCTTACAATGGTAATTCCCCAGTTTTTTGTTTCATCAGAAAGGGTTCGGTGAAACTCAGAATTTATTTTATTTCGTTCGCTGTTAGCAGATTTCAACGTGAGTGTACCGATGATGTTTCGGAGTGTGGTACGTGAAAGATTAATAATTTGTGATTTATAATCATTTACATGGTATTGCGAGTTTTTTACATTTTCTTCTTCCTCCAGTACTCTAAAATAAACCACCGCATCCACGCTGGCATTCAGGTTATCATTGGTAATGATTTCTTGCGGTTCGGCATCTACCATTTGTTCGGTTACATTAACCAAAAACATTCTGTCAATTACAGGTATAATCCAGTGAAATCCAGCGTTGCCGAATTTTTGGTATTTTCCAAAACGCTCAATTAACCCTCGTTGTGTGGGTCTTATAATTCTTATTCCGCTGAATAAAAAAAATAATAAACCTATTGTGCTGATTAAAATTAATGCATTCATTTTGTTTGTTTTTTAATTGTTAATAAAAATTTATTTTGAAAAGATAGTAATTGTTTTTCAAATAATAGCATTGCTATCACAAATAGCAACTATACATTTTTCCGCCTCCACAATATTTTCAATTCCTTTTATCAAAGCATCGGGATTAAAGGAAATGCTGTCAATGCCTTCATCTACCAAAAATTTTGCGAAGGCGGGAATATCGCTTGGCGCTTGTCCGCATAAGCCCACTTTTATGTTGTTGCGTTTGGCGGCTCTGATGGTTTCTTTTATCAATCCTTTAACAGCAGGGTTTTCTTCATTGAATAAATAACTTACCAATGCCGAATCTCTGTCCAATCCCAGGGTAAGTTGTGTTAAATCATTAGAACCGATGGAAAATCCGTCAAAGAGTTTTGCAAATTCATCTGCGAGCAACACGTTGCTTGGTATTTCAATCATCACATAAATTTCCAATCCACCTTCTTTCTGTTTCAATCCATTGGCAGCCATTTCTGAAAGTACTTTTTCGCCTTCTTCAACAGTGCGGCAAAAAGGAATCATCAACTTTACATTGCTCATTCCCATTTCGTTCCGCACTTTTTTCATGGCTTCACATTCAAGTGCAAAGCCCTTACGGTAAAAATCACTGTAATAACGCGAAGCTCCACGCAAACCAATCATTGGGTTTTCTTCTTGTGGTTCAAAATATTTCCCGCCAATAAGGTTTGCATACTCATTGCTCTTGAAATCGCTCATTCGCACAATTACATCTTTTGGGTAAAATGCGGCAGCTACTGTTGATACGGCTTCAGCAAGTTTATCAACGAAATAAGTTTTGACATCGACATAATCCTTTGTCAGTTCTTGTATTTCTATTTTTGTTTTTTCGTCAGTTAATTTTTCTGGCTCTATCAAAGCCAAAGGATGAATGCGAATACTGTTGCTAATAGCAAATTCTAATCGCAATAAACCAACGCCTTTATTCGGATAATTACTCAATTCAAAAGCACGGTCGGGGTCGGCAAGGATAAACATGGGAGCGGTTTCGGGCATTGGCAAATGGCTATAATCCTGTTCGGTTATATCCCATTTTAAAATTCCGTCATAAATATTTCCTTCTTTTCCTTCGGCACATGAAACGGTAATTTCTTGTCCGTTTTTAATGGTTTCGGTTGCATTGCCGCAACCTACCACTGCAACTGTTCCCAATTCACGAGCAACAATAGCGGCATGACTTGTTCTGCCACCTTTGTTGGTAATAATAGCTGCCGCTTTTTTTAATACCGGATCCCAATCGGGGTTGGTAATATCAGTTACCAATATTTCCCCTTTTTGTAATTGCCCGCCATCTTGCGGATTGAAAATAATTCGGGCTTTGCCCGAAGCAATCGCATCGCCAAGGGCAATTCCTTTGGTGAGCAGTTTCCCTTTTTCTTTAAGTGTGAAAATTTCCCTTACTTGTTTATTTTCTTTGCCGTGAATGGTTTCCGGTCGTGCCTGAACAATGTAGAGTTGATTATTCAATCCATCTTTTGCCCATTCAATATCCATCGCTTTGCGGTAGTGTTGTTCTATTTTGTAACACCATTGAGCTAACTGAATTACTTCATTTTTTGTAAGCGAAAATTCTTTCTGCTTCTCTACCGATGTTTCAATATTTGCAATGGTTTTTTCGGCAGATGCTCCTTCAGCATTTTTAACATACAACATGGTGTATTCTTTTCTTCCACAATTACTTTTTAAAATCGGATTTAATTTTTCATCAAAAAGTGTGGGTTTAAAAACCGTCCATTCATCTGGCGTTACTCTGCCTTGCACTATATTTTCGCCTAAGCCCCAGGCACTGTTTATGATAATACCGTTTTCAAAGCCGTTATCAGGGTCGATGGTAAATGCAACACCCGATGATGCTTTATCGCTGCGAACCATTTGTTGCACACCCACCGAAATAGCCACATCAATTCCTGTAAAACCCATATCGTGTCGGTATTTGATGGCACGGTCGGTAAATAAAGAAGCATAACAGCGATGAACAGCTTCCATTAATTGCTTTTCTCCGCTAATATTTAAAAACGATTCCATTCTGCCAGCAAAACTTGCTGTTGGTAAATCTTCGGCTGTGGCACTACTGCGAACTGCTACATCTAAATTATTTATTTCGCAATCGGCTGAAAGTTTTTGATATGCATCATTAACCGATGCAATAATTTCTTTTGGAAAAGTTCCGGATAAAATCAAAGTTCTTGCAGTTTCGCCAATTGAAATAAGATTGGAATAATGCTCAGTGTCTAACGAAAGTAACAGTTCATTTAATTTCTGCTCAATGTCGTTATGCTTGCGAAACAACCGATAAGCATCAGCAGTCAATGCAAAACCATTAGGAATACCAATGCCTTTCGGGTTAAGTTGATTATACATTTCGCCCAATGAGGCGTTTTTTCCACCAACTTTGGCTATATCAGCTATGCCAATTTTATTGAAGAATAATATGTGATTTGAGTTCGTCATTTTGATTTTTATTTCGTTAGTCTTTTATTTCTAAATATTCCACTTTACCATGTTTTTTCAATTCATATTCTTTTACTAATTGATAAACTACAGGAAGCACTATCAAAACAAAAAGCGTAGAGGTTATTAGTCCGAAAACAAAAGGAATGGTGATGGGTTTCATTACATCACTTCCAACGCCCGTTGCTAAAAGGATAGGCATTAAACCCAACATATCAGCTATTACGGTCATCAGTTTTGGACGAACACGCATTACAGCACCCGAAAAAACAGCCGTTTTGATATCTTCCTGTGTTAGTTCTGCACTTTTCTTTTCTTCTACTTTATCCCGAATGGCTTCATTCAAATAAACAAGCATCAGCACACCTGTTTCTACGGCAATACCAAAGAGAGCAATAAAACCTACTGCAACGGCTACTGAAAAATTCACCTCAAAAAAATACATGGAATACACGCCACCGATTAATGCAATGGGAATGCTGGAAAGCACAATCAACATTTCTTTTACAGAATGAAAGGTGAAATAGAGCACGAAGGCAATAATTAAAAGCGTAATAGGAATGATAATTTTCAAACGCTTTTCTGCACGGACTTTATTTTCATATTGTCCGCTCCACTCAATGAAATAGCCATTGGGTAGTTTTTCAAAATCTTTATCTATGCGTTGTTTTGCATCACTTACCACGCTTCCCATGTCTCTGCCACGCACATTGAACAAAACCGTTCCCCTAAGCATGGCGTTTTCAGAATTTATCATAGGCGGACCTTCTGAAATTTCAATATCTGCAACTGATGATAAAGGAATAACTCCATAGCCGGATGTTTGAATAGGTGTGCGTTTTATTTCCGCTATATCACTTCTGAAGTCCTGTGCCAATCGCATGGAAACACTGAAACGTTGCCGACCTTCAACGGTTTGCGTCAGTGGCATTCCGCCCAATGCCATTTCAATAATCATATTTACTTCTTCAATGGAAAGATTGTAGCGGGCAATTTCTTCACGATTGATTTTTATGTCGAGATATTTTCCTCCGGTCAATTGCTCTACATATAAGTCTGCAAGCCCTTCAATGCCCTGCAACGATTTTTCAATTTGCCGGGCAATGTTGTAGATGGTATCTAATTCTTGTCCATAAATTTTTATACCGATATCTGTTCTCACTCCGGTTGAAAGCATGTTGATTCGGTTGATGATGGGCTGTGTCCAACCGCTTGTAACACCCGGTATTTGCACCTTATCGTTTAACTCTGTGATGAGTTTTTCTGTAGTCATTCCTTCGCGCCATTCCGATTTTGGTTTCAGTAAAATAATACTTTCAATCATGCTCATGGGTGCATTGTCGGTAGCGGTATAAGCTCTTCCTGCTTTGCCGAGCACATTTTCCACTTCAGGAATTGTCATAATGAGTTTGTCCTGCACCTGTAAAATACGCTTGGCTTCATTGTTGGAAACATCGGGAAGCGTTACGGGCATAAACAACAATGAACCTTCATCTAAAGGGGGCATAAATTCAGAACCCAAATGCAACACAAAAGGAATGCTTCCTAATACAATCAAGATTGAAATTGCAATGACTGTTTTTTTCCAACGCTGGCAAAGCCGCAACACTGGGCTGTATATTTTTATAAAAAAGTTTGCAATAGGGTTTCTGCTTTCGGGTATGAGTTTGCCCTTCATTAAAGAGCGCAGCAACATTGGCACAATAAATAAAGCAACAATGGCAGAGCCAATCATTACAAATGTTTTTGTGAATACCAATGGAGAAAATAATTTTTTTTCTTGACCCTCCAAAAACAGAATGGGGGCGAAGGAAATGAGTGTAACGAGAATGGAAAAGAAAACAGCTCGCCCAACAGTGCGTGATGAACGCTCAATAATTTTGATGCGTTCCTCTTCGCTTAATTCTTTGGTATTTCCTATTCGTTGCTTTTCCATTATTCGTCTGTTTTTAAAACTGCCTTTACCAAGCCTTTGTAGGCATTTTCAGTCATTACAATTCCTGCATCCACCAAATCACCAATTGCCAGCGCAATACCACCCAATGACATGATGTTGAGAGAAATGCCAAAAAGTTTTACCAACATAAATCCGATTAAAACCGATAAAGGAATTGTAACAATAACAACTGTTGCGCTACGCACATGAAACAGAAATAATAATACAACGAGAGCTACAACAATAATTTCTTCAATCAATGCTTCTTTTAAAGTGGCAATTGCTGCCTCAATAAGGTTGCTTCTATCGTAAGCAATTTTAATTTTTACACCAGGGGGCAATCCTTTTTCTACATCACCCAATTTTGTTTTCACGTTGTCTATTACCTCTTTGGCATTTTCTCCGTATCGGGCAACTACCACACCACCAACAACTTCGCCTTCTCCGTTTTCATCCACAATTCCTAAACGGATATCGCTGCTCATTTGCACATCGGCAACATCTTTCAGTTTAATAGGGATGGATTTATTTGAGCCAACAGAAATTTCTTCAATATCCTGAATGTCTTTGATATAGCCCAAGCCTCTAATCATGTAGCCCATGCGGTTCATTTCATAAATGCTGCCACCCACATCGCGGTTGTTAGCCTTTATTGCATTTGCCACATCCATTGCTGAAATGTTGTAATAAATCAACTTGTTAGGATTGATATCTACCTGATACCTTTTTTGAAAACCGCCAAAGGATGCCACTTCGCTTACGCCTTGCACATTTTGCAAAGCGAATTTTACATACCAATCTTGCACTGCGCGTAACTCTCCCAAATCGTAACCACCGCCTTGTAAGGTGTACCAGAATACATGGCCTACACCGGTTCCATCGGGCCCGAGCGAGGGCGTAACACCCTGCGGTAATGCCTGTTGTGCAAAGTTCAATCGCTCCAACACACGGGTTCTTGCCCAATAAATTTCTGCATCATCGTTAAATATCACAAAGATGAAGCTCATGCCAAACATGGATGCTGCACGAATGGATTTTACATTGGGTATGCCTTGTAAGTTTGAAACTAGGGGATAGGTAATTTGGTCTTCTATAATTTGTGGGTTACGGCCCATCCATTCGGTGTAAACAATCACCTGATTTTCAGAAAGGTCGGGTATGGCATCAACAGGAGTGGTTATTACAGACCAAACTCCTCCAACCACAATCATCAAAATGCCAATCCAAACAAAGAAACGGTTGTGCATCGACCATGAAATGATTTTTTCTATCATGCTAGTTTCCTTTTTAAAAGTTGTGCATTTATTGCTACAACAATGGTGCTTAAACTCATCAATACTGCACCAATTGCGGGGCTAAGTACAATATTCCATTGGTATAATACGCCCGCAGCTAGCGGAATTGCAATAATGTTGTATCCAGCAGCCCACCAAAGGTTTTGTATCATTTTGTTGTATGTAGCCTTTCCAAATAAAATTAAATTGGCAATATCTTTTGGGTCTGAATTAACGAGTATAATATCCGCTGTTTCAGCTGCTACATCTGTGCCTGATCCTACTGCAATTCCAACATCGGCTTGTGCCAATGCAGGAGCATCGTTTACGCCATCTCCCGTCATGGCTATAAATTCCCCTTTTAGCTGAAGTTCTTTTACTTTTTCTAATTTGTCGTGCGGCAATACATTAGCTAAATAGCCTTCCATTTGTAATTCATCGCTTACTTTCTTTGCCACTTTTTCATTATCGCCAGTGAGTAGTAAATTTTTAATTCCTGCTGCTTTAAGAATTTGAATGGCTTCAAAAGAGCTTTCTCTTATTTGGTCAGAGAAGGTAAAATATCCAGCAACGTCTTTGTTTATCAAAATGTAAACAACCGTGCCTGTGAAATTATCGATTGTGTCTGTTATTTTGATGTTTTGTTCTTTCAAATAATTCGGACCTACTACCTTTATTTCTTTTCCTTCCACGTTTCCTTCCAATCCTATACCGGGCAGGTAATTGAACTTTTCTGATTTTGGAATTTCAATTTTCAATTCCTTTACTTTTCGCAATAAACCCGCAGCGATATAATGTTCAGAATGTTGCTCAATGCCTGATGCCAGACGGAGTAATTCTTTGTCATCATATTTTGTATTCAACACTTTTACTTCTTGCAATTCATGAGAACCTTTGGTTAGTGTTCCGGTTTTGTCAAAAATGATGGTAGTAATTAATCGCGCATTTTCGAAGGCAGTTCTATTACGAATAAGTAACCCTTTTTGTGCAGCAATTGAGGTTGAAATAGCTACCACTAAAGGCACTGCTAACCCCAATGGATGAGGACATGAAATAACCATTACCGTTACCATTCTTTCTAAATCAAAAACAAAAGGGAATCCCAACATGAGCCAAACTATAAGTGTAGCAACGCCCCCGCCCATAGCAACAAAAGTTAAAACCTTAGCAGCCCGGTCGGCAAAATTTTGAGTTTTAGATTTTATTTTTTGAGCATCCTCAACCAATTTTATCACTTTGTTGAGGTAACTGTCCTTTCCTGTACTTACTACTTTAAGCGTGAGCGAACCGTTACTATTTATCGCTCCTCCAATTACTTTGCTGTCTTTTTCTTTTTTTACGGGTTTGCTTTCGCCTGTGAGCATACTTTCATTCACATAGCTTTCTCCTTCGGTTACTAATCCATCGACTGGAATTTTTTCGCCCGGCTTTACCATAACAAGGTCTCCAATTTTCAATTCACTTACTGGAATATCGTGAATGTGTCCGTCTTTTATATGATGAGCAGTTGATGGCATCATTTTTACGAGCAGCTCTAACGAGCGTGAAGCTCCCATTACCGACTTCATTTCAAAAAATGACCGATAAGATGTCTATCAGGGTTGCCATTTCCCAATAGAAGTCCATTCCCTGCAATCCCAAAGTAATGGCTACACTATACGACCATGCCACTGAAATTGCCACACCAATAAGTGTCATCATGCCAATTGCATTGTCTTTTACTTCATTGTATAAGCCTTTTAGGAATGGATAACCCCCATAAAAGAAAATAAAAGTGGATAGAATGGATAATACATAATTATCCCCTTTAAATGTTAGCTCAAAACCTAATCCCTGTTGAACCATGTGCGAAAAAGCAAGCACGGGAATTGAAACTATTGAGCATATAACAAACCTTTTCCAAAAATCGGCAACGTGGTGCCCTGCATGTTTGTCATGAGCACTTTCGGTATGTAAAGAATGGCCGTTGATGCTTTCTTTAGGATGATGATTAGAATGATCCATAAAAAATTAAGTTACTGATTTTTGAATTAATGATGTATAATACTAATTTTCTCACTTAAGTTTTCTATGAGATTTGTCAGTTTTACCAATCTTATTAAACAATAAGGAGTTGTAAAAACTAGGCTTACTTTTAATATATCAGTATCAGAGGTTTATGTTTGAGAGCAATTTGATTGTGTTTTTTTGTTTTAGAAAGATGAAGTGGCTTCTCAAATAAATTACATTGTCGATTGAATATTAGAATCTGTACAACAACTGCATTTCATAAATTGATCTACATGGATTTTACTTTTTCAACCTCTAATGCAAATCTCCCAACAAGTCACTTTATTTGTTTCCATATCGTAATTGATGTTCAACGTATAAAAGTGCCATTATTTATAACCAATGTTGTTATGCAATTTTAGAAAAAAGTTATATAATTCACACATTATAAATTCTTAATATGGTCTAGTCACCAATCGAGTAGCGTGTTTGCCAAAATTTGAATAATAATGTATTCAAATTTCATTTTCAAGTATAGCACTATTCAGTAAAATCAAAACTAAACAGAGTTCTTTTAAGACCGTTATATTAAGGTCTGAAAGTTGTTTAACAGCGATGCAGGCTTTCCCTATTTTAAACTTGCCAAAGTCGGCTAATAGTAAATTACTTTTTTCCGTATCAGAATACACATAAAGTAAAAACGCTGCTTTTTTTATGAGAAAAATCCAGCACAGGGGCATCTCCTTCGTGTCCGCTTGGATACTTGTAGTGATAATCTTGCTGTTATAAGGGTACTATTTCAACTCTTTCAACAACGTAGTTGCTGCCAGTTTTCCTAATTCATTAGATGCCAATGGACTTGCTCCTGTGATTAATTTTCTGTCTAAACACACGGTTTTGTCTGACTTAGAATTTACAATATTAGCTCCCATACTCTTTAGTTTTTCACTTAATCCCCAAGGCATTTGTCCGGGCAAATAGCCGATCAAGGGCGTCATTTTATCAACCGAATCGGGGAATACAGCCATGTTGTATCCTTTGTAAAGAAACTGCTGATTATTGAGTGTAGTTGTTAATAATGAACCCGGTCCATGACAAAGTGTAATCGTAAATAAATTATTTTCATGAGCCCAGGTCAATATTTTTCCAACGTTTTCGTCTTCTGGAATACCGAGCATAGCTCCATGTCCACCGGGTATAAATACGGCTGCATAAGGTGCTGATTCTGTCATTGAAGTATAAATAAAGTCTTGTAGTTTTTTTGGCTGCTCAAAACTTGATTTGTATTCCTCGTAAATTGCTTTTACATGTTCATCTTTTTCAGGGAAGGCCCACATTTCAAAAACCACAGGCTTTCCGGTTGGTGTGGCTATTTCAAAATCAAAGCCGGCATTTTTAAGATGCAGCATAGGTACCAAGGCTTCTACCGGATGATTTCCTGTAGAAAACAATTTGCCATTCTGCATTTTCATGTTTTTTTGTTCTGTGAAAATTACCAAGATCTTAGACTTGTTTCCCTGGTATTTCGTGTATAAAATATTTTCGAAATCAGTTTTCGAAACGGTTCCTAACTTTAAGGCAAGTTTTGAAGGACTGTAAGACCCGTCCGACTCTAACTTTGGTGCAATTCCTAATAATCTTTTTAGTATATCCATGGTTTGTTTTTTTTAGTTGAATCTAAGTGATTTTAATTTATCTTAATTACAATTTTTCCTTTTGCTCTACCTGAAGCCAGGTGTGTGAACGCATCAATACTTTCAGAGAAGGGATAAACTTTATCTAGGATAGGTTTGATTTTTTCATCTTCAACCAAAGTTTTAATTTGTCTTAACTGTGCTCCATTGGGTGCATGAAAATAAATTTGTACGTAGCCTCTTTTGCAAAAATTGCCTTTGCTAAATCTTCCGGTAATTTGTAATCTGGCATATCAAACATGTTTGCACTTGCTTCATCTAAAGGGCCAGCAACGCTAATCACTTTACCGCCTGGCTTAATAACTTGGAAAGCTAGTAGCGAATAGTTTTTTTCCAAGGTCGGTTAGGTCTTAACTTTAGAATTTCAGTCCGCTTACATTTTTTTCTTATACTGAAATTAAATCGCAAAACCAAAATCCTTTTGTAACGTTATTTGATATGCAAACAGAATCATTTTTTGTTTTTATTTCCAAAGGTTTGTAAAGTTTTTCTCCAATAGAAAATAATATTTTCTTTTTAAAAACAGGTCCTTCATAACAAAAAGTGTGATACTCGCCATTTTCTCCGCAGGGGTCAACGGCTTTAGGTAATTGGTTAATAAATGATTGGTCAATTTCTTTCCCTACCCAATCTTCATTAAAGTATCCGTCATTAACGCAACAAGTAATTGTTTTAAAGTTTTTGTCTAAAAAATCATTAATCAAAAAGCTTGTATCCATTTTCCATAATGGAAAAATGGCTTTCATACCCACTCTCGCTAAATTATTTTCACGATATATTCTTAAATCTTCTAAAAAAATATCTCCAAATATTACATATTCAATTCCGTCTGATTTTGCTTTCAGCAAAATGCTTTCCATTTGTTTTTCATATTCTGCATTTGTTCCTTCGGTAACATATACTTTTAGCAATGGAATACCGATGGATTCCGCTTGTTTGTCTAATAGTTCTTCTCTGACTCCGTGCATTGATATACGCTTAAAATTGGCGTTTACGGTGGTTAGTAAATATTTTACATCAAACTGCATTTCTGTTAATACTTTATGTAAACAATAGGAAGAATCTTTGCCCCCGCTCCAACTAAATATAGCTTTTGGTTTGTCAATTTTCATACTGCTTTATGCTAATTTTAATATCGGATAACGCTGTTGTAATAGTGCATAAGAACCAAATAATACGCCTGAATAAAATAAGTCGCCAAGTAATGTTCCTTTCAAAAAAGGAATTCCTGCTGCGTAGCAAGCCATTAAACCACCGAAGTTTTGCGGGTAGGATGGGGTGCCCGGGAAGCAACCAAAATTAGTGATAAGAAAAAATAGTGCTGTTGCTGTTAATGCTCCTGCTAAAATTCTTGGGGTGTTTATTTTTTTGAAAATCAAAAGTCCTGCAAAAGTGATTAAGGCATAACTTCCGTATTGCCAATAGAACCCTTCGTAAAACCAAGTGAATGAAGGATAGTATTGTGCATAGATGACATTGTTTATAAACAAATCGCTTATCCAAGTGGCTGCAATAGGAATTAAAAATGCTTGCCATTTTTTAGTGAAATATGCTGCACCAAATAGTCCAATTGCTCCAAGCGGAGAGAAGTTCGGCATATGTGGTATTAATCTTGAAAAAGCTGCTAATACAATGATTACAGCTAATACGCTAAAGCGTAGGTTGACTTGTTTCATTTCCATTTTTTTAGTTTTAAAATTATTTTATTTGTTTTATTTTGGTTTTATTAGTGATAGTATGAATCGCATTTTTTCTTTTAAAGGTTTAAATTTATATTCTCTTTTTATTGCTACAAGGCAGTTGCGACAAAGGCAATCATCAAACTTTTCGTCCAAATAACTTTTTTCTGCGTCTGTAAATCCTATACCATAGCATTGGCATTGAGTAATATTTCCAACTTTACATTCAAACTGGTCGCTGCATCGTTTACATACTTTTTGTTCGTGTTTAGTATTCATTTTACTTAAAATAAAAATCTCCGGGAATTATTCCTGCAAGAAAAGTATTTATCAATGTTCCGTCTGGCCGGTAGCGATAAATGACACCTCTCTGAACATAATCCACCGCATCAGCCACATAAATAATACTGCTTGCGGGGTCAATGCCTAATCCGTAAAAATTATTGCTGCCTTGTGCTATAAATGAAGCAGTTGGTAATGATGTTGAATTTATAGTCATTCGGTAAATACCATTATTCAAAAAATACAAGGTGTCATTTGTTCCATTTATATCTAACCTCCAAGGGCTATCACTTAAATTAGGAAAGGTAAATGTTTGCTCTACTATGTTCGTAACCGGATTGATACGGTGCAAAGATGCGTTAATGCTATTGGTTTGGCTACCGCCACACATCACCCACAACTTTCCGTTTTTGTCTTCTACAATAGAATTAGAAGCATAACCAACGGTAATGCTGTCTGTCAAAATATCGTTAGAAGTATTGATAACATAAACTTTATTTCTTCTTTGGTTGGTTACATACGCTTTACCGTATGCTAATGCTAATTCTTCTGTCCAACCGCTGCAAGGAATATTTCCGCTTATGGTATTGTTACTTAAATCAACAATGGCAATTTGGTTTGATGTGAAATCGGTAACATACGCTTTGCTGTTGCTTACCGGCAGAAAATATCTCGGGGAAGTAAATCCGGTTATGATTGCAGTGGAAACAAATGTATTAGGATTAACAACTTCAATTTTGCTTGAGTTATTAATTACTAAATACGCTTTGCCATTGAATAAATACATTGATTGACACACATCACCAAGCGGGCGATTATTAGCGGGTTGAAATAAATCTTCAGAAGCAGTTGTTTGAGTTGGGTCGTAGTAACTTATTTTAGCATTTCCAAACTGAAAATTTCCTTCATTGGTAATATAAACGCCATTTGTTCCAATAGAAATATTCGGTTGCAATACATCTTCCGGCTTATCCTTTCGGCAAGCAAATAGCGTGCAGGATAATATCCCGATAAGAAATAATTTATTTTTACTACTCATTGCTACTACTACTTGGTAAATCAAAAAAATCCCGAAGGGATTCAATGTAAATAGCCCCGTATGAAATACGGGGAATAAAACAATATACATCCACACAACCGCAAAGCGGTTGAATGTTTTTATAACAAATATTTTTCATCAAATTCAATTTCGTGTTCTTTCAGTAGTTCAATGTATTCCTCCCTGAAAGTTTTTATTTTATGATGTTCGTCCTGATTTTTTACATATTCAATCAACCGCTTTTTTTCTTTGATGGAATAAGTGAAAGCACCATATCCATTTTGCCATCCACTGAATTTTTCGAAAACACCATCTTTCTTAATGAAATCAGAAGTTGCCAGCTTGATGTCTTTAATCAGAGTAGCTAACGCTACCGAAGGGTGAAGATGCGTTACAATATGTAAATGGTCGTCAACGCCATTGATACGGTATAAATGGCAATGTTTATTATTAAGAATACCTCCAATGTATTTATACAACTTCTGCCGACTTGGGTTTGTAAGTGTTCGTTCGCGGTTTTTCGTGCTGAAAACAATTTGATAAAGGATTTGTGTATATGTGCTCATATTTCTGTTATTTTATTCAACCCTTTCAGGGTTGAGATTAATGATTTGTTTATACCACCGGTTTCACCGGTGGTTATTCAAATTAAAGCCCTTCAGGCTTTAATTTACCAAAGTATTGCTAATTACAAGTTTTTTAGTTACTACTTCTGTTTGCGTGAAAATGGAAATAAAATAAATCCCATTCTTCAATTCCGATACATTTAACTGAATGTTTTGTAGTCCATTGTTTTGAACGGATTCAATTATTTTTAATTCTTTTCCTGTATAATCTGTAAGAATAATTTTTGCTTTTTCTGCATTGTCAAGGTTAAAATGAATTGATACCAATTCATTTGCAGGATTTGGATAAATATTAAAATTAACTTGTGCAGAGAAATCTTTAACTCCGGTTAAAACTTGATGGATTACCCCGACTGCATCTAAATCAAAACCGCCTGATGCAAAAGGGGTGTTCCAAGGATCGTTAATTTTATTTCCGTATTGGTCGTATCGTGTGTATGCGTTTTGAATGCAACCAACTACATCTATAATTTTTATATGTGTAATCGCATTTACATTTAATCCTACTTGCGAAGAAAGTTGTTGCAAGTCAAACGGTGTCCCATGCAAAGCCCTGTATTTACCTGCCAGATTATCAATTTTAGTGGCATCAATACTTCCAAAGCCATCCACCTGAATAGTATCTTGCGTATAGGAAGTGCATGGGAATCTGAAATAATTTATTCCATCTGAACTTACTTCCACATAAGCCAATTCAAGATAAGTATCACTAAAGCCATTTTCAAATACTGCAAAATCCCAACCTGCTCCATCGCTAATTGGGTTTGCAAATGTTACAATGGCAGAACCACCATCGCCCAAACTCACAACACCACTTGAGCCAGCCATACCTAAAGCCATTGAGCTATCGCCAACACTTGCATAGCCAAGAGATGTATCTGATATATCCTGATAACCCCTAATAATTGAACAACCTGTTGCCCAAGCCACAAAAACAGAACTGTCTTTATGAATAGCCGTTGTGCCCAACTGCCCCGCAGGAGGAGCAAATTGGGCAACAGCTAATAGTTGTATTAATGAAAAGCAACAGCTACAAAAAAGTGTTTTCATTATTGTTTGATAAATGATTTATTTCCCGCAAAATTATTTCCTGTAACTTTTAAATGATAAATTCCGGTTGGCAATGATGCAACAGAAATTTGTGAAGATGCTGTATATATAATCTCTGAATACACTAATTTTCCAGTAGCATCAATAATTTCTATAACTACTCCATCCGATTTTAAATTCTCCAAATTAATAGTGATGTTATTGCTTGTTGGATTTGGAAATAAAGAAATAGATAGGTTGTTATTATCAATTTCCGATACTGCTAAAGCAATGTCAGCCGTAGTAAAATTATCTACGCAGAAAAATGCGGGAGTGTTCATTCCAAAACCGCCCACATCACTTGATGATAAAATAAATTCCAAACTATCTACATTTCCTAAAGAGGTAAGATTAACATATTGCCAAGTTTTTACTATATAATCTTGTGCATTATTGGTAAATCGGTAGTCAGCTAAATAAAATTCTACGCTGTCATTTGTCATTACGCCACCGAAATACTTACGCACTGTAAGTTTAAACCAATCGGGGTCATTACCCGAAGTGCCACCGAATTTTTTAGCGAATGAATCACCATCTCTCATACTAATTGCAGCATAAGTTCCATTTGTTACATAAAATCCGTTCACAACTCTTCCTAAAGCTGCACCAGTTAATTTTATCATTACATTTTGTTGACCTACCGCATAATTTGCTGAACCAGCATATCCGATTGCAGGTCGTGCAGAATACATATTTGTATAACCGGCAGTTGTGCTGTCTTTCATATTACTATACGCCCAGCCGCTTGACCAGTATCCGCCCCAAGCGGTATCATAGTAATTTTGGAAAATGGCGTTCCCATCTGTAAATGTTGTTCCTAATGGAGTTGCCGAACCATTCCAGAAAGAATCGGGTGCTAATGTCAGCGATTCTAAAGTTGATGTTGTTTGGGCTTTTGCATTTGTAAAAGCCATCATTGCGATACCTCCAATAAGGAGGATTTTTTGTAACTGTTTTTTCATTTTGTTTTAATTGTTAATTTAATTTGCGACCCCGAAATATATCGGGATTTTATTCTGCTTGAACTTGTCAGGCAAATAGTATTCATTCTAATGGTTATTATTGGGTTTATTAAATTCAAATGATATTCCTGCGTTAAAATTCTGTTGTGGCATTGCTCTGTTTAGCATCACCTGATACTGTTCGTTCCAAATATTATTTGCTTGTAAAAAAATAGTTGCTGTTGAGTTTTTAAGTTGCATTTTATAAGACAAATAAAACGACCCTAAATAAAAAGGTGGAAGATATTGTGTGTTGTCGGTTGATGTGTATCTGTATCCGGTATAATTATGACGATATGAAAAAACAACTCCTTTGTATTCAATACTGATTTTCCCATTTCCGCTATACATTGGCACATAAATAAGTTGTTTGTCTATGGATGCGTCATTAGTACTTTTTGCTTGTTGGTTGGTAGAAACAACATAGTTGGTCAAAATCGAAAAACTAATTTTTGCTTTGTTGATTTTTATTGATAGCGTTGAGTTTGTCTCCATTCCTCTGCTCCATACATTCATACTATTTTGCGGACTCCAATAACTTAGTCCGGGTAACCAAATAATCCAGTTTTCTATTTTGCGATTAAATACAGTTGCATCTGATGTAAATGCTATGTTATTGTTTCTTAAATTCAGTTTCAATCCAATTTCTTCTGAATAGCCGCTTTCTGGAAGTAAGTTTGGATTGCCACCCGGATTCCAATACAAATCATTAAATGTCGGGATGCGATAAACTTTAGAAAAATTCCCTTTTAGCGATAACCATTTTATGAGTTGGTAATCTGCACCAACTGAATAAGTGAACGGAGCAAATTTATTTTCAATCATCTCTTGCCGAACAGATACATTTGCTTTTAATTTTTCATTTTTAGTAGTATATAAATACGATGCAAAAAGCGCTGTTCGGTTTTGTTGTGGTTTGTCAGGATAACCCGAAGCAATAGCATTGGCAAAGGTGTTGTTGATACCAATATTGATAAAATATTGTTTGCTTAAATTAATTTTTGTTTCTGCTTCTGTGATGATTGATTGAGAACGACTATTAGATAATGAATGAAAAATATCATCGGAAAAGATAAGTGATTCATTAAAATAAGCTGCCCTGATATATGTTGTTGTTCTCTTTTTGTTATATTTCCATTCCGATGTAATTCTGTAACTGTTATCTATTTGATTTGATTTGTTTATTAACTGCAACATGGTAGGCGGAATATTTCTATCCGTATGCTGATACCAGAAAAACAGATTTAATTTTTGATTTTCTTTTATCAGGAAATAATTTTCGGATAATAAACCGTAGCTTTTTAATTCAGCATTTGATTGAGTTATTTTGCTGTTTTCGGGCGAAAATATATTGTTGTATTGAAAATTATTTTTAGCACTTGTATTGAATAATTTGATGGATGAAATAAATCGTTTTTTGCTGAACTCAACCGATGCCTGTTGATTATAAGTTTCAAAACTTCCTGCCGATAAATTAATTCTTGTTGTAACTCCTGTGTTGAATTTGGCATTATTAGTCAGGTGAATGGCTCCACCTACAGCACCGCTGCCCCACAAAGCACTTGTGCCACCGTATTGAATAGCAACAGCATCAGAAAAGTTTACAGGAACTAAAGACAAATCCAATTGTCCATTCATCGGACTGTTGATATTAAAACCATTCCAAAGTATGGCAGTATGACTGGCGCTTCCCCCTCTGAAAGAGGAAGTAGCAAGAGCGCCCAAGCCATAAGATTTTATAAAAAGCGGACTTTCATCTATTAATAAATCCGATAAATTTTGATTGCGATGTTGACTAAAGGATAAGCTGTCAATTGAATTAACTTTTGTTCCAGCCGAAAAATTAGCAATACGGTTGGTGGATACAATTACTTCTTTGAGCGAAAAAGTAGTATCGCTTATATTGGTTTGCCCAAAAGAATTTAATCCTAAAAAGAGAGGAAAGGACAAAATAACTATTTTATTTACACTCATTAGCAAACACATTTAGTCCCGATAATTATCGAAATTGTTAAGCTAATGGGAAATAAAGAGAAACTAAAAATCAAAGAAACGGTTTTCTCTAAAGTTCAATCTGCTTTTTTCCCGAAGCATTGAATTGTATTTTGCCGTTTGGTAGGTCTCCTGACTTGCTCTCGTGCTACCTTCCCATCCGAAAAAACGGATAGTGGTTTAAAAAATGCACTTTTCAGCTAATGCTGAAAGAGTTTACAGTTGCGGGAACAGTTCACGATTTTAACGCGATTCCCTTTTAATCTTAGTAACCGTTTATAACGGCAGTAAGAACCAAAATGCGTGGCAATGATAGGAAAGTTTTTGTTCGTTTTTTTTATTTTTTTGTGTGTAGGAAGATTTGGCTCTTTTGGCACTGTCATTGGTCGTCAATTTTAAATATGCTTTTCAACAAGTCAGTTCGTTTAAATTTATCAGTGTCTAAATCTAAATATTTTTTCTGTATGTCAACTGTCACTAAACCGAACCAAAGAAAAAATCTGTCAAAAGTCCGAACGCCATAACATCTAAAAAACTGTTGTTCTGGTGTTGAGTAGTCGTGTCGGAAAAACGTAATGAACTTTGGAAACGCTTTTAAATATTTATCTGCGTAAAAGTCAACTATTTGTGGTTGGTCGCCAAATTTGTAAAGCAGAATAACCGAAAAAGCCCAACCAAGTTGTCCGATTGGTTGTTCAGGATAACCGTCATTAAAACTCCAAAGAAATTTGTCTGTAAATGCTTGAAAAAACTGTCTGAAAATTTGCAAACGATTATTTGTCTCAAGAAGTTTGGTTGCCGTCTTTGTCAATGTTAGTTTGCCGTTTACTTTTCTTAGAAGTCCAGCCATTTCTGCTGTCAGTCTTGCACTTCTAATAGAAATACTGTCTTCTTCTCGCCAAAGTTTTGTTATTCCATTTTCAATATGTTCGTCAAGTAAAAATCTTTTGTCGTAAAGCTCAACCATTACTTTTTTTGGCAATGCTCCAAGAGGTGTCAGCTTGATTTGCTTGTTACGTTGAATGATTTTCAGATATTCTTCAACTACTTTAAAAAGCGGGATTTGGTCAAGAGTTTTATCGTCTATTTTGTCACGAAATTGAACAGGAGATTTGTCTCCAAATGTGTCGTAAAGTAAATGATGAATTTCTGTCGGAGATAGTCCCAAAAAGTCGTCCACCGGAGAGTTGTTCCGAAGTAAGATATTTGCTTCTATGTCGTTGGGTAATTTCATTTTTGCACGGACGTAATATTATTACCGCTAACGGTTATATACACGCAACTCTTCCAAATCCCAAAATCTAAAAAAACACGTATACTAATCCTTTGCAATATATAATATACCGCAATGTATAAAATCCTATGAATACAACAACCGGAATTGAAAAAAAAATAATTCTCCGCCTTCGACTCCGCTCAGGCATCGGGTGCAATCCCAGTCATTGGTTGCACCACTCAGGCATCGTGCATTTAACCAACCCGCTGGTTGAGCGGAGCCGAAACCAGCCGAAACCACGTGCCGAAACCACACTACCACCAGTGCCGAAACCACAAGCCAAAACCTAAAAAAACTCATGAAATTTAATCGTCCAAAACTATAAATAGGTTCAAAAGCCCTACAAAAAGTAGCATTAAAAGTAGGGGTCCTTTTGCTTTTTTTTAATCAAACCTATCAAAAGCATATATTTCAATTTTAAGCCATCCGCTTTTTAGTATATAAAATCGTAATCATAAAAATTGAGGGCATTAAATCGCCTCTAAACAAGTCGATTTAAAATCTAAACTTTCACTTTTTAAGTTTTTGTGGTAGTTGCGCAACAGTTACCCGTGTTAGGTGCTGGCGTTCTTGTCAAACGAAGGGTATCATCAATTTGTGTTTTCATTTATTTCGTTTAATTGTCTTTGATGTCTGTGTCAATAGATGTATTTGGTGCTGTCTTTCGGAACAATTCTATAAAATAACCTATTTGAAAAAAGTCCCGACCTGTTTCATCATTTATTTTGTAGTCGAACTGATGTAAATAACCAATTTGTATTGTTGTTGCTTTTGATGGTTTGTAGTTAAATGCAAGTAACATTCTGTTTCGTTCAAAATAAGGTTCTTTGTCCGTAAAAAATATTTCATTACTTGCACTAACTTGAAAGGGTTTGTATTCATTTCGTTCTTTTCCAAATGGGTAAGAAACACCAAGCCTGTAACGAAAACGATTGCGGTAGCCATTACTTGTAAATCTAAACTCTGCACGATAACGTTGTTCTATTTTTAGCTTGCCGATTGATTGGAGAAGAATAACCTGAGGCCAAAGTCTAAATTCATCATTATTTTTTGGCAAAACAAAATCTCCACCTTCTTTATAGGTTTGGTAACTACCTGCACCTAATGTCAGCATTACATTTTTATGAACTTTATAATTAAACCCACCTTTGTATTCGTAGTAATGAAAGTTGCTGTAAAATTTTAATGAGCGTAGTTGTGCTTCGCCAAAAACACTCCATTTTTCATTATGACTATATTTCAAATTCAAAATATTCCAACTGCCCAAATTAAAGGTTTGAGCAACAGTTCTGTTTGTCCACAGAATAAGAATAATCATTGCGAATAATATTCGTCTCATTCAGTTGCTTATTTTGAAGTCTTATTCTTTTCAATAACTGAAACAGATTTTTGTAATAAAAGCGAATTCGGTATTGTGATTAACTCTCCACTTTGTGTTTTGAGATGAACAAAAAAATAAGTTAAATCCGATACTTCTCCCTCAAAGGGATAATCTTTGTCTAACATTTTTATTGTGTCTCCGATTTTTACGGGATGATTAAAAAACAATAACAAGCTTGATGTAATATTTGAGAGTAATGACCATTGAGCAAAAAAAGCTATGCCTAATGCGGTTAAAATAGTTCCCACAAAAACAGCAATCTCATTTTGTTTAAGTCCCCAAATAGCAGATAATAAAATCGTAGCGGTAAGAAAAGACAATAGATGAACAGATTTTATAATCATTTTTCTTCTACCACGTTCTAAATGAGTTTGCTTTAATGAATTGTTAACGAGTATTTTAGTGATGTAATGAATAACTGTATAACCTGCAAGCACAGCAAGTGTTTCAATAATTTTAATTTTGTATGGTTCCATTAGCAATGATTTTTATTTGTCTTTTCTCTCTGTAGTCCGATTTTATTTACTGTTTCATATAGTAAATTCGCATTAACTAATAAACGGTCAAGTTCTTGTTCAAAAAAGGCTTCGGTATGCTCATTCCATTTTTTAGGAGATTTACCAAGTTCTCTGAAGCTTTTTGAAAGCGTTAAAATGTATTCTTTTTTTTGTGGAGCATCATTGATAAAAATTGGTGGATATAAATCATACATTAACATCCAGTTTTTTGCAATTCTTGTTACTCGTCCATTTCCGTCAACAAAGGGGTGAATTCTAATTAACTCGTGATGAAAATAAATAGCTCTGATAATTGGGTTTGTTATGGCTTGCATTTGATAAAAAAGTTCTCCAACTAATTGAGGAACTATGTTTTGGTCTGGGCAAATATGACCTCCTATTTGCACTAATGTTTGTCTGTATCGATTTGGGTGAATTGCATTGGTCTCTGGAGAAACTAATCGCAGAAGTTGAAATAGTTGTACTTCTTTTTGAAAATTATTGTGCAAAATTATTTCTTCAATCACAAAATTTAGTGACACTTTTAAATTTTTTAAATATACTTCTGCTTCCTCTTCGTTTTGGGCTTCCATTTGTGCATTTTTCAAACTAAGAAGTTCTTCGAGTTCATGAACACTTGTCAAATATGTGTCTAAAAGGTCGTCATCCAAATGGTGTCGGCTATATATAATTAGTCGATAAATTGACTTTACTAAATGGTCAATTTTATTTATTTTGGTATGATTAATTTTTATTTCTTCAACTGGTAATAATTCCATTTTGTCTTTGAATTTATAATGTTGGTGTCGTCCGCTACACTTGCACCTAACGGCAGTTCGTCTAAATACTGCCATTAACATTCAAATGTAATAAATATATGACGCAAATAGGTTCGATTTAAGAGTACTTTAAATACCAAGTTTTGTTTGCGATTGAAAATTTTGGAGGGCTTATATCGAAGCTTTTTTCTTTTAATAGCATCCATATTTTAAAAACAAAAAGGGCAAGTTCTTTGAGGAACTTTTTGAACAGCTTTTTGTCGATTATGTTCATCATTCTTCT
>CAMTUB010000004.1:0-19811 GCA_947084835.1 uncultured Bacteroidota bacterium | reverse complement strand
GGGTTTACATTGGAAAGATGCAGATGGCAGCTTCGACCGTAATGCCCCAAATGAAACATACAAATGGACAAAACCAGACGGAAGTCCTGGAGGTGCTCATTCATCTGATTTTAATATATCGTCTACAAAGATTGATAAAGCAGCTCAAGGTAACGGGGGCTATGATGGAAACTTTATTTTGGGGAAAACATGGACAGAATATATGTCAGGCCGAACAGATGCATTAACAGTGAATGTTTCATCGCTTAATTTTAATCATGTTTCTCAAAGTGATATTAGTAAAAATGGCAATATTAACTTGGCTAATCCAAAAATATTCGGGCTTTATGCTTTTACAGGAACAGCTCTCGCCTTAGGGAATGTAAATCTTATACCACAGGGAAATAATATGTATAAAATAAAGGATAATATTTATGACTTTGATATAAGACAGGGAGAAGGTTTATCATATAGAAATATTGCTACAGGTATTGCTGGTATTTTACATGGTAGTGTATATGATAATTCCAGATTGCTTCCTCCACTTGCAATACCTATGTACCAACCTGGATTCAATATCCAGTTCCAAGGTACTATTTATATTAAACCTTAAAATATCAAGTATGAATAAAGTGCTTTTTAGAATTTTATTAATGTTTTTAGCTGTTTCTTGTAATCAGAGCAATAAAAAAAACAATGGATATATGCTGTCGGAGGAACCGGAATTTGGAGATAATTTAATTATTGATAGAGAAGATACATCATTTTATAGATATGTCGGCTCAAATAATGAAAAAAAAATATTGCAAAAAGGTGTTGTTCTTAAATATCATTCTCTTGATGGTAAAGTTGATAGGGTTTATTCGTGGGGAGGGGGTGAAGTTGTGGGTTCATGTATTGTAAAATACGGAATAGATGAAACATTTTTTTTAGTGGAGCAGAAATCCTTGGACGATATTTTTGGGGAATTAAATAGTGTTGGAGATATGTTAATAAGAGACAAGAAGCCTTCAAAAATTATTGAAATGAGAAGAATGCTTAATGTGTGTAATTGTTCTAAATATTGGATAATTAATAAAAAAACAGATGACATTTATGGCCCATTTAATTTGGATGAGTTTATTGAAAAGAGAAAAGAATTGGGTGTTTCAAATAAAATTATATTAAAGGGAAATTTAAATATTTAATGTAAAACAAATAGGACCCGCTCGCCCGCCTCGTCCTCGTTTGTAACGAGGATGTTTTAGTGGTGCGTTACAAACGCACCACTAAAAATATTTTTATTTGTTAGATGAGTGGTGACAGCGGCACCACAACACAAATGCTAATAAAAGGCACCAATGCCGTAAAAATGGCTAATTTAGACCAACTAACCCTATACCCTAGCGAGTTAATAACCGTTGCAGATGGAGCATACACACAACATTATTACATGGGCAGCCAACGCATAGCAAGCATGTTAGGCGCAGGTTTTAAACCAATAGCAGGGTTGCCAGCCGACCCATTGCAAGCAAACGCAACCACTCTCGATAACCGCACAACCGAAGAATTTGCCGATGCAAACCTCCAAAAATTAGCTCTCGATGCACAATGCAGCGGCACAACCCTAAGCAGCCAAAGCCACACCTACAAAACACCGGCTAATTGGATATACAGCACCGGCTACAGCACACAAGATGTGTATTTTTACCACTCCGACCACCTAGGCAGCAGCAGCTTTATAACCACCACTGGAGGCTACTCCACCCAACACCTGCAGTATATGGCCTATGGCGAAGACTTTATACACCAACAAAACGCAAGCACCTACAAAACTCCCTACACTTTCTCAGCCAAAGAAAAAGATGCCGAAACCGGCTTCTCTTACTTTGGCGCACGCTACTATGCCGATAACTTAAGCATTTGGCTGAGTGTTGACCCGCTGGCGGATAAGTTTCCGAGTCTTTCACCGTATAATTATTGTGCTAATAACCCTGTAATGTTGGTTGACCCTGATGGTAGGGATATTGTCGTACTTAATTATGGTTCTACTAGAGACCCAAAACATTGGAACAATCATATTGTAGGACATCAAGCTGTGCTAATTGGTAATGATAAAAAAGGATGGACTTATTATTCTTATGATGCGGACGAAGGAGTTAATGGAAGACCAAGCAAGACTAATGGAAATGAAAACGATAATTTTACAGCAGGTGTGCATTTTAATTCTTTAGAAGACTTTGCCAATAGCGGGCATAACACATTTAAAGATGACTATGATGACGGCAAAGGAACTTCTACTTCTCATAAAGATAATGATGGAAATATTATTCAACGCTTTCAACAAGGGTATAGAATTGAAGCTGATGCGAAAACTGATAAAATGATGAAAAAAGCAGCTGACGCTACTTTTGACAAAAAGTATAGTTTAATCAAAGGTAACCAGTGTACATCAGTACCTAAAAACGCTTTAGATGCAGGTGGTTTTAAAAATGGAGAGTACAGTGATACAGGGAAAAGAGACCCTCAAAATTATGGAAAAACCATTAAAGAAAGGAATACACTCCCTGTAACTAAACAGAAAGAAATTGAAAGAAGTAATAGAGGGATAGATGTGGATAATCAGTTAAAAAGACAATAATGAAGAAAGGATATAAAATCTTAATAATCTTTCTAATTAGCCTTGTTTTTGTCTATTATGTGGTTAGCTTATTATTAATGAACAACAATGTTTTCGTTACGCATTATTTTTCTTATGATAATGTAGAGCAAGCAAAACAAAAAGGAGGCTTAATAAATGAAAATGTAAGCTATAAACTAAATGGTTTTGATGTAGATAAGGAGAAGCAAGTTAGAAATAATGTTAAAATTTGGACAAGTAAAAGTAATTATGAAGCGTTTTGTGGGGTTTTAATTAGATTTGAGCACGAGGATAAAGAAATGTTAAGACTTAATATTAATTTAATAAATGAAGATGACATAGGGAATATTTTTGATGGAGAAATTCGGTATCAAGGTAAATATAAAGGTCTAATCTATGGTTCTTCATTTGATGTATTCAGAAGTGATAAATCTATTACTTTAGATGTAATAGAATACCAAAACCATAAACCTATAAAACTAGGCGAAATAATAATAGATTTAAATTAGAAAGTTTCATTCACCGCCTCGTCCTCGTTTGTAACGAGGATGTTTTAGTGGTGCGTTTGTAACGCACATTAAAAAAATTAAACCCGCTCGCACGGATTTGCAACCCGTGGGCTACCAAAGTATCGAAAGACTAAAAATTAAATACCATCAAAATTTAAATAAATTCGTAGAGTAAACGTACACCTTGCCAACACCAACCACAAAACTAAACCTAGGCAGCAGCAGCTATATAACCACCGCTGGCGGCTACGCCACCCAACACCTGCAGTATATGGCCTATGGCGAAGACTTTATACACCAACAAAACGCAAGCACCTACAAAACTCCCTACACCTTCTCCGCCAAAGAAAAAGATGCCGAAACCAACTTCTCATACTTTGGTGCACGCTACTACCAAGCCGACCTAAGCATTTGGTTGAGTGTTGACCCGTTGGCGGATAAATTACCTGGTTGGTCACCGTATGCCTTTTGTATAAATAATCCAATTATGTATGTTGATCCTGATGGACGAATACCATGGTCAAAAATTACGGGCTCTACAAAAATAACCTCACATTTACAAACTTCGAGAACTATTGGCGGGTCAACAAAGCCACACCAAGGGCTCGATATAAGTGCCGCTTATGGCTCAACTTACAGATCAGCAGCTGGAGGCACGGTCATTGCAACAAGTGGGGATGGTAGTTTTAAGGACAATCCTTTAGATGGGAATTATAAAGTTGCACCTAATGCAAATGATGGCGGAGGATGGGGGAATTTTGTAGTTGTAAATCATGGTAAGGGTATCATTACATTATACGCACACATGAAGGAAGGTAGTATGTCAGTTAAAGTGGGTGAAGAAATAAAGGATGGTCAGCAAATTGGAGAAGTAGGAAATTCGGGCAATTCGTTTGGCTCACACGCACACGTTGAAGCGATTTTTAATGAAGATGGATCTAAAAAGTTTACTGGTAAGCAATTTAAAGCTTCAGGGGATAGAAAAAATTCTCACGTATTCAGTTTAGAGAATGTAAACGACTTACAAGATGTTATGACCGGAAAAGAGAAGCCTACTGTTAAAATGCTTGATGGCTCTAAAAAAACAATAGATACTCAAAATTCAACTAAGAAAGAAAATGAAAAGTAAGTGGTTGTTTTTATTGTTTTTGCCTGTATGTTTTTCATGTAATTTAAATGAAGGTAAAGAAACACAAGACAAAACAGATAATTTAAAGCAAGTCAATTTAGATAGCTGTGAAGAATTTTCAATTGAAGAAAAACAGTCAAACAGCCCGTTTGATGATATAAATTCAAATAACTATCAGAATCTAATTAAATCGAAAATAAATATTAGTATATCATCAAAACCAATAAAAAACACATTTGATTCAGCAAAAATTGACTCAATAATTTTTGTTAGATCAGGGGGTGATTTTTTAAAATATTATTCAAGGAAAGATAATAAAATATTACAAGAAATGAGTTTGTCATCAAATTCATTCATCATTTTACAAGAAGTAGAAATTGGTATGGATTATAGTACTTTCTTAAATGGATTTTTTAAAAAGTATTTTAAAGAGAAACCAAAAGAAGGTGTAAATTGTATTCACATCACAACATTATCAGAATACGATCATCTGTATTTTTTCTTTAAAGAGGATAAACTCTTTCTCATTAAATATTTTAGCACTGTGGAATCTTATAGATAAAGAAAAAGTCTCCTCCCCCGCTGAACACGCTCGCGCGGATTTGCAATCCGTGCGCTAAAAAGTATCGAAAGACTAAAAAAAATACCATCAAAATTTAAATAAATTCGTTCATAAATTGCAGTTGCTAAAAACCTTCGGAAATTCTCTAATTTTTCAATAAACCGATCAACTCAGGTTTCCACAAAGCAGCATCATCTCGAAATGAGGTGCTGTTTTGTCGTACAAGGTATGGTACACTGCGTTGCAAATGGGCAAATCAACTCCGTAACTTTTATTGAGTTCATAAATACATTTGGTAGCGTAATACCCTTCTGCAACCATATTCATTTCTAATTGAGCAGCAATTACCGAGTATCCTTTGCCTATCATGGCACCAAAGGTGCGGTTACGCGAGAATTGAGAATAGGAGGTTACCAACAAATCGCCAAGGTATGCCGATGCTTTTATGTCGCGGTTTATAGGATGCACTGCGTTTACAAAACGCTCCATTTCTTGGATGGCGTTAGATATTAAAACGGCATGGAAATTATCGCCATAGCCAATGCCGTGGGCAATGCCCGCAGCTAGGGCGTAAATGTTTTTCATTACGGCTCCGTACTCTGTTCCATAAATATCGTCTGATGGCGATGCACGCATAAATCGGCCACGAATCATTTGGCAAAATTGATTGGCGTGGTCGGCATTTTCAGAGGCAATGGTTAAATAGCTTAGCTTTTCCATGGCCACTTCTTCGGCATGGCACGGTCCACTGATTACACAAAATCTATCGGAAGTTACGTTGAAATATTTCTTAAAATAATCGGCCATGATTAGATTTTCGCCTTGTATCATGCCTTTTATGGCAGAAACTACAATTTTCCCTTCGAAGTCAGAAGCTGAAAATCCTTCTAAAGCAGCGGGTAAAAAAGCTGCTGGAACTGCCATTATTACCCAAGTTGCCGCTTTTACCGCTTTGCGAATATCTGTGGTTACGTTTTCAGCAGTGATTTGTAGATGAGCAGAAGTTAAATATTTTGGATTATGCCCAAATTGGCGAATGTGAGCTGCTTGAGATTCGTCTCTTACCCACCAAATTACATCCTGATTGGTTTGCAACAAAAGTTTTGCTATGGCTGTAGCCCAGCTACCTCCTCCTATAATTGCTACCTTTTGCCCCTTGTTTTGCATATTGCAAAGGTAAAGAGACTTTTCGAGATTAAATCCTACCTGTTAAAACGGATTTTCTTTACAATTCTATCCCATAACCATTTCATATCTAACTTAAAAATATACCATGCATGGGGAGATTTAGACTCTATTTGCTTTTGCAACAAGTAATCCAGAATGGTTGATGCCGGAGCAAACCACCCGTTAGCCCGACTCAATGCTTTAATTTTTGATTGAAACTCGGCATTTACCTCTCCGTTATTATCTACAAAATGCGATGCAAAATGCGTATAAACAATGCAAAGGCCATTTTCTTGCTCCAATTTAGTAATATTTTCAGGTGAGATTAGGCAGTTGAATTCTTTTACCGTATGCCCATCTGAAGAGCTGAACCAATAATTGCTGTATTGCGATTTGTTTTTTTCGATGTAAGGCATTTTTGGGTCGTATTTTAACGTATTGATTCCGTTAAAAACACGGTTACGTATGTATTTGATATGCTTTTTAACTTCATCGCCCCAGAAAACATCGCTGTTCGAGTCTTCGCCATAGAAGTTTCGCCCCCCGCCCGAAAAATGCTTGAAGAAAAACCCCAACACTTTCCCGTATCGTTTATATCCCCAATATATGTTATCGGGGTTAAAACCGTGGTTTATATGAAGCTTCGGAAATTGCCCAAAAATATGTTCAAACGCTTTTAAGCCCGCTTGGATTTCAGCTCGTTTGTATTCTCCGCTTCCGGCATTGTGTAAGCCAATTTCGAATCCTTTCTTTTGGAGTTCTAATACAAAATCTTTATACGCCTCGTTTTGCAAACAATCGCCTTTATACCGATTCCGAGATGGGTACACCCATACCGTTTTTGTGGTAAGCAGGTTGTGCTTATACAACAAATCGTAAACAGGTTTTAGATTGGTAATGGTACTGTTATCGGTATCGTCAACCACTGTAAAAGCAAATGCTTTGCCTTCAGGCCAAAACCCTTTATGCATCTAAAATCTATTTCTTATCTCCGCTAAAAAGCTCTTTTTCAGAAACTTTCTTCACCTTATCTCCGTCTTTTAATTTCTTAGAAATTAAGCTAAAAGGCCCGCTCACAATTTCATCGCCCTTCTTAACACCCTCTACAATCTGAATGTATTGGTCGTCTTGAATGCCAGTTTTTACCAAAACCGCTTTTACAATGCCTTTATTATACATAAACACCACCTCTTTGCGGTTATCTGTTTCAATTTGTTTGTTTTCTTTGGTGCTTTCTACTTTTGAACCTTCGTTCTCGTTCTCGTCTTTTTTCGACTTACGGTCTGCTTTTTTGCTGCCGTCATCGTTTAAAATCTTGCCTGATTTATCAACAGAGCGTACCGTAACCGCCATAATTGGAACAGTTAAGGTATTGTCGGCTACATCGGTTTTAATTTCAACAGATGTTGACATACCCGGGCGGAAAGGATGTTTGCTTTTGGATGATAAATCAGCGTAAGAATCACGTAAAATGCTAATTTTTACCTGAAAATTGGTTACCTGATCGCTAACATTGGTTGTAGTAGAGTTGGATGAATTGGCAATTTCTTTCACCACGCCTTTGAATTTTTTGCCTGGATAAGCATCAATTTCAATGTCGGCAGTGTCGCCTAAAGAAACGCGTACAATATCGTTTTCAGACACATCTACTTGAGATTGCATTTGGCTAAGATTTGCGATGCGTAGCATTTCGGTTCCTGCCATTTGCGCGGTTCCAACCACACGCTCTCCCAGGCTCACTGCCAAACGGGTTACGATGCCGTTCATGGCAGAAAAAATAGAGGTGCGCGATAAGTTCTCGCGCGATTCTTTTAACGATGCCATAGCACTTTCTACCATAAACTCGCTCGCTTTTGCGCCTTGCTTCGCTAATTCAATGTCTTGTTTTCCGGCTTCGTACTGCGCCTTAGAAGCATCGAACTCGGCATCGCTAATTACTTTTTGTGCGTGTATTTTTTGGTTACGCTCAAAAACCAAACGAATGTTTTCGAATTGTGCTTTGGCCTGAACCGTGCGCGCTCGAGAGCTTCCTAAATTGGCTTGCGCGTTGTTTACTGCTGCTGTTGCTCTATCGATAGCAGCCAAAATCAACTCGGGATTTATTTTTACCAACAGTTGGCCTTTTCGTACCGAATCTCCTTCGGCTACATAAAGTCCAACAATTTCGCCCGAAACTTCAGATGAAACTTTTAATTCTACCTCAGGCTGTACTTTACCATTGGCCAAAACGGTTTCAGTTATCGTGCGTAAGTCAGTAGACTCTACGGTTACTTTTTCGTCTTCTTTTTTACCAATCCAGCCGGCTTTTTTTGCAACAATTGCAACAACAATGAGCAGTCCAACCGATATTAGGATATAATGAATAGGTTTAAGTTTGCGATTAGCCATGATTTATTTAAGCGTTATGGTGTTTCCTTGATAAAATACTACAATTCTGTATCTAAAAATCGACTCGTATTTTGCTTGAGCCAAGTTAGCGTCTGCTTGCAACAAACGGTTTTGTGCAATAATAAAATCTGTTGCATTCATTAAGCCTTGGTCAAATCGTACTTGCGCATATTTGAAGCTTTCTTGTTGTGCTAATTTATTCTTTTGATTTGCCTCGTACCGTACTTTCGAAGCTTTATAATTCAAGAATGAACTGGTTACATCTTGATATAACTGATTTTTTGATTGCTCCAATGTAAATAAACTGCGTTGGGTGTTGATTTTTGAGCGCACAATAGTATTACGAACCGAAAAGTTATTGAATATAGGGATGCTCAACGAAAACCCTAATGTTTGGCCAAAATTCTGATCTAGTTGCCTAGAAAATGGGGTAGTTTGGGTAAGATATTTATACGATGGTGTAAAAACGGTATCTAAAGTCGTCCCAACAAAACCAACAGGTTGCAAACCGCTAAACTCTACTCCAGTAACATCTTTTCGGCTACTCGAATACAACGAACTGATATTTGAATTCATAAAAAGGCGTGGATACATTCCACCTTTAGCAGATTTTAGCGATGCTAACGAAGCTTTATAAAGGACTTCATCGCGTTTAATTTGTGGCTGTTTGCTCAAAGCATCGCTGTATATATTCTCTAAACTAGGAATAATCTCAGCCGGAATAGACATATCCGAAGGACGAGCAATTCTAAAATTATCAGCATGTTTCAATTGCAGCAATTGTTCTAATGCCAATAACCCCAATTTATACGAATTTTCACTGTTAATTAGGTTTAACTCATCGGTAGCTTCTTGTGCTTTAAGCGTGTACAAATTATCCAAACTTAAACTGCCAGCGGTAACCAACTTCTCGGTGCGTTCGCGCGAGGAGTGCGTACTTAACAGCTGCGATTTATTGATTTCGAAAATTTCGTAAGTAAATAAGACCTGGAGATATGCATTTGCCACTTGCAACGATATATTATTCTGTATAGCTTTCAAATCAAGTTCGCTTGCAATTAAATTTAAGCGCTGAGCCTTGATGTTGTTTTGCGTTTGAAACCCGCTAAAAACATTGAATCCTAAATTCAACGAGAAAATATTTGAGCTTACCTTTTGGTTTTCGAACGTATTGGTAAACGGGTTAATACTTCTACCAAAGTTTTGTTGATTTGAGGCAGAACCGTTTAAGGTAGGAAACATGTTTCCCTGAGCCTGTAGCAGGTCATTTTGGCCTTGCTCTACCGCCAATTGATTGCCTTTAATTTGCAAATTATTATCCAATGCATATTTAATGCACCTTTCTAAATCCCATATGTCATACGTTTGTGCGTTTACACCTTGGGCAGAAATTACAAAAGCAACTATTGCTAAAAAAATCCTAGCCATTTTTCTCATACGAAGTACAACAAACCTACTAATGTTTATTCCAACTTAAATAGAAAGATATACAAAGCTTCTAATTTTTGGATAATTGGATAAATGAAAATATATACGGTTTACACATTTTGAAAATATTGGCGATTTATTATTGAAATTTGCAAAATGAAATCAATCTTAAGATTAACAGCTGCTTTAATATTGAGCTTTACTTGTGTTTACACCTCAAATGCCCAAGATGCTTTGCGTGTAAAACGTTTAAAGAAAGATGTTAATTATTTAGCTGACGATAAATTAGAAGGACGCGGAACAGGTTCGAAGGGTGAACAAATGGCCTCGAAATACATCATCAAAACTTTCAAAAAACTAGGATTAACGCCAGCAGGAACTTCGGGATATTTGCAAGCATTTACAATATCAACCAAACCAAAAGTAACTGCCAAAAATCATTTAATAATAGAAAAAACTGTGCTAGAATATGAAAAGCACTTTGTTAGTTTACCTATTTCAGGCAATGGAAACATTGAAGGAATGGCTATTGAAGTGGGTTATGGCATACATGCACCCGAGTTAAATTATTCTGATTACGATAAAGCGGGTTCTGTTGAAAGCAAAATAGCAGTTGTAAAAATTGGCAATCCCGAAAATAACCCACACAGCAAATATACAAATTTTGATAATTTTGAAGTGAAGGTTCGTACAGCAGCAAAAATGGGTGCAAAGGGCGTTATTTTTATCAGCAGCGATTATGAAGAAACTGCTAAACTGCCTATTGCCGATCGTACAAGCTCCACCTCAACCATTCCGGTGGGTTATTTAACGAAAGAAGGTTTTAATTTATACAAATCAGAGTCGGCTCGGACTCCTGCAACAATTCACTTCGAAACTGAACTTATCCGCAATAAAGTTGATGGGCATAACGTGGTTGGATATTTAGATAATCATGCAAATACAACTATAATTATTGGCGCGCACTACGACCATTTAGGATATGGAGAAGAAGGTGGATCTTTGTTTCGGGGCAAAAAATCAGTGCATAACGGTGCGGATGATAATGCGAGCGGAACTGCCGGTTTAATGGAGTTAGCTCGGATTTTCAGTGCAAAAAAACTATCGAAAAATAACCTATTATTCATTGCATTTTCAGGCGAAGAAATGGGTTTGTTGGGCTCTAACTTCTTTGCAAAAAACCCGACTTTGCATTTGACCAATGTTAACTGCATGTTGAATATGGATATGATTGGCAGATTGGATTCAGGGTCGCGCGTATTAGGAATTAACGGTGTTGGCACATCGCCCGAGTGGAAAACGTTGGTTGATAGCTTTACGTATAATGGCTTGAAAATTAAAACTACCGAATCGGGTGTTGGCTCATCGGATCATACCTCGTTTTATTTGAAAGACATTCCTGTATTGCACTTCTTTTCGGGAACGCATGGCGACTACCACAAACCATCGGATGATGCAGAAAAGCTAAACTATACGGCACAAGCAGAAATTGTTGAATACATAGAACATTTGACCCGTAAAATTGATGCTACTCCCCGATTAGGTTTTTCTAAAACAACCGATAAGGATAGCCGCAGCACGCCACGCTTTACAGTAACTATGGGTATCATACCCGATTATTTATACGAGGGCATTGGTGTAAAAGTGGATGGCGTAAGTGATGAAAAGCCTGCAATGAAAGCGGGTGTAAAGACTTCGGATATAATTGTAAAAATTGGCGATTTTGACATTACCGACATGCACACGTATATGGATGCATTATCAAAACTCAAAAAAGGAGAAAAGACCAAGGTAACCCTAATACGCGGTAAAGAAACAATGGAATTGCCAATTACGTTTTAGTATGCCCTTAATCCTAAACCTTGAAACTACAGGAGATGTTTTGTCTGTTTGTTTATCGAAAAACGGAGAGATAATCTCAGAATTTATTTCAAGCCAAGAGCGTAGCCACTCTGAAGAATTAGTACCCGCTGTAAACCAAGTTTTAGAAAGAGCAGGTATCTTACCGAAACAACTCGATGCCATAGCCCTTACTTCTGGCCCAGGGTCTTACACAGGCATTAGGGTTGGGAGTTCGTTTGCTAAAGCAAGCTGTTTAGCGTTGGGATGCAACCTTATTGCAGTACCATCAACCCTAGTTCAAGCAAATGCATTTATTGACTCGTCTAGTAATGACTTTGCTAATTCAATAATAGTTTCTACTATAGATGCACGAAGAATGGAAATTTGGTATTCGGTTTACGATAAACAATTAAATCAGCTTGAAAAAGTACAAGCAGCGATCCCTGATAATGACTTTTTAAGGTTTATGTATCCGACTAAAGAAATTATTGTGTCAGGAAATGGCGCTGAGAAATTAAAAAGTGTACTTTATGACAAAAGTTACCATTTCGACACTAATTATCGTATCAATGCTATTGAACTATCTAAAATATCATTAAAATATTGCAAATCATGGATTTACACAAATATCATGACCTTTACTCCTATTTATGGGAAAGACTTTTTCTTACCTAAAAATCAACATTCTTTTAAAATATTTAAATAAAATATACAATATAATTATTGCTTTTATATATTTGTATCCCTTTAACTACTTTTATAAAATGCAAGAGACCCCTATTGACTTAAATGCTAAGCTTGATGTAAAAGATTTAAAAATCGTTGCCAAGCTTATTCGCGCTGTAAACCATCCGTTGCGAATTGCAATTATTAAATTAATTGCTCAAAATGATAAGATTAATGTTACTCAAATTTATTTCAAATTAAGAGTTGAGCAATCTGTTGCCTCGCAACACCTTGCAATATTAAGAAACAGTAATGTTGTTATAGCAACGAGAAACAGTAAAAACATTCATTATTCTTTAAATTACAATAAATTAAAAGATGTTTTTGAATGTATTGACTTACTTAAAAAGTAATTTCAAAACCTTAACATAAAAAAGGGGGATTTTAAAATCACCCTTTTTTATGCCTTTTAGTTTATGATAGAAAATACTCCTTTTTTGAATATCGTTTTTCCGTGTAAATCTACTATAGATAGGGTAAACACATAGTTGCCTATTTGAACAAAGTTGCCCGATTTATCTTTGCCGTTCCATAATGGATCTTTGGCTGAAGATTCGAAAACCAACTCGCCCCAACGGTTAAAGATCCGCATAGCATACGACTCATAATAGGTGCCAATCGGTCCAAAATAATCGTTTAGTCCTAGAGAATATTGAGGCGAAAACGCATTAGGCATAAATACCTGTGCATCTTGCCGTATACATATTGAGTTTGACAACGAAGTTTCTACAGAAGCAACCATAGAAGCTTTTATATGATAACAAAAATCGGTTATATCTTCAGGTAAATTGCTATCGGTAAACTGCGTTTGACTTCCGCCAAGGGTTGCAATCTTTTCAGGAGACTCATTGTCTAATTGGCGATAAACTTCGTATTTATCAACCGGTATTCCAATGTATGGCGTCCAAGTTAGCTTATTATACAACATCCCAGCCTCGCCTTTTAGCACCATCGTGCAATGGCGTTTGCTGCTATCGCTATAATTGCCGCAATAATCTTCGGCTAATACAGTGTAACAATAGTCAAACTGCGAAGGATTTAAGCTTAATGAATCTATGAACTCGACTCCCAAACCACGGTAAACAATTAGCCTGTTTGGATTTCCTGCACGTGTGCGCACCACCAAGTAATTTTTTACATCGAAAGAAGATGATGTAGTCCACTTGACTTTTATGGGCTTATTTCCTGGCTCAACCGAAACCGACAACAAATCAATTCCTTGAGGTTTATTGGTATCGTATGGTCTTACTTTTGAGGTATTTGAAACTGAGCTAACCGTATCTCCTGCTTTTATCGCTACAATTTTGTAGGTATACACATTAATACAAAGGATGTTTTGATCAATAAATTGGAAAGTTGAACCGTTAACGGAACCTACCAAAATGCTGTCGCGCCAAATTTCGTACGAGCCTACAGGCCAACCTACATAAGGAGTCCAGTTTAAATTAGCGCTTTCATTTCCAGCTGTTCCAACTAAATGTATTACGGTATGTGTAGAACTTGGTGAAAGGTTGATATTACGGCAACTGTCAATAACATCAATGTAGTACGAGTAAATACTATCAACGGTATTTAATCCAAAATTCAAAAATGTATTTGCATTGTTATACAAAGTAACAATTGGGTAATAGGTAATCCCATCAGAAGATCTATTAATAATCTGTTTATAAGTATCTAGAGATGTAGAAGGGTTCCAATTTAAACGTATTTGACCGCTAGATACGCTGGTATTTACAACCGTTGCATTCACAACAACTGGTGCAGCGGGAGGCGTATTCTTAAACGCCATTACACCCGAAGTATCCGACAAACTAAACACATTAGAAAGTGGCATTAGGTCTTTGGTTATAATGCGGTAATAGTAAATGGTATCGCATTTAACAGCCGAATCAGAATGAGCTAATTGATTTGGCAAATAGGTTGCAATAGAAACCCAATTCGATGTTGGCGTTCTACGTTCTAATGAATAATTAAAGTTAGCAAACCCTTTATAAGGCATCCAACTGATATCGTTAAATCCGTTTTTAGCTGTAACCGTACTATTTACTGGCTGATGGCTAACCAAACTATCGCTTTCATTTCCACAACTATCTAGCGATGTGATATAATAACGGTACGTGTTTGAACGGGTGTTCACAGGTTGGTCGATATAAACCATAGACCCCGAGGAGGCATCTAGCACGGTAGCAATTGCTGAAAATGCACCATTATTAACCGATCTATAAATCCTATATCCCTTTCTGTTGGCTTGCGGAGCAGATTGGTACCTTAATTCAATAACTCCACCCGTGCTGCTGGTTGCATTTACAGTTGCAACCGTGAAATTAGATGGATCAGGTGGAATAGTATCGTAGGCAATAGCCGATTCTAAATCGGAAACCGAGATTAAGCCCGATTTTAAGTAGCTCAAAATACGATACGTGTATTTTTCGCCACAGGATAGCAATGCATCCGAGAAAAAAGTGTCTGAAACAGTAGAATCCATTCTGAAATATGATCCAATGCCTTGTTGTTTTTCTATAACATAACGGGTAACGGTGTCGCCCACATACCTTGTCCAATTCAAATTAATTTGAAGATTTAGGTTTGCTAACGAAACATTCACAGGACTTGACACTGTTGGAAACAGCGTTTCATTGTTGCAACTATCCAGCAATTTAACTTGATAATAATTCCTGCCCGAGCTTGTATTTATTCCATTATGGGTATAGCTCGTAACATTTAAATTGTTTTGTGAACTTACCAGCGTAAATGGACCATTTTGAGACACAGTTGAATGATAGATATTATAGGCTTTAGCCAAAATATCGGTGGCAACTCTTTGTTTCCATGAAACTGTAACAACACCATTTGCAACTCCAGACTGAATTACGGTTGTCAAATCTATATTTGAGCTTCCAGGCAATGGCAAGAAATAGGGAGATATGCAGGTTGAATCGCTCAATGAAGTATCTCCAAGTGCATTATAAGCTTCAATTTTATAACAATAACTGCTGCCAACGGTTACCGAAAAGTCAATATACGAAGTGTCTGAAGTTGGTAATGTTTGATATAAACCGAAAGGCGACCCATCAACAGACCTTAAAATACGGTATCCGCTTAAACTTTGGAGATACGGATATTTATTCCATGAAAGCAAAACAGTTGGAATGCACGACCCTGAAGTGGAATTTGCATTCATGGTTGCATGCTCGTTTGATGGAACTGATCTATTATTTGTGTTACAAGTATCTGTTACAATAAGGTAATAACTGTATCGTGTTGTTAACGTAGAATTTGGAACCGTATCGGTATAAAAGAATTGGTTTCTAAATGCTTTGATGGGAATATATACGCCTCCTTCTTCTCTTCTCCAGATTTCATACAAGTTAGCGTCTTGGCTCGGAGTTGGATTCCAAGATAAATAAATTGTATTGTTTGATTTTACCGATGCAACCTTTAATTCTGCAGGCAAAGGTTTAATGGTATCAAACGGTATCAATTTTAAGGTATCGGAATAGCTTATTGCTCCGGTTGCAAATGATACCGTTTTTAAACGGTATATATATTCGACATTGCACCAAAGTGGATCATGCGCATAAATTGAATCTTGGAAAATGACAGAGTCTAAAGCCCAAGGTCCACCGCCTCTACTATTTTCTAAATATTGACCTATAATTCCATTAAAACCGAAATACCTGTTCCAATGTAGGATATTTAAAAGGTTGGCTGCAATTCCATTTAATTGAGAAGTACAATGCACAGCACTTGGTGCCGATTTAGCGTTTGAACACGTATCAAGAGCTATTAATCTGAAACAATACACCGAATCGTTTGTATTTAATCCTGATAATGTATGCGTTAATAAATTGGTGTTAGTTTTAAAAGTCCAATTTCCAAAACGCGTTTTATACCAAAGTTCATAGAATCCTACTTTGCCTCCAGAACTTAACCAATCGACTTTTATTGAGCCTGAAGAAATTACAGAGGCAACATAAATGGTTGGAGGTGGAGGTGGTAAAGTATCAAATGCAGTTAAGGATAAGGTATCAGAATATGAAATCGAACCAGAATTCGCTATTGTTTTAATCCGATAGGTTTCTGGAACTTTGCAAAAAACATTGGTGTGGGTATAGTTCAGCGTTGAATTACTTACGGAATCAATACTTATAAATGCTGCTCCAACCTTTCTTTCGATAACATACCTCGTAATAGGAGTACCAATGTATGAAGTCCAACTTAGGTTATTTTGCAAATTCCCCGCTGTACCTTTAAGTAAAACAGCACAATGCTGAGCACTTGGAATTGATTTATTTAACGCACAAGTATCTACAGCAACTAATCTAAAACAATATACCGAATCGCGGGTTTTTAAGGTCGGTATCGTAAATGTTAAAAGATTGGTTGTTCCACCTAATTTCCACGCTGAATTTGGCGATTTATACCATAATTCATACGTTCCTACATCGCCTCCAGCTGCTGTCCAATCTACTTTTACAGAACCAGAAGTAACTACGCTTGAAATAACTAACGGTTGTGGAACAGGCGGAATAGTATCAAACGGAGTTAACGTTAACGAGTCGGACAACGAAACTAAACCAGTTATACTAATTGCCTTAATTCTATAATTAACAGGCACTTTACATGGCAAGTTAGTGTGGCTATAACTTAAGGTTGATGCATTTACAGAATCGATGGCAACATAGGCAGTTCCAACTTTCTTTTCAATGATGTATTTATTGATTGAAAATCCTACATAAGCACTCCAATTTAATGTATTCTGCAGATTTTCTGGGGTTCCTTTTAATAAAATGGTGCAATGTAGCGGGCCAGGTAAAGACTTGTTAAATGCACACGTATCTATCGCTACTAATCTATAACAATATACCGAATCCTGCGTTTTTAAGCCAAAAATAGTATGGGTTAATAAGTTGGTAGTTGTGGTTAAAATCCAAGCAGAGTTTGGCGATTTGTACCATAATTCATACGTTCCAACATCTCCGCCAGCGGCATTCCAATCAACTTTAACAGCACCAGAAGTAACCACGCTTGACAAAACCAATGGCTGCGCGGTTGGTGGAATGGTATCGTATGGAACCAGTGTTAAAGTATCGGATAAAGAAACTAAACCTGTGCTGCTAATGGTTCTGATTCTATAATTCACAGGTATTTTACACGGCAGATTAGTTTGTGTATAGCTTAAAATGTTTCCCGAAACTGAGTCTAAAGCAACATAGGCGTTACCTACTTTTCTATCAATTATGTATCTATCTGTAGTAAAACCGCTATATGCATTCCAATTTAGTGTGTTTTGCAAATTCCCAGCAAGTCCTTTCAATTGAACAACACAATGCTCTACACTTGGTAAGCTTTTATTTTGAGCACAAGTATCAACTGCTATAATTCGAATGCAATACGAAGAGTCTGGCGTGCTTAATCCCGTAAAAGTATATGCTGTTATGTTGCCAACGGAAGTACGTTTTGTCCACGCACTATTGTTCGATTTAATCCACATTTCATAATTACGAACATCTCCACTGGTGGATAGTGTCCATTGCACGTTGATCGTTGTAGCACTTGTAACAGATGCTACATTTATGGATGGCGCAAACGGGGCAACGGTATCGAAAGGAGTTAGCCTTAAAGTATCTGAAAAAGAAAAACGAGATCCCCCAAATTCAAATGCTTTAACTCTATACGATTGGGTTACATTACACGCCAAATTTGTATGCACAAAGTTAGTATCGGTTGTATTGGCAATGGTAATCCAAGTGCTTCCTGATAGAGAGTCAACCTGATAATTTCCAATAGGATATCCAACAAATTTGTTCCAACGAAGGGTGTTTTGTAAATTTTGAGCTGTTCCCTCTAACTGCATAGTGCAAAAAGTGTTACTCAAAGCTGCATTTAAGCAACTATCTAACGCAGTAATGCGATAACACAATTTATTGATGAGTGCATTAACCGTATCAACATATTGCATATTAAGTCCAGAACTTATATGAGCTACATAGTTTACAACACCAAATCCTCCGCCATTTATAGACCTTTCGATAGCATAAGCAAACATATCTAACGAGTCAGCAGCCGTAAACGATAGCAATACATTTTGGTTATTTACAACCGTAGCATTGGTTATTAAAGCAGCATCTGGCAAAAATGCATCCACCGCTTGGAACGATGCTGTATCTGAAACACTGCTATCTCCAGCAGCGTTAAATGCTTTTATGATATAAGTTATCTCAACAAAACATGGTGCAGGATAATACCGATAAAATGTATCTGTACCAGGAACTGAAGTAAACAGTGTCTGAATCCCCGCATTTATTTTATAAATGTTATACTTTGCAACGAGCCATCCTTTATAAGGAGTCCATTTTAAATTCTGAATAAGTTGACCACCTGTTACCGAAAAATCAATGGTTTTATGGTTTGTGGATGAGTCTGACTCGTTACCGCAAGAGTCTATCATGGTTAAAAAATACCAATGATCTGCTGTTGCTGTATTTCTGCCGGTATGCAAAAACGAGGTTTGGCTTGCCGGAATGCTATTTTGTATAACGGTAAACGGTCCATTTGCATTGCTGCTATAATATAATCGTTGGAACGATGCTTGGGGCAATGTTGTATGAGGCAACCAATCGATTCGTACTGTTCCGTTTGTCGGAGAAGTACTTTCTTTGGTAACCCGTACAATAGTTCCTGGTGGTGGAGGTAATATATAAATACAAATTGAATCAGAGTATGCCACAAATCCACCTGTTCCGCTTGTTGCTTTTATCCGATAGCAGTAGGTATTCATGGCTACAATCGTTAAATCGTTGTAAGTACTGTCTGTACCTAAAACACTCCCAATTGTTGCAAATACACTGCCATTCGTTGATCTTTCAATTTGATAGGTAGCAGTTCCACCCGAAAAGTTGGTGTATTTATTCCAGTCTAATTTTACCTTTTTTTCGCAACCAATACGTTTGGCTGTAGGCACCATCGAATTGTGAATCAAACTTAAAATACTCTTATTATTTTGGCACGAATCAATTGCCATAACTGCATAATACCAAATCGATTTGGTAGAAACGGTATCGGTAAACGTGTTTATGTTTCCTACTGATTTATAATACGCCAGAGGGAAGCCTGGTTGTGCTTTATAAATGTCGTACCGATTTACATCGCCAGATAAAGAACTAGGCCAACTGATGGTAATAAAACCACTGTTTAACACCGAAACAGTATTAACAAATGGTTGAACGGGTGGTAAAGTATCGAATGGAGTTAATGTTAACGAATCGGATAGCGACACCAATCCGGTTGCACTAATTGTTCTGATTCGGTAGTTTACCGGAACATTACATGGCAAATTTAGGTGCGTATAACTTAATATAGAACCTAATACAGAATCGATTGCTACATACGAACTTCCTATTTTCTTATCAATAACATATCTATCTGGAACAAATCCTGAATAGGATGTCCAATTTAATG
>CAMTUB010000003.1:0-119873 GCA_947084835.1 uncultured Bacteroidota bacterium | reverse complement strand
ATCGGCTTTTTCTTTTTTGCTCATTTCGAACAATTGCGTTTGGTTTGCCATGGTAAACAACTCGCCCGAAAGTTTGCGCAGCTTTTTTAGCTTTGGGTCGTTTAATGCAATTTCGCTTCTAAAATCCGATTTAATGTCGGCAATCAGTTTTTGCATTTCTCTTTTTTGTTCCTTGCTTTCTGCGTTGCGGTAAGTGTCAACAGCAATGCGGTAGCTATCAATGGCCCACTTACTTTTTTTGAGGGCTTGTTTCAGGTCGGCATCAATGGCAAAGCGGCTCACTAATGAGTTTCCGCATTTTATATTAATGTCGATATTGGAAGGGTTTGTAGTTCACCACCCCGTCCTTCGGACACCCCTCCAATGGAGGGGAATTTGTAATAAGCGTTTTTCAATAACTCAATCCACAAACGCAAACGGCAAATTTTTACAGAGTTGGGGTTTATATCTACTCCAAAAAGGCAGTTTTCTATAATGGTTTGCTTTTCGTGAAAAAGCGTTTCTTGTATGCGTTGGCTTTCACCACCCTTTGTCCCTCCAAAGGAGGGAAATCCTGGCGTGTAGCCGAATAGTTCGCCTTCTTCGTCTGTTACAATTAGTTCATCATTTACAACTTCAACTTGATATTCTTTTAGTCGCTTTCCTGCACGGTCTTGCAATATTTTGAGGTCGTTTTTTACGGCAATCATTTCGTTGAGAGCCGATACCAAAAAGTGTCCTGAGCCAACGGCTGGGTCGCAAATCTTAATGCTGTTAACAATGGCATTGGCTTCTTTTCGGTCTTCAATTTTATCGTAAATATCTTCAAGGGTTGTGCAATTCCAACTTTTGGTTTCGTTGAATTTTTGCACCACGGCTTTGCGAATGGTTTCACGACACATATACATTGTGATAAAGCCCGGAGTAAAGAAAGAGCCATCCTTATAGCCGTTAATTTTCTCGAAAATTAAACCCAGCACCGATGCGTTTATGAGCGATTTGTTGTCTTCTTGTATTTCTTCTGAACCTTCGCTTGTGAAATCGTAAGCGTTTAAAAATTCAAACAAATATGCTAAGGTTGTTAAATTTCCGGTGCGTTTTTTGCCTTGGTCGTTTTTAAGAACGGTAGATGAAATTGTGGGAATTGATTTATCGTCTTTTAAATTGCTGATGAATAAAGTTACTTGCTCAATTTCCGTTGGTTCAAATAGCGAACTATTTAAGTAAGGCACTTTTTCAAATGCTTTTTTTATATCTTGGTTTCTGTCGTCATACTTACGAGCCAACACTTGAAAAAACAAGCTGTTTAGGTCGTCATAGTTTTTGATTTTGTCTAAACTTAAAAACGAATACGATTTGTCGCCCTTGTGATACGTGATAAGTTGGGCTTCCAATAATTTGAGGAACAAAATTCTGTTTATCCAGGTAATGCTCAATTCAAGTCCTACATTAAATAAGCGTTCTTGTTGCGTGTTTCCAAATTGGCTCGGTCTGTCTAATCGGGTAATTTTGTCTAAGCTGTCAAGTTGAATAATTGCATCTTCAAGAATGCTTCCCGAATTTCTTTCGCCTTCTTTATTTCTTTCAATTAGTTTTTTGCTTCCTTCTTTAGTTTCTGTCAAGCCAATGATGTGTAACAACTCGCTGTAAAACCTTTTGTCAAGGCTGTTGCTGTCGTTGGTGAATGGAAGTTTTAAAAGATGCTCCGCTGAAAGAAGTTTGAATAAAGCAATGAGTTTGTTGTCGTCTGCCTTGTCAGAATTACGAAGTGGTTTTTGATATTCTTGTAAATCGAAGTAAGTAAATTCAAGCCCCACCCCCAACCCCTCCCGAAGGGAGGGGAGTTAGAATTTTGTCTCGTCCTGAAAAGTTTATAGTTTAATGGCTTAAACCTGCAATTTGTTTGTAGAAAAAATCGGTTTTGGTGTCTGCCAAACGTCCGCCTTCAAAGTCGTTGAATTGTTTTACAAGGTTTTTGTTTTGAGCAAAAAGTCTGTCGAATAGTGTTGCGTCAAAAATGAACCATTCGTTTATATTGGTCGCTACAAGATGTTTTACTTCAAGATTTTTATGTGTTATTCTTTCTCGTAAGTAGTAAAGCACTAATTCCTGAAACGCTTTAGCGTTCAGTTTCGAAATCATTTGCTGCGGGCTATCACCCACAGCGAATGATTTTATCATTTCTGTTTTGTTGGTCGGCTTTTTTGCTTCAATGATTACACCAACTGAACTACTTGCGTTATTTCCGTTATGAATAACAAGGTCGTTTCGACCTTTGGTATTTATATAATGGTTTGGGTCGTAATAGGTTTTCTTTAAAAAGTCAATGACAAGGTTTTTATGAAACTCTTCGCTTTCGGTGTCGTTTGTCCTGTCGAGTAATTGGATAAGATTTGTCTTGAAACCCTCAATTTCAGTCCTGTTCGGCTTTACTTTTAAAAAGGCTTTGTTTAGTGCCTTTCTTGGTTTCAATTCTTTTAATTGTTCACTCATTAATTTTTCTTGTTTGTGTTCACGAACCGCAAGCGGTTTCCATCTACAATTTTATTTTATTTTTTCTTTGATTGTCATTTCGTTATTCATTCTCAAACCATTTTGCAATCTTTTTCATTGTCGCAATCATTTTTCTTCGCCTTGTTGGTAACGGTTCGGGCTTAAGAAGTTGGCGATTTTTACCACGAATGTTGATGCGGAGAACCAATGTTTGATTAACCACAAATGTGTCTGCGGAGCACTGAACCGCAAATTTTGCCAAACCCGTGTTATGGTGCATTATTCTCTATGTGGACGCATAGCTCAATTATGAATTTGGAAATTACGAGTTACGATTTTCTCGCATTGTTTTTTGAATACTTCCAATAATTTTTAAGAGCTCTTCAACATCAATTAATAAACTACTGGCTTCATCTTTATTTAGGTAATTTGTATCGTCTAAAAGTCTAATCCAATAATGTGATTCTCTTGCTTCCTTATAAGCAATAGTCAATTTTGCAAAGAAGTCTTTTTCCGATTGACCACCAATTGCTTCCTCTATATTTGCTCCAATTGAAGTACCCGAACGCAAGAGTTGTTTGCTAAGTACAAATTCCTTCTTCTCATTATTCAAATACTGACAAGCCTTCACAACCCGAACAGCAAATGCATAGCTTTTAATCTGCACAACATTATTATTTTTCATAGTCAATTATGAATTATGAAATTACGAATTACGATATGTGTAATTAGTTTGGATTTATTTAATTTAATCTGTTTCAAAATTCGTAATTAAAAGATTCGTAATTCATAATTGATTATTTATTCTCGCTATCGTTTCACTACGGCTGCTGGCCACCAAAATACGGTTGCGGATGGCATTGTCTTTTTGTTGCAACTCGTAATATACTTTTTGGATGATGGCTTTTTTATCTTTTGCTTTGGTGATGTCTGGAAATGCTTTTGCGGTAACAAATTGCAACACATCTATTTCCTTGGCTTTCATTTCTTCGGCAAAATAGAGTTCGTACACCATCATATTTACCAAATCTTCAAACACTTGGCTTACCGCTTCATTGCTTACTTTTTCTAAAACAGGAGCTTGTTTTGGGTCGTTTAGGTATATGAGATATTCAGCAATACCCTCGAAAATTTTCTTTAATTCTTCTTTTGGGTTTGCAATAGGGATTTTTTCCATTTTATATTTCTTCCACCTATTTGTACCCATACCCGAGGTTGTTGTAAATGTTTCAAAGTACCATTGGCATAATCTTGAGTTAAGAATTGTCAGAATGAATTTTATATAATTTCCCGTTAGGTTAAATACTGTGGCTTCTGTCAAAGAAGAACTATTGTCATAGGCAAACTTTGGTTTATCTGACAATTCACCCCATATTAATTTTTCGGAATTAAACTCTTTTAAGTAGTTTGTTGGCACGTTTGACCAATGTTTGCCTTGACTTGGTCTATTTATTATTTTTTCTTCAAAGGATAATAAGTATTCATAAATTGTCGGGTAATCATTTTCACAATCAATTGCAGGAATTTGCATTGAAACATTTCCATTGTGAATAAAAACGCAATAGATTTCGTTAAACGAATAATTATATTTTGAAATATCCCTTCCTCGAATAATAGATCTAATAATGTCCTTATTCTTGGAATCTCTTAAAACAAGTTCATCCCTCAATTCCTCTTCAATCAGATATGCTTCATTTAAACCAGTTTTAACTCCTGAAATTATTTTATAGTCGAGAGATTTTAATTGTGGATTTTTCTCAATCTCTAATTTTATAATAAAGTCAGTTTTTGATAATAAAACCCATTCTTCTTCCGAAAGATCATTTAGGATCACCTTGTTGTTATCAAAATAAATTTGAATTGCTTGATTTGCAGCATCCTGCTTTAACGCAACACTTTCGGTTTCTTTAGTGTATTTCTGTTTTTTTGAAATAAGAATATTGGCTTCAACAGTTGCAGAAGGAAATATTTGTGTATCCTCAAAATTTAAAAGTTTTATTGGATTTGACTTTTCTACAAAGAATTTACGCAAGGGTTCTCCGTATTTGGTTTTCATCCAAGAGTTGGAAGTAATATATGAAAGTACTCCGTTTTCTTTTTTCAGCAACTCAATACCTTTCTCATAAAACAAGCAATAAATATCTCCTGTACGGGCAAAGGTTTCAAATCCTGCATCTTGCAAAATGTCGGTGTCCTTGCCCATTTTTTGCAGTTGTATATAAGGCGGGTTGCCAATCATCACATCAAAGCCGCCTTCTGAGCCTGTCGAAGGATCAAACACATCCATAAAGTATAAATGCCATAAGAAGTAGGGGCGTTCATCTGTTTCTTGTATTTTGAGAAGTTGGGTTTTGGTGTCTTGCAATTTGTTTAAATCACTTACATAGCCATCGTATTTTTTCTTTGCTGCGGTTTTTAAGTTTTCAGGATTTCCTGCTTCGTTAATCCAGCGGTGCAATTGGTTTTCTCGCAATTCTAAGTTGTACTCTATGTGCTGAAGCACCAATTTATTAATCTCTGCACGTATTTCATTTTTCTTTTCACTTACTTCAATGGTAAAAAAAGTTTTTATAAGGTCTTGTATTTTCTGAGTAGTATCTGATTGCGAAAATGTTATTTTCATTTGGTCTTCTTTTAAGTTTCCAAACAAATCTCTTTCAGGTTCTGCAATTCGAACATCACTTTTCGATTTGCCCATTTGGCTCAAATCAATCTCTTCAAATTTTTCCAACAAACTATTGCCCTGCATTATTTTGTAATCCAAGTTTGGCAATGGGTGTGGGTTCAATTCATCAACTACCAATGAAAGCCAAAAACGAAGTTGAGCAATGTCCACCGCACCTTTTTCCAAATCCACTCCATAAATGGAATGTTGGATGATGTTCTTTTTAACTTCGGCAGGTTTAAAATCTTTGTTCGTTTTTAAATATGGATAAATAAAGCGTTTGGCTTCAAAAATCTCTTGCAACATTCCAATCGGGAAAGCTCCTGAACCAATAGCAGGGTCGCAAACTTTAATATCGTCTAGTTTTTGGTTTATAATTATGGCAACTTCTTTATCTGCTAAAATTGTATCTACGGAATGAAAACGAATAAATTTCTCAATGGCTGTTTTCCAGTCTTCATTCGTAATTCGCAATTGCTCCGATTCGTAATTGAATAAGTATTGAATCAAACTTTCCTTGCACATATACTGCACAATTTCCTTGGGAGTATAAAATGCTCCTTTGTCTCGGTTGTCTTCCAGTAGGTTTTCAAATATATGCCCCAACATTTCAGGGTCAATACCTACTTCGTGGTCGTCTGGGCTGTTTTCGTCAATGGTAAAATTGTATTGCTCAAAAAACTCCAACAATTCTTTGAAAAAGTCGGCTGGAAAATCAATTTCTAATGTGGCTTTATTTTTTTCAGGTTCAAACAAACCACCGTTTAGGTATGGGATTTTACAATTTTGAATTACGAATTCAGAATTATGAATTAAACCTTCGGGAGCAAGGTCGCCACCACGTTTAGTATTTAAAGTATTAAAAAATAAAGTGGTTAAAAATCGACTATTGAAATGTTCTTTATCAGGGCAATAAGCAAACAAGTTTTGCATAAATTTAGCATCCCCATTTGTCCAATCTCCCTCATTCGTAATTCCCCCATTCGTAATTCGTAATTCAATTGGCACGCCCATCCAACCTTTTTTCTGTAAAAAATGCAGGAACACAATTCTTCCCAACAGCTTTTTTGCAAAATCACGAATTGGTTTTTCTTGTTTTACTTTATCGTCCTTTTCTGCATCAATTAATTTTGTTCTATACGGATTTTCTTCATCAGCTAAATACTTCCAAAACTTCTCGTAATGAGCTTTGTAGGTTTTAAAGAAATCTTTGTTTAAGGCTTCCACCGAAAACACTTCTTTCAATTGGTTAATGTCCACCGCACCTTTTTCTTTTTTGTCGGCCAATACCAACATTCGCTTGGCAGGTGTGGTGCAAGCTTCATTTGAACCGAGTAAATAGGTGTAGCGTTTCGGCTTGGTTTCTCCTTTTATTAGTTCACCAGTTTCTAAATCTATGCTTGCTTCTTTGGCAATAAATGAAAAGCGGTAATCGGCTTGCTTTTTATTATAAAAAAATGCTAACGAACCGTGAATAATGTTTTGGTCAATATGATTGGCTGCAATTTCACGCAAGCCTTGTCGGTTGCGAACAATACTAATACTATCGGCAACTTCCACGGTGAAAATAGCCAATTGTTTTCCATCATCCAGTTTAACTGTTCCTATTTGTTTACCGTCAATAACTTTATCATTTTCAGTAAACAAATTTTCGGGATGACTGAAATAGTCAATCTTTTTGAAGAACAAACTCAACAGGTTTTTCCATTGGTCGGGGAAATATTTATCCTCCACCAATTGAAATTTGCTTTTCAATATGTCTTTAATGTCTTTTTCTTTCATTTCAATTTCTTAACTGTTAATTGATTATTCAGTAAAGATTTCATTTGCGTGATTGCCATTTTATTTAGTTGAACTAACCTAGATGGTTGTTCTAGTCCTTGGTGAATTAGCATTGCATTAATGCTTTCTAAATTAGACAAAACGACTAATTGCTCAATGGGTGCATAATCCCTGATGTTTCCTTTTTTGTCTGAATTTTCATCACGCCATTGTTTGGCGGTTTTTCCAAAAAGAGCCATATTTAATACATCTGCCTCATTGGCATAGATGAATGAAATTTGATTATTACCAAGTGTTTCGGGAATCAGATTCTCTTTTATAGCATCTGTATGAATGTGGTAATTTACTTTTGCAAGCGTCCGTTGAAAATTCCATTCGAGCTGAAGACGGTCACTTTCGTCTTCTTTAAGGCGTTGATATTCTTTTACAAGCAAAAGTTGAAATTTAGGACTAATCCACATTCCAAAATGGAAGGCTATATCTTTATGAGCATAAGTTCCTCCATATCTTCCTGCTTTTGCAGAAATGCCAATAGCATTCGTTATTCCCAACCAATTCTTAACAGATAATACAAAATTGTTGCTTCCTGCAGCATTTTTAATTGTACCGAATTCGGTATAATTAAAATTCGGATTATATAAAGCTTCCCATTCACCTAAATATTCAATGGTGCTTTTTAAACTTAGCCATTTTATAATTACAACCTCTTGTAATTGGCTACGAGCCATATCAGTAAGTGAAATGTAATCGTTTTGCTCTTGTGCAATAATAGAAATTTCATTCCCATCAATATTTATTTTTTTGTTCTTTGCCATAATTAGTTGCTAAAACTTTCAGTGATAATAATTTCAGGATTCAAGGTTTTAACTCTAATGATTTTCGTCTCGAATTCCTGCTCGGATTCTTCATTCAACAACGGATAACCTTTGAGTATCTCAATGACTTTCTCTAAAATGATGGCAGGTTTTAATGGGAAATTTTTCAAAGTTCGTTGAAACTTATTGATGTCTCTTTGTAAATTTTGAAAACGACCTTGTCGCAATGCTTCTTTTGCTTTGATAATCAAAGCTCGTTCTTCTTCATTAGTTAAAGCAAAGTTGAGCATAGCATCCAAATAGGCATTTGCCTTTTTCTCATTAGGTCCTTGTGTGGTATCAATTTTTTTGTCTTTGGCTTTCTCTTTTTCCAACAAGTCAGAGAAAAGTAATATCCCTGATTGAACTTGCTCGTGATGTTTTGAATGCAGTGCGATGGCTTTCTCTAAAACTTCTGCTTCAAATATTTTAACCGTTTCCAGAAAAGTGAGTTCTTCTGTTTCTTCATTTTCTTTCACCAAAATAAAAGCATCACGTTTGCTGTCTTTGATATAGCAAATTGTACTTTGATTAAAGTCTTTGTTTTCTCTACCAACTCTTGCTCGGAAAGGCATATTTTTAATCTGTTTGAAAAGGCCGTGCGTTTTTTCTTTAATATCACGAATCATCATTAAATACGCTAGTTTTTCGTCCTTTTCTTCTTCCATTTCTTTGTCGAAAAGTCCAAATGTTTCGATTTCTTCATCTGGCGAATAGATTTGTGAATCTTCTCCCAATGCAGCGTGAAAAGATTGTAATTTCATAATTGCCTTTTTTTCCAATTCAATATCATTGTTGACTTTTGCTGTTGGATAAAAGTTGTAAACGTGAATTTCATCAGCAGTTGAGCCAATTCGGTTTACACGACCTATTCGCTGCATTAAGCGGGTAGAGTTCCAAGGTGTGTCGTAATTTACAATCACATTAGAACGGTGAAGGTTAATTCCCTCTGCCAAAACTTCTGTTGAAAGTATGATACTGTAATTGTCTTCTTGTTCTGCCTTAGGCAAATTGGCATCAAAGTTTTTACGAACAATTGGCATTCTTTCCTTGCGTGACTTACTGTCTACCGAAAGAATACTTGCTGAAATATGTTTCTTTAATTCTCTTTCTAAATATTCAGTAGTTTCTTTGCTTTCAGAAAAAACCACCAATTTAGATTGAGGATTAATTGATTTGCTCAAAAGTGTATTTTTCAAATACTCAACAAATACTTCTAGTTTTGGGTCTTCGTTTATTTTTTCCCATTCTTTTGAAAGGTCTTTCAATAATTTTAAATCGTGTTGCAATCCGGGAAGAAAATCATATTCAAAATCATCAGGTTCACAAATGTCAATGGTTGGGTATTCAATAGATTTTTCCAATACCAACTCCAATAGTTCTTCCTCCTTGCCTTCATTAATCATATCCGAAACGGGTAAATTTGGGGCAATGAAAATACGACCATTTTCAAACATTGTCACCATTGCTTCTGTGGCTTTCATAAAGCGGAAAAGCGATTGTTTAAAAGCATAAAAACTACTGTCAATCCTTTTAACTAAAAGCGTTTTCATAATTTTGGCTAATTGAGCCGAAATCATATCTGCTTGTTTGTATTTGTTCTTTTTGTGGGGCTTTAAAAATCCTATTGCACGATAACGATTGTATTTCAAGCCTTGCGTTTCGTGACTTAAAACGTAAATCGTTTTGTCGTACAAATCTTCTAAATGTGGTTCAAGTACATAAAGTATTTTTTTAGGTTGTTTTACTTTCGGAAATTTGATACCTTGTTTTTCAAGATCTTTTGAGTATAGTTCGTGAGCCATTAAATCAGTTCTTGTTCTGCGAACAATAAGCGGTTCAATTACTTTGGTTCTTATTTTCTCATAAATCTTTTTCACGCCAGCCTGCACTTTAGCAATATCTGGTTCTTCTTTTAGTTTTTTGTAAGCATCAATTTGTTGTCTAAAAAAATGTTGCAAGTTTCCAGTTTCCAAAGTGGACTCTTTGCTGTCTTGGAAAAGATAAACTTGATTGGCAATATCTTCTGGTCTATTGTTTAATGGTGTTGCAGAAACAAGGATAACACGCTTAGGAATGGTTTTGCCGTCAGGCAAAACTCTTCTTGTTGGTGTTTTACAAATCTTTTGCAACTCATTATACATTCCAGCAGTATCCGAACGGAACTTGTGGGCTTCATCTATAATAATTAAATCGTAAATAGATGCATCATTGATTTTATGTAAACTTCCATTAGTAATGATTTTCACATTATCCAAGTTGAATTTTTCAATAGTTTCAGTCCAGTTTTCTTTTAATGCTGGCGGAACTATGATAAGCGTTCGTGAACGATGTTCTGGAAATCCGTTTGTATAAAAATATTTTTTTGCTATAAGTGTAGAAACAATTGTTTTTCCTAGTCCGACAACATCAGCTAAGAAAAATCCATTGTGTTTCATCATTTTGGTAAAGCCATCATTTACGGCATCCACTTGGTAAGAAAGTCGCTTGAAACCTTTGGGTAAATCTGAAATAGAGTTTGGGTCAAACTCTATACTTTTTCCAAAATACTCAATCAGGAATTTAAGATAAACTTCATAAGGTGTGTAATTGTCGTTTAGATAAGTTTCTTTTTGAAGTTTTTCAATGCTTTCCATATCAACAGGAACAGCTTCTTCCCAAAGTCTGTCAAAGGTTTTGGTTGCAAAGTCAATGTCTGAATTGTCTCTTAATTCAACATTGAATTCAAAGTTTTTGGAAAGTCCTGCATCTGTCAAGTTACTTGAGCCAGTAATTACAGAACCATAACCGTGGTCGTGTTTTTCTTGCTCTCTGAAAATATAAATTTTTGCGTGTATGTTTTGTTTCGGATGGATTTTGATTTTTACTTTTCCTGTGGTAATGTCTTTAATCAATTGAATCATTCCACCTTCAACAGTCTTGTCGTATTCTGCTTCTTGTATGTTCTTTTTTACTTCCTGAAAAAATTCTTCTTGTGCTTTTTCTGCATCACCGTCAAATAAAACTCCCTGCTGGTTTGCTTGATAAACTAATGAGTCAATATTAATGCCTACAAGAATTCTTATTTCCTGAGCATTTTCAACAAACTCACGAATTTGAAAATATCCAGATGCACGAAAATATCCGACTAAAGCGTCTAAGAAGTGAATATTTTTATGTTTGAAAATACCTTCAATTTTATTTAGAAGTGTATTCTGTTCTTCGTTGGTAAAAAATTTAGTACTCATATTTTCTTCAATACATTTTTAAGTCCATCAGCCAAAAATTCCAAGTCTCCAAGTTCTGATAAAACAGTAGACTGGATAAACTCAATTTGTATTTCTTTAATTGGAATGTCCAAAGCTTTAGAAAAAACAGGTAACATTTCTTTTGTCGCCACCCTTTCGTTGCGTTCAATTTTGCTCAAAATAGAAGTGTCAATGTCCAGTACGGCAGCAACTTTTCTCAAAGGAAGTCCGAGCTGTTCACGTCTATTTCTTATATACTCTCCAAATGAATTCATTTTGTCTATATTGTTTTGACAGATTCTTCAAAAGTACGATTAATTTTCGAATACGTCCGTCAGTGTGTTGGCAAAAACCAAATGTGCCTGAATATGCGGTTGGCTGTCTTTTTACAATGAGGCATAACGGTTTCTGGCTTGGCGAAGGTGGCAAATTTTACCACGAAAGTTCATACGAAGCACGAAAGTTCAAATTTACGAAAAACTGTCATACGAAGCACTGACCGCCACTTTTGCCAAACCCGTGTTATGCCTTCGTTGTTTTTTGTCCGTTGCTTGTGGGCTGGCTGGGGGGCTTCAAAAGATTCGTGAGGAACGAACACCACGATATTTAATATTTCTAAAATGGCAACGCAGATTTATCAATTTCAATGCGTTTATTTTTTGAAACTATTTGATTAAAGCATTTGAATAAACTACATTCATAAATATCCTGAATTACACCTTCTTTAATTTCTATAATTAAGTCAAAATAGTTGCCGGAATTATTGCCGATAAAGGTGAAACCTTTGCATTTGTAGTTGCAGATTTCTGAATTGCATTGACCAGGGAAACGATTCAAATATGTATCACCCGATTGTATGAACTCATCTAATGCATAACCAAGTTGCTGAACAAAGGTGTTCTTTTCAAAATCCTGATAAGTACGATTTGATTCCAATACAGAATCAATCATTTCAATATCCAAGTGTTGCAAAAAATGTAACACCGCATCAGACTGCGTTTTTATATCCTTATATGTTTGAATATTCGATTCCATACTTTTAGCCACTATAACAGTTTCCAGCCCCACTGTTTTTTTTCTTGATTATATGATTTAATAGCTTTTCCTGTGAATTGCATACCATCGGTAAGTTTGTATTTTGTTACTAAGGAAGGGTGGATGAAACCATCATCCATAAATCCGAATGGTTTACCGGCAGGTATTCTTACAACACCTTGTAATTCTTTCATAAATTGCTTTTTGAAAGCATCATCATTAACTTTGATTGCTGTATAAAGTTGATGCATACCTTCATTGCTTCCTCCCTGAAATCGAACCTTCAACGTATCTCCAACTTTTACATCTGAGAAAAATCGATCGTATTTTAAAAAACCAAACTTAGTTTCAGATGCAATGAAATTAAGTATCTTCTTATCAGCGTTTACAAATTCAACAATTACAGATTCCTCCGGCACATCACTGAACAAAAGTGCTTCGGCAATTGGTATATAGGCTTTATAGAAACCAAAATTTGATTTAGACTGTACCGCTGTTTTATACCAATCCATAGCTTGCCAATTAGTAACCTCAGCAGGTATTTTAAAACCATGTTCTGTTCTTGCATGAACTAACAAGTCTATTTCTGTCCTTGCCTCGTTGAAGAGTTTTCTGGAAATTAATATCCTTGCCATTTTTTGCCTAAGACTCACCAACATTTCATCAGGACTTTTACAAGATAAAGCCTTGCAATAGCAGGCGAATACTTTTTCCGGATCGCTTGAAAAAGCTTCTGCAAGAATTTCCCATACCCAAAAATCATTGCGTTTCTTCTTGGCAAAGGGCAACAATGATTCGAGCATATTGTCCTTGTTGCCTAATGCTAATAATAGTTTTGCATTAAAATAGGCAGGGTATTGAAACTGAGGGTAATCTTCAACTATTTGAGATAATACCGGAAGGAAAGCCTCTGCTTTCTCTTTATTGAAAATAATTTCACCGTGTTGTGTTTGCTTTGGTAACAGATGCTTTGCAAAGGCAATATAGGCTTGCTCAGCAATCGCCATTATTTCTTTGCCATTGGGCATTTTTTCTTTTTGCAAATCCTCCTGTCTAAAATTTTTGAAATCCCACCAGTCAGCAAATTCAATATATCTATTGGACTCTTTCATTCCTTTATGCATTGCATTAAAAAGGACACTAAACCATTTGGAATTTCTTTTTAATGACAACTCCTTAATAGAATCAAACAAACGATGTATTTTGTTAATATCCAGAGTAGCTTCATGAGTAATAACCCTTGCTGCTTTGGAAATAACAATCGATATGTTCTCGAAAAACATTTCTTCAGATGCCGGTAAATCCAATTCTTTTACCTCGTTTATTTTCTCTATAAAAGCATCCAAATTTGACGCAAGTTTATCGAGTTGAGCATATAACACCCAACTCAAATTCCGCTTACCCCAAATATTTGACAAATCAGCCTCCAATTCTGCTTTTGCCATAGCATAAGCTTCCTCTAACTTACCCGCCTGACGAAGTTCTTTTATTTCTTTAGCTGGCATATTCTTCTTGTTTAAAAGTTTGCAATGCCGTTTGAATGTTGGATAGCAACGACTGACTGTTGGTCATATTTTGAATAGGAACAACCCTACCAAAGAAACCATTCTTTTTATATTCAAAATCTACAACGGCTGTATCATTATTTTGCTTAAATGTATAGCGTTCTTTGTATTGCTGATGTTCAATACCGTCAATCGTAATATCTGTTTCTTTAAACAACAATACTAAGTCATCAAACAAACTTCTTGTAAAAGGGAACTCTTCTTCTAACTCGAAGTCAAATTCAATTTGGCTAATAATCGTTTCGGCTGTATTTCGCTTTATGGAAACATTTGGCAAATGATTTAATATTTCAGCAAGTGCAATATTGAATGAACTGTTTGGAGAAAGATTTGGCATTGACGCAAATGGTTTTCTAAATTCATTTTGTCCATTTACATAAGTTCTGAAAACTGCCTTGTCTTGCTCCCTCATCAAAGAGTATCTAATCTCATAGCCAATTTTCTCCCACCCAACAATTTCAATGTATTGCTTCCTTACTGCCTGGCGAACTTTGATAAAATGATCCTGCAAAGGAACAGGTTGCTCTAAAAGGTTCAGCATTGAAAGCTGTTGCAGCAATTCGTTGTCCAGACTGATTTCTTCTGTTTGAACCTGATTGCCGGTTAATTCATTTAATGCATTCAAGACTGTTACATCAAGAAATGCCATAGCTGAATAGGAATTGAAAAACGGTGGGTTTAATGCATACAAAGTTTTTGATGCCCTGGTAATTGCTGTGTATGCCCAGCGATAAAAATCCTGATTTGTTTTACCTGCTCTCCTTTGTTTATCAGTAAAGCAGTCGAAGCCTTCCATATTATCATTATCCCAAACGGTAAATACATTATCCCATTCGCCACCTTGAGCCTTGTGGCAAGTAACGGCATAACCATACTTCATCAACAAGCAATTGAAATATTCGTCCTGCATGATGGCTTCCTTAAACTCTTCCGTTTTGGGTTTCAATCCCTTGTGCCGGGAAGTAAAGTCTACATACAAAGCTTGGGTTTCTTCCGGCTTCAAATAATTATCTCCGTAAAGGAAGTTTTCAAGCATCTTACCCTTTACAATCTTATTATTGCTTTCTGCATCAGGGAAAACCAACTCCACATCACGCCAATAAAGTGTTACCGGATTTTTACCTCTTAACGCAATTGTTCTCTGTGTGACTATATCGCTTACTTCATTGATAACGGCAAACTCACCATTGAAAACGCCTTTTCTATAATTGTTACCACCCATGATAACAATATCACTTTTCTGAACAGGTAAATCAGCATTGCCAAATCTCCGTTCTCTTATTTGCAAATTGAGGTCAAGACAGGTTTTGTTTTTACTTGCAATGATAATTTTTGGACTTGCTGCTTCTTGCCAGGTGTCAAGGAAAGTTTCATAAGTAGGATTTAAAATATCCTTTCCATTGGAACGCAAATTGAAGTCGTTAAAGAAACGGGCTGAAATACTCTTGCGTATTTTTGCAGCTGCTCTTAATATGCCACTATCACCACCTTGCCTTTTCACTTCCTTCATTTCGGTTTCTTCAGAAGAAAGATTGAAATGCTCTCTAAGATAGTTGGCTTCAAAAGCTTTTGAACTATTATCACCCACCGGAGGTAACTGACAAGGGTCTCCAACGAAGATGATTTTAGAATTTACATTAGGCTGTACAACTCTTGTGTAGGTAATCAAATCAGACAATAAGTGGCTTGAACCAAAACGGAAAAACTCTCCTTCGCTTTTGGCATCAGATAGCATGGAGGCTTCATCCACTATGAATATCTTGCCAGCCACATCCACATTATTCCGGATTTTATAATAGTAATAGAAAGAATCACCTTCTTCAATCTCTACCATATCCTCATAGCTGTAAATAGACTTATGAATAGTAAAAGCCTCTTGTCCGGTTTTTTCTCTAATTACTTTGGCTGCTCTGCCTGTTGGAGCCATCAAGGCAAAATCCTTTTCAACTGCATTGAGATATTCAACTAACCCTTTCAGGATGGTTGTTTTACCACTACCAGCATATCCTTTCAGCATAAACACCTGCACCGGACTGGCTAAAAAAGCCTCCAGCTTAGTTAGAGCAGTTTCCTGGCCCTGACTTAGGTTTAAATGCTTAAAATGATTGAATATGCTCATGTCTTTTAATTTCTATGCAAATGTTGTATTCAACTGTGCGGTGTAACTGCACAGTTGAATATTTTTAAAAAGGCAATATATCGTCTTCACCATTTGGAATAAAATCATCCGTATTAACGGTATTATCAGAAGTGTTTTGAGTGCCTGTACCTGCTACCTCTATTTTCCATGCTTTAATATCGGTATACCATTTACTGTTGTATTCCCTGCTTTCGATGTCAAAATCAATTTGCAATGAGTTACCGATTTGCAATTGCCCTTCATTGATCTTATCTCCCCAAATTGAGACGCATACTTTTTTAGGATATTGACCATCTGTTTCAACAATGATGTCTTGTTTTTTCCATTCTCCATTTTTACCTGTACCGGTTTGGATTGGAAGTAGCTGTGTGAGTTTGGCGGTGAGTTGCATTTTATATAAATATTGTTTTAACGAAGTTTCATTTCAAGTTTTGAAAAAATAAGATCAAGAGACTTGATTAGCTTAGTATAGCCTTCATAGGTAAAAATCATTTTATTTTCACCTAACTGAATAGGCGTTAAAGTTCCGCTTTCATCAGGGTGAATAAATTTATTTCGTCTTTGTACATTATGATATAAATCAAGTACATCAACATTTGTAAAACCTAAAACTTGAGATGTAATACCTGCTATTTTCTCAAAAGTTGATGGCAGATTATTAGTAAATGAAATGGGTGTGACGCTAGCAGCAGTGTTATTGCCTTTGTTATAACGGAATTGTTTTAAAGGGCCGTCACTTGTTATTCGCCAATTAGTTGGTGAGTCTTCGGTTATATAATTATCATTAATTAATTCAATGCACTTAAAAAGGACTAAATAACCCATTGCGTAATCATTTTCAGTTCTTGCTGCATCTATTATTTTATTAGCTAATTCAATATATTGCTGAACCGACTTCCCAAAACTTTTATCAATTTTTTTATTTTTAACAAGTGTCGTAATTATTGATTTAATATTTTGCGAAAGGGTATATATCTGTTTCAATGGTTTTCTTAAAAGACATGTTTGAATAGTTTTTATAAACTCATCATAGTTATCTTTTGAAAAACGGGTACTCAAAATATACTCCGGGCTTTCCTTTATATAATATCCATTTGCACCCAGTTCAAGTAATTTTTCAATATTCCAAACTTTGTTTGAAGCAGTAAAAATGATAATTTGAATACCAGGATTAATTTCCTTGATTACTTTAAGCACCTTAGTGCCAGTAAAATCATCAATACTATTTATTTGATTTGATTTATCTTCTTCTTTAAGTAGTCTCAAATCAAGAAAAACAACATCATAATTGATATAATCAGCATACTTCAATGCGTCATCAAAAAGCGTAATTACATCAAGCGAAACAGATTTACCAGGATTCACAATTTTTGACCTTAATATATGCTTAAGTGTTTCACTCCAGCCTGAAGTAGCATTATCATCTATCAACAATGCCTTACACGATTCATTAAAAAGTCCAATTGTATTGTTAGCATTAGGTACGATTTCATTATTTGTAAATGAATCTTTAAACTTAAAATATAAAGAAGACGGCTTTTCCAAATTAAGCGTATATCCTGCAAATTTTGCCAATCGAAAGGCACCCCAATCGTTTGCTAATTGATGCCCTGGGTCTTGTGTATTTTGGATATTGAGACTTGGAATTACTGTTTCTAAAAGAACTTGTTCATCGAGATTTGATAATGGCTTAGTGATATACTCATCCAAAGCGGAAGCCGATACCAAATAAGAACCCTTCGTAAAGAGAAGTAGACCTGATTTTTCTTTAAGTTTATTTATTTGATTGTATAATATATCTTCCTTTGATTGTTTAGAGACGAACAAAATCGGCAGAAAACGAATTGCTTCTAATTCTTTTGTTAACCTGATGTGCAAACCTATATATAGACCCATGTGCTCAGCATCTTCATTACCTAACCTGACTGGAATTATTAATCTTTCAGCATGAAGTAAAAGGTCTGTATTTGCGATAAGCCAACGATGTATATCCTCATCCTTCGACTGGTTACTATATTCAAATTTCTGACATTTAAAGTCTTCTGAAAAATTTGATTTAGAATCTTCAATTACAACAATTTTATTATTCATATCGGCTATTTATTTTGTTTGTAAGTTTACTGATTGCATCTTCCATTATCTTAGCTGTTGTTTTTATATCACTATATTTATCTTCAAAATTGTTATATGCATCTTCATAAAGGTCTTTATTAGAGAATACTTCGCTCATATAAAATAATTCACGTAAATCCTTTCGATCTTGACTACCGCTAGGGAAGGCAACCTCAAAATTGAAATTATTTCTACCCTTAAATAAAACTCCATTACTTAATCTGTCTTGAATGATAGCAGCCTTCTCAACCTCATAATTTTTTCCCAGAGATAGTAATCTTAAATCAATTGAACCCTCTGATTTAAAATAATTCATAAAAACTATTAAGTTGTTATAAAGCCTATCTTTCTTAATTTCCTTAATCGAATCACCGTCAAATATTGTAGCCGTAAACCCATTGCTAAATAAGCAATAAGGAATTTTGCTCTTTTTTACCATTGCGACTATTCGTTCTTTAACTTCCTTTTCCTCCAAAGAATCATGAATTAGTATACAGGCTGCATCCGATATGATATGATCAATATCATTTTCGGAAATCGTTTGAAACCAATTAATAATACCATGATAAGTCAATAAAACTTTTGTGAAATCTAACTTATAGTTTTCTGACATTTGGCCATACTTATTATCGTCAATCAGATATATCATACTTTAAGCGTAAAATGTTAAGACGTGTGTAAATCCTTCAATCAATGAGTCAGCTATTTTTTCCTTTGGCATCCTATTAGAATTAATATCAAATAGAATATTTAATTTATTAACTGAATCATCTGGTGATTTAGAAATAATTGACCAATCACAAATACCAAAGAGTGCTTTTTCAGCCTCCAATAAATCACCTTGAAAAAGCTCTTTTTTATCCAATGGTTTATTGCATTCTGAACCCACATGAATTATTTTAATAATTCTTTTGCTGCCTTCTTCATCAGCCTTTCGTGAGAACTCTACTCGAATTCTATTACTGTTATTAAACCGTTGACTTATTGCTTTAATAAGGTATGAAATACCAACTTGCATCGCATCAACATTCGTGTAAAAATTAGCTTTATCTAGGTCAATTAATTCTATATCAAAAGACAAGTATTTTGAAGCTAAATTTTCAGCTAATTTGTTTTTGAATATGTATTCTAAATCAGGAGCCTTTATTTCAATACTCTTTTTAAAAGGTGTAATGAAGCCTTTCTCAAATACTTCATTATTTATAGGATGTGTAATTGGATTAGCTTCCATCCAACTTAATAATTCAGGAGATTGCCAATTTAGTTTATATGAAACTTTATTGAAACGCCAAACCTTGTTAGGGTCGCCAAATGCGAACTGGTTTATTCTTGCCCACAGACTTGGTGGAATTACAAACTGAGATGATAAGTCATTAAATTCCTTTTTAGCAATTGTGAGAATGCTATTATAATCAAAAACAGAATCTGTTTTATCGTAATCATGGGTAAGGAATTTCAATCCTTCACTGGCACGAAAGCTTAATAAAAATCTGGTTACATCAATAGGCTTATGCTTTGATAGGTCAATTTCCTTTTCTTCTTTCTCATTATTTTCTAGAAACTCTTCAAGGGGAAGGTTTTCGCCTTTATCAATGATTATCTTTCTTTTCAACTTGATTTGACCTTTTGCAGAATCAATTGGATTAATATTAATTCTAAGTCTGTTAGTATCTTGTTGGTGAGCTTCTTCCTTTGTGGTGTATGTATTTTCAAAATCACCAATTGAAAGAATATTTTCCAAAGAAATTGAAGGTGTTTTAATAACTTCATCTTTATTTATTGCAGTGAATGCACCAAACCTGCTCTTCAACTTTAAGTACAATTCATTATCCGCTCCCTTCACCATTTTCAGGTAATCAAGTTTGCCGGAAATAACATTTGCCATATCTGGCTTGCCATTCTTTACATGGCCTTTGTCGGCAATGTATTGCTGTAAAAAGAACCCAGATGCTCTTTCGTAACCATACCTTTCCCAGTAATAAAGCCACATACGCAATTGCTTGATGTATCGCTGCTGCACATTGACTTTTTCATTCACCAACAGGCCGGTTACTTCTTTACGGTAGCCATCTTTTTGCAAACGGGTTTTGCTTTCTTTAATTTGAAAGTTTTGCTCAGCAATTATCCTGTGTAATTCTTTTAAAAACTCACTCTCGGGCTGATACACGTTGTGCATAGAACTAAAAGTGATGTCATCGGCATAACGGGTGTATTTTAGGCCAAAACGTTTTGCTACACCTGATAATAAATAATCAAGTTTTTGGCAAACTATGTTTGTTATTACCGGTGAAGTGGGAGCACCCTGTGGTAATACATTGCGTTTTACTTTTTCCCATTCGCCAGTTTCGTTTTTGCGTTCTACTTCCATTTCAGTACAGCACAACGATGCAATGATATTGGCAATATCTAATCGGCTTGTATCCGGTATTTTATTCACCAGCCAGAGTGTGCCTTCCAGCGATTTACCAGTTTTGGTTTTTAATGAACTGCTGCCAAGTAAGATGTACTTATCCTTTTCCTTGTCGAAATTGTTAGCCACATAAAGGGTTCTGTAGGGTGTATTGGTAAACATCCTTCCCTTGCCCTTTAAGAAATTAACAGGTTCATCGGTTTTCAAATGTTCCTTTTTGAAATCCTCCCACTTCATATATTGTGGCTCAACAGAAGATGCCTTATTTAGATTAAATGGTTTAAGCTGGAAGCATTTCCAAACTCTTGCCTGATCAACCGAAGGGAAGAAATCCTTTAGGTCGATGTTGTACACATACTTACTGCCAACATGCAATTTGGCATTATCAACTATTGACCTGTCTCTCACAAAGCCCATAGCGGCATTGTGCGGTTCGTAAACGCATTGCAATACAAAACTCAGCGTTTTTTGCAGCGACTTTAGTCCTTTTACGGGTGCATGTATACAGCGTTCAGCTCCTGATTTTTTCTTTATTTTAAATTCAGCATACCGCTTTCTTCCAAGTTTTGGGTTGGCATACCAGGTGAGCTGTTTTAAATCAAATGGAACAGCCTTATCTCCATAGACCAGTGGTTTCGCTTCATTCAATAGATGAAGCAAATCTTCCCTGGACTGCATTTTTTCAAATGCAGTTCTGATTTGGTCGATATGTGCTTGTTCCAGTTTCATAATTTTATAAAAAGTTCAATGAAGCCTGCTGCGTTATTCTTTGTTTATGAACTCAACTTATATCTATAATAATATAAATAATAATATTTCAACAGCACTATCAGCTTACAGTTCAAAGAACCGTGTAGCCAACAATAACCAAGAAACATTCATCCCCCGATAAATCGGGGAACACCAACCGATCTGAAACCGCCTTGCGGTGGCTTCCAGTTGGCACAAATCAATATCGTGCAGCAGGCTTTCAAAGAACAATGTGCAAAGTAATATTCCAACTGTGCAGTGTAACTGCACAAAAGTAATTATTTTCAATTAACTTTGTGCTTTGTATGACGCAGTTAATTGAAAAGCAAATAGAACTATCAAGAATGCTGTGTAGCTGCACAGCATAAAGGTTGAGAATATGGCAACGAATAAAAATGCCCTTATACGCTATAAAGTACTGGATAACTGCTTCAGAAATCCGGGAAGAAGGTATTTCATTGATGACCTGATTGCAGAATGTGAAAGTGTTTTACTTGAAATAGACCCTGAATCAAATGGGATAAGCCGGAGGCAGATATTTGAAGATATTGCTTTTATGGAAAGCAAGGAAGGGTGGAGCATAGAACTTGACAAGCTACGAGATGGGAAAAAGGTTTATTACCGGTATGCGGACATGTCTTTCTCCATCAACAATATGCCTTTGAATGAAGTTGAAATCAATCAATTAAAGGCTGCGGTAGACATACTTTCACAGTTTAAGGGTATGCCACAATTTGAGTGGGTGAACGAACTTGTACCTAAACTTCAACAAGGCATTGCAACGGATGAGGCATCCGCTACTATTATGGAGTTTGACAGCAACCAATATTTAAAAGGTATTGAGCACCTGGGACCATTGCATAATGCTATCTTCTATAAAAAGGTGCTTACCATCAGCTACCAGCCTTTTGAAAATGATGTTCCTTTTGATGTTGTAATCCATCCTTACTTTTTGAAGCAGTACAATAATCGGTGGTTCTTATTTGGCTATAATCCTGAAAAGGAAAAGTACGACTGGAATCTTGCTATCGACCGCATCATTTCAATAAAGGAAACAAAAGGGAAGTACCAGAAAAACAATAAGATAGACTGGCAGGAATATTTTGAAGATATTATCGGAGTTACCAAACCTGTTGATGCCGAGTCTGAAAAAGTGGTTTTGCACTTTAAAGGCAGGACCGGAAACTATATGGAAACCAAGCCGCTGCACGGCTCACAAAAACCAAAATGGATTGACGATAATACACTCGAGGTAACACTTGATATTATCATTAACTATGAGCTTGAAAGACTAATTCTTTCCTATGCAGATAGTGTTTCCGTTATTCAGCCATTGAGCCTTTCCGAGGCGATAAAGAATAGGTTAAAAGAAGCATTGAAGCAGTACAAGTGATTTTTACAAAATAACAAAGGCTCACCTGCCCAAATTAGAATATTGCATCCTGTGGCTTATTTTACAACAGGCAATTCAACTCCAATTTTATAAAAGTTTACATATTCGCCAATTTTTGAATTGGAATGTTTTATCAGCTCACTAAATTTAGATAAATCTTTGTTATTGCTTTCCTGATTTGGATATATAATCAAACAATCAATGATTTTATCTTTTGAATAATTTAATGCATCATAAACCTTTTGCATTCGAGAATAGCCACTCAACTGCCTGGCATCATCTAACACAGAAGTATATAAATAACGTGGCTTGTATTTAGCATCAATTACCATTGGTGGACTGAGCAATAAAAAATCTAACTCTTTGCTATTGTATGTTGGATGATAAATGACCTGATTCTTAAATTGCTCTTTCAATAAACCTAAAACGTACAATTCAAACAGTTTACTCATGTCAATCCAAAATGGATGTGTATTGATGGTTTGCTTTTCTACATTTGAAATATTGTATCCATATCGTTTAAGGATCATCTTAGCCAATTTTATGGCTTCCTCATATTCTCTGTAAAATGGATTTGTTTTTGTGTATCGAATATCATTGAGATTTACTTCTTCTGAGACTTTTTTAAATCCCGCGACTTCTGTACTTCGAATGGATGCCAAGAGCTGTCCTTTAGTTACGTAATCGCCTAATTCAACGTACACTTTAGTAACATTTCCGACCACTAAGGGGTAGATTTCTATCATTTTATTGTTATCGGCAGTGATTTTTCCGTAAAAATTTAGTTCGTTTTTCAGCGGTTGAAGAGAGGCCGTATCCGTTTTAGTGGATGAAAGCATTTTGTCGCTGAGCACAAAAGTTTGTTTAATCTCTTCTGTTTTTTTCTCGTTTTTACAAGCTGACACTAGAAAAATAAGGCATATTAGGGGAGCTAATCTCATCGTTTTTAGAAAATTTCTTTGTTGGTAATAAAATTTAAACTGATACTTGCCAAAATCCACGCCTTTTTAATTTCATTGATTTGGATAGAAATTTGGTTATAGCTTTCCATAAAATCGGTAAATTCTAACATGGTGAGGTTTCTTTTTTGAAAATTGGCTACCATTCCTTCGTACACCGATTCCAGGTTGTCTGTGGTTGATTTATCAATAGAGTTAAGTTGACTTTGTTGCTGTATCCACATTGCCCAAAGGCTTTCTACTTTGGTTTGTAGCTCCAGCTTTAAAAACTCTTTATTTAGGCTAGATTGTTTTGCCTGTGCTTCGGCTATTTTAATGTTTCCTTTGTTTCGGTTCCACAAGGGCAAAGGCAATCCAAGTGTCAAGTTAATTTTGTTGTTAGCGGCAAGCAACGCAGACACCCTAAACGACAGACAGTAAACCAATTTTTTTACATTTGCGGAATGAAATTTACAATATTAAAAACAGCCCTACTATTTTCGACAATTTCGGCTTATGGACAAACAGAAATTGCTTTCAATCAATCAAAAACAACTTTTGCCAACTTTGACAATGTTTCCGAAATAAAAATTGCTGACAAATTAAGTTCGCCTTACGAGTTATACGTAAGACCTTTTATTACAGACGATGCAAGAGTGGTTGGAGACCGACTTGCACAACTTGAAACTTGGGTACGATTTGACAAAGAAGCAGGGCAACATTGGATTTTAGGTGCTTATGGACCAAATAAAAAACTTGAATTGACCGCAGGTGGTGTTTATGGCTACCAAGTTGACCACGACAGTAAAAAGACATTTTCTTATGCTTTACCATTACTACAAGCCAAATATTTATTCAAAGAATACAAGTCCAACAAAGCCCCAGGTTTAGGAGTAGTGGTTGGAACGTTTTTGCCAGTTGGCAAAGGTAGTTTTAAGCCAGCAGGTTATGGAACTTTTGGATATATGACAGTTTCACAATGTTTCGGTGAAGGCGACAAGTTTTTATTTCACGGAAATCTTGGTGGCAACTATTTACACGTTGATGGCTCAAACAATCTCATTTCAACTTGGGGACTTGGCACACAAATAAAAGCCTACAAAGGAATGCACGTGGTTGGAGAAATATTCTCAGGTGACCCTTACATACCAGGGACAGGAACATCTTGGCAAGCAGGTTATCGCTATTTTTTCAACGACCTTGTGCAAATTGATATGACAGTGGGTAACGGAATAGCAGGTGATGCGATAATGCCTTTTTGGTTTAGTGCAGGTATCAGAATTGTAACAGAAAGATTTTTGAAAAAGAAAAATGACAAAAAATAATCAACATAAAATACAGTTCGACAATTTTGTTTGGATAGACATTTGCCAACCTAATAGAGAGAGCCTTGATAAAATTGCCGAAGAATATCAGTTGGACTATTTTCAAATAAAAGATAGTTTAGAGCAAGGACATTTGCCAAAATTTGAAAAACAACCTAATTACAATTTTCTAATTTTAAGGGCGTTCACTTCAACTATTGAGCAAGGAGCAACAACTATAACCGAACTATCAAACAAAATTGCTTTTTTTTATAACGAACATAAGTTGATAACGATACATCGTAGCCAATTCAATTTTTTAGAAACTGTAAAAAAGGATTATAAAAATCCAGAAGAAATTTTGGTTTATTTAATTCACAAAATGGTAGAAACCTACCAAGTTCCATTGAATGAATTAGACGAAAAAATTATCCAAATAGAAAAAACGATATTCCTTAAAGACTATTCAAAGGTATCATTAGAAGACCTTTATTTTCTAAAAGCACAAACCAGAATTACTAAAAAATTATTACAGTTATTTCAAAATGTAACCAACCAAATTGAAGTAAGTGAACAATCAAAAACGGCATTACAAGACATTAAAGACAAACTATTAAGTCTCATTTTGAATTATGACGAAGTGTTGGAAAATGCTAACAATTTATTGAACACTTACCTTTCAGTAAATGCACAAAAAAGCAATGACGTAATGAAATTGCTAACTATTTTTTCTGCATTCTTTTTACCGTTGACATTTGTTGCAGGAATTTACGGAATGAACTTTGACAATATGCCTGAACTAAAATGGAAAATGGGTTATTTTTTGATACTTGGAGTTATGGCAGTCATTGCACTCATTATTTACTTGTGGTTTAAACGAAAACGAATACTCTGACACCCAAAATGCCAGCCGCTAATAGGGGGTTTGGCGTTATTGGGGCAGACGGAATAACAATGAGCTTTTTGTAATTCTATGGGGCTTTTGTTCCAGCTTGACGGAATGCTATTTGGCTTTTTGTTGTTATCTTCAACATAAGTTTTTCAATTGGGCTTCAGTTGTCGGCAGACGTATTTCAAATACCCCAACAACGCCAACCCTGTTCGTTAAAAGCACCTCCTCTTTGGTCGTATGATGCACCTGCGGTTACATCGGGTGTGGCTAATGATTTTTGCCATTTCAAAAACAACTCTTGGCTTTCAGAAACTTTTATGGCTGTTAAATAATCTAAATTATTACTTAAGGCGAGCGACATTAAGTTTTCTTTAGAAACAGGTTTGTTTTTAAACGTGTTGATAAGTCCATTCTCATTTAATTGAGGAGCAATGGGCTCAGAAATTCCCGTGAGCAACGCCAACGTTTGTTGCGTTTCGATAATGTCTTTTAACAGATTGTTTCTGTCGTTTTTCAAATTCAAAACCAAAGATTGCAACCTAACTACTTCGCGCAATGGGATATTTCCTTTGTTTGCCTGTATGCTATAGTTTATTAAAAGCGTGTCTAGAATTCCAATTTGCGATTCAAGCGAAGCAACCTTTTGTTTGTCGAAAAAAACAATGTAAAACGTTTGAGCCAACTGATATTTTAGGTTGCGAAGCAACTGCTCAAATTGAAGTTCGGCTATGGTTACATTCGCTTTTGCAAAAGCAACCTCATTTTTCTTTTTTCCGCCTAAATAAATGAGCGGCTGTATGGCTAATACTTTTTGGCCATTTTCTCCAACATCAAAAACTTTGTTGTTTTGAGGATTGATAGCGTTGAGTTCGGCTGAGACATACGCCAGTTCCCAAATTTTGGCTTGTATTACGGCTGCTTGTGCTGCGGTAATATTGAACTGTTCGGCAAGTAAAAGCAAGTTGTTTTTTTTGCAATTGCTGTTCTGCTTCGGAAAGGGTAAGGTTTTTTTGTGCAAAACTGGTAATGGAGTACAAAAAAAGGCTCCCCAAAAAAATAAATCGTATCAACTGCACAAAGGGTTTTGTTTGGAGTGCAAAAATGATGTTCTAAACTTTAAGATGCCTTAATGAATGCCTTAATGAATGCCTTAAAAACCGCTTAATAGCGTTAATTTTTGATTATAAATTGGTGTTGATTTGAACTTTGAATTCGTTCATGTTTTGAGGCGAAATGGAGTAGGAAATATTTCCATTTTGTTGCTTTAATATACGCTGAACCATGCGCAATCCTAAACCTAAACCCGTTTTGTTTTTAGCGTTTTTTCCTCTCATAAAAGGTTCAAATAAATTGGATTGTTCTTCTGCTGAAATGGTTTTTCCATCGTTTGAAAATGTAACCGTTAATTCGTTTTCAGTAGACTGGATGCTGACTTTTACTTGCTTGCTTTCAGAATACAAATATGCATTTTTTAATAGGTTAGAAAAGGCGATAGTTAGTAGCGATTTATTGGCTTTTACCTCTAATGAATTTACGTATAGGAAGTTTAGGTCTAACTTAAAGTCATCGAATTGCGTATTTATTTTTTCGGCAATATCAAAAATTAACTCATCAATTCTGCATACTTCTTCATGCTCTTTGATGTCGCTATCTAGTTTAGAAAGCAGCAATAATGAACTAGTTAATTCAGAAAGCTGAATTACATCTTGCAATAAGGTTTCGTTAAAACCAAAAATTAAGTCCTCTTTTTTTTCTGCTATTATTTTGTTTTCGAGCTGGGCAGTAATGCGCGAAATAGGCGTTCTAAGTTCGTGAGAGGCGTTTGCCGTAAATTCTTTTTGCTTTTTGTAGGATTGTGCAATGCGTTCTAGCATTTGGTTAAATTCATTTGCCAATAAATCTATTTCGTCTTTTTTGCCTTTTACGCTGATGCGGGTTTCTAAATTATTTTCATTGATGCCTTTCAGTTTTTTATGAAAACTATCGATGGGCACCAAGAGCTTTTTTACTACAGCATATGTAATTAACCAAGACGAAATGGTGAAAATTATGTATGATATAACCAGTACATAAAAAAGATAGGTTAGTTTTCGTTTTCCAAAAGTGTCTGTTGCAGAAATTAAGGCATAGTAGTCCTCATCGTTGGTGTCGTAATACACTCCATTTCATGCTCACGGTCTTTCTTAAAAAAAGTTTTGTGCTGTTTTAGGTACTTTAAATCTTCAACTTTCCATTGAATTTTGGTATCGTCTAAGCTGCTGTATATTAAGTTGAAGTTGGCATCAAAAATGAGAGTTTTCTCGTTGTATAATTTGTTGATGCTGTTTTGGTCGATAATTTTTAGCAATTGTTTATCAACTTGCTCTACAACAACTAACAATTTTATAGAGGAAATAGCTTTTTCTTTCAATCGGTTTTCAAACTCATCTTTTCTGAAATCAGCAAAAAGCAAATAGGTTACAATGGCAGAAATGGCAAAAAGTGCAGTAAATAGCAAAGAAACGATGAAAGAAATCCTGTTTTTTAGATTCATAGACCTATTCCTCAACTTTTAAATAGTAGCCGTAGCCAACTTTGGTGTGTATGAGCTTTCGGTCAAAATCTTTATCAATCTTTTTTCGTAAAAAGTTGACATACACTTCTATCGTATTATGATTGGTTTCGATGTGGTGATCCCAAAGTTCATCGGCAATTTGATTTTTTGAAAGCACCCTGCCCTTTGCACTGGCTAGGATTCGGAGCAACTTAAACTCTTTAGGACTGAGGTTTATAGGTATAGAATTTCGAAGAATTGACATTTCATCCAGGTCAATAACTAAATCCCCAACGGTTAAAACATTTTTATTTTGCTGAGGTATTTCTTTTCTGCGCAGCAAGGCTTTGACTCTGGCTAATAGCTCATCAAAATGAAAGGGTTTTACCAGATAATCGTCTGCACCATTGTTAAACGCAATAACTTTATCTTCAACTTCTCCAAAAGCCGTTAACATTAAAATGGGAATGTGCTTGTTTAAGGTTCTGATTTCTTTGCACACCTCAATGCCGTTTACGCCCGGCACATTTATATCTAAAATAGCCAAGTCGTAATTTTTTAATTTAAACTGGCTTTTAACTACGTTTCCATCGTAAACACAATCGCACTGAAACAGCTGATTCGAAAGGAAGGTTGAAATTTCTTTTGATAAAACCGCATCGTCTTCAAGTAAAAGTATCTGGTTCATGTTAAAATGGGATATCAAATGTATAATGTCAAATTTACAATAGAATAAGAAACGAAGAACAATTGAATTGGGAAGTTTGGTACTTAACAAGCGAGATGTTTTATAAAATCGTCACCCTGTCTCCAATTTTAAGTGTTTTGCCAATTTCGGATGCAGAAATCATGCAATTTACGCTTAAAAAATAGCCATGACCATAGCTACTTAATGTTGAAGCTATTGGCTGATTTTCTAGGCGTTTTTTTGCAAAAAGTTTTGGAAAAGCGTGGATAACTTCTCCCGTTTCGGGATTTCTTGTAGGCACAACACACCTTTCGCATGGTTTGATGCCCATAATATTTACTTCTCCAATTTTGAAAGCCACAGATTGATCTCCGCTAGTAAAAAGGTGATCTTCCCAAAAAGCGGGCACGCCATCTAGCTCTAATGAAACCCTAAAGCGTTTTCTGACTTCATCTAACGAAATCTGGTTAAACCATGCCGAGACCGCCTGTAAACTTGAAGTAGAAATTATGGTAACTCCAGCATGGTCAGGCACATCTAAAAAGCGGCCGGTACTGTCTTTAATAAGTTGCACTTTGGTGCTGAAATATTGCGAGAGAAAATCCAGCAAATCTTTATCGTTTGTTTTTAAATTAAATTTATTCCAAACAGATTCATGTTGATGTTTAAGCGAAATTGTTTCTGATTCCAAGTCTATTTTAGAGCGTAACGTATGCACCAATGGGTTTGATTTCCCATTTATAAAATTCCCGGATTCATCGCAAATGGCAAATTCTCTGTCGTGCAACAAACAGCCGCCTTCAGAAATGGTCGCTTTTTGCAACGAAACCCCATCCAACGATTTTACAGGGTAAATTGTAATATTTTTTAATGTGGGATTTTGGTTCATGATTTAATGGGCTGCCCCCAAAAAGTTAGACAAATTTAATTTTTAATTTTATAATGAGCTCGATATTGTATCGGGCTCATTCCATTTAAATTCAGTTTGAGTCTATCGTTGTTATAATAGTAGATATACTCGTTAATTTCCTCTTTTAATTCTTGAATTGACTTATACTTTTTAAGGTAAAACAATTTAGATTTTAAGATTCCAAAGAAGTTTTCAATAATAGCATTGTCTAAACAATTTCCTTTTCTAGACATGCTTTGAATGATACCATTTTGCTTTAACAAATGTTGGTATTGCTTCATCTGATATTGCCAACCTTGATCAGAGTGTAAGAGTATATTTTTGCTTGTTTTAGTTTTGCAAAAAGCCTTTTTAAGCATCATTACCACCTGATTAAAGTTTGGATTTTCAGACAACTCATAGCTAATAATTTCTTGATTAAACAAGTCAATGATAGGCGATAAATACAATTTTTTACCCAAAACATTGAACTCGGTAATGTCTGTTGCCCATTTTTGGTTAGGCTGATTAGCTTTAAAATTGCGTTCAAGAACATTTGGAGCTATTTTGCCTTGCTCTCCTTTATACGATTTATATTTCTTAATTCTGATGAGGCTTTTTATTCCCAAAGCCTTCATGAGTCTTAAAACAGTTTTATAGTTGATTATAAAACCGATATTTCTTAACGCCATGGTAATTCTTCTGTAACCAAATCTGCCTAGATGCCTATCATAAATAGCCTTAATGTGCACTTTTAGGGCTTCATATTTGTCTTTAAGAAGTCCCCGTTTTTGGTAATAATAAAAGCTACTTCGTGCCATATTTATACGATTTAAGAGTAATTCTAAATCATACTGACGCCTTAACTCCATTATGGCTCGTGCTTTTTCTTGGCTTGAGCTAAGGCTTGTAACTTTTTTAGCAAATCATTCTCACAGCGTAAGGCCTCGATCTCTAACAGAAGTTCTTCTTCTCTGGTCAACGGTTTTGTGGATTTCTTTTTTGCTCGTTTAATTTGCATAGACTTAGGTTTTCCTCTAGCTTTTGGTTCTAGACCAGCTAATCCGTTAGCTAGATATCTTTTCTGCCATTGAATGATTACCGATGAGCTTGGAATGTTAAACTTCAAACAGCTATCACTCAAAGATAAATGCTCTTGGTCAATGGTTTGCAAAACTTTTAACTTAAAATCAACAGAATAATATCGATTCTTAACTGATTGCAAGCCCTGTTTACCATATTCTAAATAGAAACTTACCCATTTCTGAACATTAGAACAAGCAACGCCTACTTCATTTGCTACAGATTCACTTGACCGATGTTTTTCGACTACTTCTAAAACACACCGATACTTAAAATCATAATTGTACTTTAATTTTCGTTCCATAAAAATGCCCCCAAATAGTGTCTAACTTTTTGGGGGCACTGCAATTGTGGTGCCTTTTTCTTTGCCCCAATTAGAGCAGTGGCTTTCATTAATCGGTAATTTGATTTATGAAAATAGGAAAGGTTTAATTTAAGATTTTGAATAGTAACTTTTAGATCAGCTATAACAATATAATCAATAATAAAATAATTATAATTACTGCTGTAACAGAAAGGTAAACGCCTCCGTTTCTATCTTTTAGTTCTTTTTTAGTTGAGCGCACTTCTTTTCTCAATTGCTTTTTTTCAAGTGAGTTAAGGTGGGTTTTGTCCATTGAGTTAATTTCATTTAACCGATTGATTAAAGCATTTGCTCTTTCTGCATCAGCAGATTTTGCGGGTATGGATGTAGAAACATTTTCAACATCTGCTTTCAATTGAGCCGGAATAAAAACTAAAGACAGTAGCCCTGTCATTAGGTACAAAAGTGATTTTTTCATAATTTATTGTTTTGAGCAGGTTGGTTTATTTGTGCTTGCCTCCGTGGCCTTTTTTAGCGTTTTTGTTGCCGTGCGAATCGTTATCTCCCCTAACTGGGCGATCGCCATGGGGTCTTTTAAAACCTTTATGATGAGGTTTTGCTCCATACGTTTTTTGCGGTTGCCCGTGGTAGCCTTTTGCATATTTGATTTTGTGATCCTTATAATGTACATGGGGCGAGTTTCCACGGTAATCTGTCATAACTACTTTATACCCGCTATATAAATCATAATTTCGGTAACGCTGCGGAAGATAGGTTCTATGAATCCAGGCACCCCCAGTGTAATAAATAAACATTGCTGTTTGAATGTCATAATAGGCTTCAACATCGGGCAGGTAGTAGTATCGTGCTTCTGAATATCCTACTGGGCCCCATTGCGGAGGATTTCCAATATTTACATTAACAGAAACTTGCGCTTGAGCTGAACTTGCAATCCAAAAAATCATTCCGAATACAAGTATTTTTAAGTTTTTCATCCTATTAAATTATTTAATTAATGAATAGCAATTCCTACTGTTGAAACACCTGTTGAGAGGTCAAGAAATGCACCAATTCGGTTGTTGAAATGATATTCTGTTCCAACGTGCAAGTCAAGAAATAAAGGATTTCCGCGGTTATAATATTTGGTGTCTCCATAATAATCGCTTTCCCATGAAGAATTAACGATTGAAAATCCTAATGAACCAGACATGTAAAAATCCCATTTAGAGTTTGCCTTAAGGATGTCATCAAAGTAATACGTGCCTTTAACTCCAATTGGAATTACGGTTTCACGGTAGGTATAATACCTATAAGGATAGTTTTTACTGCTATTTCCCCACCAATAGCTGTTAGAATAGGTTGAAAAGCTAATAAATGGAGCTAACGTAAAGTTCTTTGAAACATCAAACTCGTAGTTGAGGTTCAAGATAGGTAGGGTGCGGCCAACATATCTGTAATATCCGGCATATCCCCCGACACCAAGACCAATGTTAAACGTCTTTCCGTATTTTTCACCTTTGGGTGGTATGCCAGCAGAACTATTGTAACAAAAGGATGTAAGGATTATCATTGATGCGATTATTGTTTTTTTCATTTCTTTTAAGGTTTGATTTCTGAAACAGACAGAACTGCTGGAAGTATATTTTCCACTTTATAAAGGTCATCTTTACAGTTTTGTAAAGTGTTACACAATTATTTAAATAAGTTACACCATTCTCACATTTATAGGAGAATCTCAAATAATGTGGTTGATAAACCAGTAGCTGATTAAAATGATTTACTGTTGAGAAATAAGCTTGCCAGACTGTACTGTTTTGTTGTTTAATTCAACTTTATAGAAGTAAACTCCAGAGGATAAATTAGCTGATTCGATTACAAAAAAATCATTTGCAATTGTTTTATTTAAAACCACTTCGCCTAAAATGGTATATATTTTCAAATGATACACGTTAAAAGATGAAGCATCTTTTATTTGTATAGTTGTAGATGAAGCAAATGGATTAGGATAAATGGTTATAGCATCATTTATTCCAGCAATATTTTGCACACTAACCACCCCACAACTCGATGGTATAGAAGGTGCTATTGCCTTTATTGCAGTTGTCATTAAAGCACCCGATGTAGAAAGCGCTCTTCCGTTAAGTGCAACGCCTATAGTTAAATCAATAGCCCCATTATTACATACAATATTTCCGTTGAATATAGAATAATCGTTTATGCTTACCGCACCATCAATTTTCCAAAACACATTTTTGGCTTGTGTTCCGTTGATAAGAATGACTTTAGAATACGTGTTGGTTGAAAATGCACCGTTTATCTGTATTACAAACCTAGCATTGGTTTGGCCTTTAGCATTCAAATAAATGGTATCTGTAAGTATTGTAGCTCCTTTCATAATATAGGTATGCGGTGTAAGTACTAAATTGTTGCCAAATTGCGCTGGATATAAAAGTTCGATATCGTAAGGAAGTGTATTTAGATAAGTATATAGATTTAACAAATCAGAAGCACAAGCTGCAGTAGAAGCGTCAGGTATTGAGTGGATTTTTCCTGTAACATTTAGCGGATTGAAACCAGTAGTTAATCCAACATTAGTACCAATATCGCCAGTTACAATTGTTGTGCCTGAGTTCATTACTGGGCCATTTGTTGAAAACAATGCGTAGCATTCAACCGAATTTAGGTTTGGAGCAGCAGGGCCATTAAGCACAGGGCTACCGCAACCCGTAGGTAAATGTGCTGCAATTCCATCAACAAGAATAGCTCCGGTGGTAGAAAATGCTCTGCCTTCTAGTTCTGCGCCCGTGCTCATATTTATAGCTGCATTGTTTGCAATGATGGTTCCTTTCATTTCAGTTTCTGTAGCTATGCTAACTAATCCTTCTACTTTCCAGAATACGTTACAAGCCAACGCACCATTGGTCAATTTTACCTTTGAAGCTGCACTGGTCGAAAATGAACCTTGTATTTTTATGATAAATACCGCGTTTGCGTTGCCTTGAGCATTAAAGGTTAAATTGTTGTTAAGCGTAGCAGCTCCTGAAATTGAATATACTCCAGCAATTAGAGTTTGTCCATTACCCAATAATGGCGCTGGGGAAAATGCAGGAATGCTGTTTTTTAACTGATTATATGCTATTAGCAAATCTGAAGCACATTGTGCGCTAGAAATATCTCCATCGTGCATTACCCCGTTTACGTTTCCGAATCCTGTGCTTGAACCGTTGTTCGTGCCCACATTGCCCGTAAATTGAGAAATGCCTGAATTGGTTACAGCTCCATCGGAAGAGAAAAGAACATATCCTGAAGCTACACCCAAGGTTGGAGCTTGTGCATAATTTAAAGTGGGCATTAATAGAAGCAAAGCAGCTGTTAATGCATTTAGTAATAGTGTTTTCATTGGAATGTTTTTGGAATTAGTGTTTTAGTACTTTAAAACTGTACACCACAAAGGTGATGCCGCTAATTCTTAAAAGCATTACACAATAAAATGAATAAGTTACATCATTCACACATTCCAAAATTGGCCTAGTATTTAAGCTAAATTATGGTTAGCTCTTGGTTTAATCTTATACTTAATTATATGAAACCTTTTTATAGTTTGATGAAAAACAATGTTTACGAATGCGAAACTTTGTTTGAATTTATATGTACAGGGACTTTGTTGACCTAAAGTATAAATCATGTCATCAACTCCTAAGGTGAACATGTAAAATTTATTGCTACCCAATAAATTTCCTAAAGCCATTTCGATAGCTCCAATTCTAAGGGAAACTTTAGTAACTAGCAGTTCAGGAAAGGAGGATACTCCAGCGAGGAATAACGTGCCAAAAATATCTCCAGCGGCTAAGTTGGGAACATGTACCATATAACTGAACTTATACCCACGATTAATTCAGGCAAAGAGGTTACAGAGGCAATTAAAATTAGGCCAATCCAAGCTTTCCCTAAACCCGTTAGTTCAGCAATTTTATTTCCATAAAAAGAAAGTTTAGTACCACTATAAATTATGACTAATGCACAGATAATAAAGATTAAGATACTGATGTAAATATTTTCTATGGGTATTATAATGAATCTGTTAAGAAGAAAAAAGAGGTTGTCATATTAAAAAAATCAGAAAAGAAAGATGAAAACACGCACTATGTAGTTTGATTCTATTTGTTAATTAGTGCCAAACCTTTTGAAAATAGCTTTTGCTAAACCCTCTCGGTGGTTTGGGTGCGCTATTTCCAACAATGCAAGTGCTCTTTGATGTAAATTTTTACCAAATAAATAAGCAACGCCAAATTCAGTAACAACATAGTGTACATGAGCTCGGGTAGTAACAATCCCAGCGCCATTTTTCAATAAGGGTACAATTTTTGAAAAACCTTCTTTAGTTGTCGAATTTAAGGCAATAATAGGTTTTCCGCCTAAAGACAATGCGGCTCCTCGGATAAAATCCATTTGGCCACCAACCCCAGAATACTGATAGGTTCCTAAAGAGTCGGCACAAACTTGACCGGTTATGTCAATTTCAAGAGCAGAGTTGATAGCTACTACTTTGGGGTTTGCACGAATTACGGATGTGTCGTTTACATAGGATGCCTCTAAAAATGAAACTTGAGGGTTATCATCTACAAAGTCATAAAGAGTTTTTGTGCCTATTACAAAACTAGTTACTATTTTCCATGGATGTTTTTTCTTAAACCGATTTGTTATAATACCCTTTTGAACCAAAGGAATTATGCCATCAGAGAACATCTCGGTATGAATGCCAAGGTCTTTATGCTGATCCAAACAAGATAGCACCGCATCAGGAATGGCACCAATGCCCATTTGCAAAGTTGAGCCATCCTCAATTAGTTCTGCACAATGCTTGCCGATAGCCAAGGTAGTTTCATTTATTTTATGACGATAGCTGACTTCTGGTAAAGGTTCATCTATCTCAATGAATGAGTTTATTTTGCTAATATGTACAATTCCATCGCCATGGGTGCGGGGCATTTGTTGGTTAACTTGTGCAATAACATATTTTGCGTGCTTTATTGCTGACCGTGTTACATCCACCGAAGTTCCAAGTGAGCAATATCCATGCTTATCGGGCGGAGACACGTGAATTAATGCGACATCTATTGGTAAAATATTTCTTTCGAAAAGTAAATGTATTTCACTTAAAAAAACTGGAACATATTCTCCAAATTGGCTATTTACAATATCTCTTACATTTTTTGAAACAAATAGTGAATTGATGAAAAAACTATCGCCAAGCTCATCTTTGTCAAAAGTTATATCTCCTAAGGTACTAATGCTTACTAATTCTACCTTTGACAATTCATGTTTTCTTTCGAAAAGTGCTTTTAAAAGTACGGTAGGTGTTGCAGCGCTTCCCTGTATGAAAACACGATTACCACTTTTAATAATTTGAATCGCTTCTTTGGGTGACTGCGAATTTTGGTTATAGCTCATCGTGTTTTTTTAGAAATAAAATGTGATTTTAAATGAATCAAAAAAAGGTAATCCTTACTGTTAATTAATGTGCATCTAAAAGCTTAAATAACATATCTAATTTTGGAGTTAATATTAACTCTGTTCTACGGTTTTGGGCTCTGCCTTCTACCGTTTCATTGGCTACAACCGGAGAGTGTTCTCCCTTTCCTGAAGCGGTCAGTCTTTTTTCGTGAATGTTATTGCCTAATAATATTCGTAAAACACTTGTTGCTCTATAGGTGCTTAAGTCCCAATTATCTTTAAATACTGCTGTTTTTATAGGTACATTATCCGTATGCCCTTCAATTACTATGTCAATGTCGGTGTAACTGGTAAGTACACGAGAGAGTTTAGTTAGTGCTTCAACTCCTCTTGGTTCTACAGATGCGCTACCCGATTTGAATAACAATTTATCCATCATGGAGATATAAATTTTCCCGTTTTTGGTTTCAACGTTTAGTTCGTCTTTCGGAAATGCGTCCAAAGCGCTACGCAAAGTGCCCATGATTTTGGATAGCATTTCGTCTCTTTCTTTTATAAGCTTTTCTAAATCTCTGAGTCGGTTTTCTTTTTCTACTAATGTTTTTTCCTTATCCCCAAGCTCCTTTTGCTTTTTATTAAGTTCTTCATTCATCTTAGCAAGTTGTTCTCCGCTAGCTAATTTTAAAGAATTATAAGATTTATCCTTTTGGTCAATAAGGTTTCGTAAACTGCGAATTTGTTCTTCGTTTTTTGAAGTGTCTTTTTGCAATAGGGCTGCGAGTGTACATAGCGAATCTCTTTCTGAAATTGCAGCTTTATAGCGTTTAGAATAAAGCTTTTGAGTGCTCTTTTTGTCTTCTAATGTGCTTCCACAATTTTTATGGGATGCACATGAACTTATTAATAGGGTTGCGAATAGGCTAATGCCATAAATTGCTTTTAATTTCATTTTTGAAGTGTTCTTTTTACTCTGGTTGATTGATAAATAATTTTTCTGCTGCTACAATGTTTTCAATACCTCTAATTAAAGCATCCGGGTTGAAAGAAATACTGTCTATTCCCTCGTCAACTAAAAATTTTGCAAAAGTGGGGATATCGCTACGGGCTTGACCGCATAAACCTACTTTGATTTTGTTTCGCTTGGCTGCTCTGATGGTTTCTTTTATCAATCCTTTTACTGCGGGATTTTCTTCACTAAATAAAAAGCTTACTAATGCAGAATCTCTGTCTAACCCTAAAGTTAATTGGGTTAAGTCGTTAGAGCCTACAGAAAATCCATCGAATAGATTTGCAAATGCATCAGCTAACAACACATTGCTAGGTATTTCAATCATTACATAAATTTCAAGACCGTTTTCTTTTTGTTTTAACCCATTTAAAACCATTTCCTGAATAACTTTTTCGCCCTCTTCAACCGTGCGGCAAAAAGGAATCATCAGTTTCACGTTGGTCGTTCCCATTTCGTTGCGTACCTTTTTCATTGCATCGCATTCTAAAGCAAAACCTTTCCTGTAAAAATCGCTATAGTACCGTGAAGCTCCACGCAAGCCAATCATTGGATTTTCTTCATGCGGTTCAAAATATTTTCCGCCAATGAGATTAGCATATTCATTGCTTTTGAAATCACTCATGCGCACAATCACATCTTTTGGATAAAAAGCAGCAGCTACCGTTGCTACCGCTACATCTAAATTTTTAATGCCACAATCGAGGGAAAGTGTTTTATATGCTTCGTTTATCGCATCAATAATTTCAGTTGGAAATGTTCCAGGTAAGATCAATGTTCTTGCTGTTTCTCCTATTTGAATTAGATTGGAATAGTGTTCAGTATCTAACGAAAGCAAAAGTTTATTCAATTTCTGCTCAATGTTATTGTGTTTGCGGAACAAACGGTAGGCATCTGCACTAAGCGCAAACCCATTTGGAATACCAATGCCCTTAGGATTTAGTTGATTGTACATTTCGCCCAAGGATGCATTTTTACCACCAACTTTTGCAATGTCAACAATTGATATTTGGGTGAAGAATAGAATATAATCTGGGTTTTTCATAATGAATAAAGTTTTGTTATGTTGAAATAGAAATTGATGTTGGGTTAGCTAAATTGTCGTTAACAGGGCAACGTTCTTTTACTTGTTCGATCAATTCTTTTAACTTGGCTTCACTCGCATTACTGTTAATATTTAAGTGAGCTGTGATGGATTTAAATCCTGCACGCTCTTTATCTGAAATGCCCAATAATTTTTCGGGATTAATGTTTCCTGAAATATTTATCTCAAGATTTTTAATGATTATACCCATTTCTTTTGCAATAAGATTTACAACCACATTTAAACATCCTGCATACCCTGCAAGTGTAAATTCAACAGGACTGGATGCAGAGTTTTTACCACCAAAATTTTCAGGTTCATCAATCACCATTTTAAACTGGAGGACCTCACCTTCAAATCGTGTATCTGTTTTACTTTTCCCGTTAACAGAGATAATTAAATCTTCCATAGTTTTTGCTTTAAAGTGTTAATATGTTGTTTTTAAAGAATTTGGTACTAATTCTACGAGATTAAAACGTATGAAAATATATTGAAACTCATATGAGAATATGATATTAGTCTACTTTTCAGAATCCTGATATAAATTAAGGCCGAATCTTTGAGTCAGGTATTGCACAAAATCAGCTTCAATTTGATGTTATAAAAAGCCTATATCCAAGTGTTATAAAAAGCAGGGCAAGGTGAGTTAGGCTGTATAACCCAACTAGGGTTTAAGAGGATGCTAAAACTTATACTTCGAAAGTATAACCAACAAATAAGTTTAGTTAAACCAACCAATAGGACTGTTTGACTTTTATTAGCAGACAGAACTAGGTTCAAATTTTATTTTGGTAAAGGAAATTAATGTAATAATCAACCCCTCTTTTAAGTGCTGAGGTAGAATATTGATGTACTGAATCTAGCGTTGCAAACTAAATTCAGTTTTTTTAAATTTTCTTGTCCAATATATAATATAACCTGTTCCTAAAATAGTTGGCATAATCCAAACTAGCGTTGTTCCAACATTGAGGCCAGCAACTAAAAATGCAGTTATTGATGCAATTAATGCACCAATCATTCGGCCCAAATGACTTTTTATCCAGGCATTTTTATCCTCTCTAAATGTTTTAAAAGTAGTAAAATCCCTTAGTGACATAAATGCGCCAAATATCCCAAAGAAAATGTACAATGGACTATTTGCAACGTTATTAAAGTTGCTAATAAGGCCAATTGATAGCATAATAGTGGAAGTTAGAAGCATTAAACCTGAAATAGATTTATCAATCCAATCTGCTTTGATTTTTGATTTGTTTTTTAGGGTTAATGCCCTATTGCCAGCTAAAACCATGTAGATAGTAAAAACTCCGATTAAAAAAAGAAACATGTTTTCATGTTTGGGCATTCTAGAAACAAAAAGAGAAATCAACGAACTAATTAGAATAGAATAGGTAAAAATCTTACCCGCTTTTTTGTGATTAATTTGCCCTTTTTTTACAAAAATGCTAATCATTCCGGCAATCAAACCAAGACCACCGAAAAACGCATGAATGTAAATTAGAATCTTTACTAGTTGCTCCATTGTAAAATTTCTTATTGTTTAAGCAAAGGCGCTTACTGTTTTGGGCAGCCCAAGATGCATGTTTTTTAGTACATTTAAAGATAACCAATTGGCATGCCAATTGGTTATCTTTAATGTTACGCAAAACTAGATGTTGAAAATCGGATTTGATACGTTGAACTGTACCTATGTTAAAACTATATCTCTTTAATATGTTAAGAGTTACCGCTTTAGGCTAATATAAAAAGTTCAGGGTTAATAATGCTTACTGTTTTCAGTTTTTACCATTTTAAATCAACCCCTTAGCTTTTGAGAATGGTTAATTGTTATATTTTTTGTTATCGACTGTAAAGTCTTTTAATGAATTTCCGAGTTCGTCCATATCGCGGTTAAATTCTCTTTTAAACGACTGCCATTTTTCGTTGCCTTCTTCTTCTTTGTATTCAGATAATCTTTTTTTCATATCTGAATTTTTTTGTTCCAATACCGCTATTTGCTCTTTGTAAGCGGCTTTAACAGACTTTTTATCTTTTGCAATGCTTTCTTTAATATCGGAAATTAGCTTTTCGTTTGCAGTAATTTTTTCGTCCGATTCTTTTCTGAAGTTTGCAACTTCTATTGCATAATCGTCCTGGGCTTTTGTTAAATCATGTTCTGCCTCAGTAACATTATCTTTTGCAGTTTCTACTTTTTCAGCAGGAGAATTGCAACTTGTAAAAATCGTTGCCGTAATCATTACTGAAAATGCAATGATTGAATTTGTAGTTTTCTTAAAAGTTTTCATTTATTTGACCGTTTTATTTGTGTAAAAATTGAAATGATGATATTTAATTGTTGACTTATTTATGCTGATTTCAGATTAGAGTGCAGAAATAATAGCGAACAACTCTTCTTTTGTTTTTCCTAGTTTGATTTGAAGTCTTCCTAACATCTCATCTTTTTTGCCGTCCAAAAACATAAAATCATTATCCGTTAAGGATGCAAATTTTTGCTTAAGTTTTCCTTTTTGCTTGTTCCAATCTCCTTTTGCTTCGGTAGTATTCATTTTATTTTTATTTAGTAAGTAATAGAATTATTACGATACAAAGATGATTTCATTAAATCTCTAAAGCATTACACAATTAGAGATAAGAGTTGCATGATTCACACATTTTATATGTTTTAAATTGGAAAAGGAGCCGGCTTTTTTACACAGGCCTTCTCCCTTGGATAATTCTCAGCAGAACAGCTATAGCTGCGATTACAAGCAGAATATGTATAATGCCTCCAATATGGTATCCAATAAATCCAATGAGCCATGCAATGATTAATATTACTGCAAAGCCATAAAGTAAATTTCCCATAATATATAATTTAGTTTTGTTGTTTTTTAACGATTAATACTAAAGCAAGGCGAATGTGTTTCCCTCAATTATTTGCTTTTTTACACCTCTTGTTAAAGAGCATAAGCAATTATATTAAATCAAAGTTGTGCTGTTTCAAGATAAAGAGTGTTACATTATTTTCGAAAATACTTACATCATTCACACATTTTTAAAAAAACATATACCTAATAAAGCCTACTTAAAAGTAGGCTTTATTAGGTAGTATAAACTGCAATTCTGATGTTGTTTTTATTAGAATAAAATTGACAATCCAGCGTAAATTGCATTTGTTTTTATGTGCGATCGGTCAAGAATATAATAGGTATTGTTTGTAGCTGTTTTGCTATTATCACTAACATCTAGGATTCCTAAAACACCTCTATAACCTAAACTCAAACGTACAGAGCGAGACGGGTTAAGTCCGAAATCAACTCCTAGACCGTAAGCAAATCCAAGGTCGTTTTTCTTTACCGATAAAACGGGTTGAGGATTGTTGGGGTCTACAGTGCCAGAAGTGGTTAGGCTACTTCCAACTTTAAATCCAACTTGTGGACCAGCTACAGCATTCAAATTAATGAATTTTGATTTCCCTGTGTTTAAAGACAATAGCAAAGGAATATTAACATACCTCAAATTAATTTTTTGTTCGGCATTATTAATAGTTGATTTCTGTGAAATAGAACTGTAAATAACTTCGCCTTGCACACCAACATGTTGGTTGAAATTGAATCCCAAAAACGCACCCATTCCAAAGCCAAGGGTTGCTTCTCCGCTAACTGTGTTTCCAGAGGATGATTGTACACTCAGTGAAGAGTATGTTGGCATTAAGCGGAAACCGAATTCTACACTTTTGTTGCTTCCATCGGATGAGTTTTGCCCATTGGCTGAAAAAGCAAACAAAAAGAGAAAAATTGGTGCGATTGCAATGATATTTGTTTTTAGATAATTCATAATACAACTTGGTTTATTAGTTAAATACAAAGTTGTGTTACTTATGATGTACAAGTGTTACACTATTTAAGGTATAAATTACATCATTCACACATTTTCAGATGTGCGTGTTTTTGTACAGTGGGTTTGAAATTTTGCTTAAATAATCTATATCTGAAATCATGTAACACTTATGATTTTGCAAAAGCCTTTTGTTTGCAATGTTTTAAATCATTTGAATTGTTTCGAATTATAAAATGAATTCTATTGGAATGAAAATCAAAGACGTTTTAAGAATATAGTTATAGCGTAACTGACTCGTCCTGAAATAGGTTTACACCTTAAACCGTGTAAACATGAAAGAAGCAACAAAGAAAACCAGATGCAAACCAGCCACTTTTTACATTGGGCATTTTTTTGAACAAATGACTTAACCTAAATGTGTGAATGTTGTAATTCAATCACTGAATTGTGTAATTCTTTACCTAAACAATTAACTCACCTTTGTATTGTGATATTTTTTCACACCTGTGCTGCCAGATGCGGTTGTTTAATATAGATTATTATGAAGATTTTAAATGTAGTTATGAGTTTTGTTTTGCTTGGTGTATTTACGCAGTCATGTACAAAAGATTCAACTGAACCCGATCCAAATCCAACCTACCCAATGCGTGTTAAAATGACTGATGCACCTGGTCCATATAATGCCGTTTTTATCGACCTACAAGGGGTTGAAATTACAGGTAATTCAGGGTCTCCAGTAATGTTAAATGTAAATGCAGGAATTTATAATTTGCTTGATTTTTCAAATGGTTTGGATACCTTAATTGCTACTGGAACCATGAATTCTGCATCGGTACAACAAATTCGATTAATACTCGGTGCAAATAATACCGTTGTGGTTGACAATGTGAGCTATCCGTTAAGTACACCTAGTGCCGACCAATCTGGATTGAAACTCCAGGTACATCAAACCTTGCAAGCAGGGGTAATGTATACTGTACTTCTTGATTTTGATGCCAACAAATCCATTGTAAATACAGGAAATGGAAGTTATAAATTAAAACCAGTAATCAGAACAATAGAAACCGCAATTAGTGGCTCAATAAAAGGAAGTATAACGCCTATAGGTATATTAGCTTCGGTAACTGCAACATCAGCTACAAACGAAACGTATTCTTCGAGTGTAAATGCAAATGGCGAGTTTATGTTAAAGGGTATTCCAGCAGGAGTTTACTCGGTTACCATAACACCACAAATTCCATTTCTCGAAGTTACTGTAACCAACGTTTTGGTAACCATAGGCAATACTACGTTAACTGGTGTAATTGTTTTGTAAGTGAAAAATGTGAACTGTAAATTGCAAAACTGACTAAGTGTTGATTTGCAATTACATATGTAATTGAGATTGATTTACCTAAGAATTGATAAAAGAATAGCCCTTCATTGAAGGGCTATTCTTTTATAATGTTGAGTAGAGCAATTAGGGATTTAATGGGTTGTTATTTTTAACCCTAAAATGATATTCTTAAAACTTTCAGCTTCCAAAAGAAGCTTATTTAATCATTGGTAAGTATTTATCACGATTCTCAATAATTACCCAAAACTCAATTGCCATTAAAATTATTGCCATAGGTAAACCATCTGGCGCATTTATAAGGTGGGTTAAAAGTATTCCTGTAAGAATTGGAAACAAGATTATTGCACCAAGTGCCCTGAATTTCGTAGAAACAAAAAGAATGCCACCTACAATTTCAGCAATAGCAACTAATGGGAAAAACCAACCTATTTTCATAAAAGAGCCCATTAATTCCAACATGCTTTCTGGCATATCAGTGGGCATAGGCATGTAGTTTAAAAATTTGTTCAATCCTGAATTAATGAACAATAGTCCAAAAAGAAGGCTTAAAGTAAATAGTATTTTGTTTTTCATTCGTTATAACAGTTTAAATCCGAAGATACACATGATTTTAAGGAATAGGGTTTATTACGTGCTATCTTAACTTATATTCATCCTCAATTAGCAAGAAGAAGATTTATCAAAAAATATTCTTTGTTCTGACTATTAAGAAATTTACTTGAAAAAAAATCGTACTAAATTTCCATTCAAAATTCTAAAATTTATTAAATGAAAGCGGAGATTTTTGCATTTTATTTTGAGCTGTTTAATGTGTTGAATTAGCTCAAAATCAGAAATAAATCATCTTAATAGAGATTGTATATTTTAAAAAAGTCCATTTTTTTCCTGAAAATGTAAATCAAAGTGTAAAATGATTGCAATTTTCTAATTCCTAAATATTATTTAAACCAAAAAGTCGAGTAGACTTTTAGGTTTTCGCTAATTTTAGCAATTCATCATACAGTTGGGGATAGTAAATGTTAAGTATTTTTTTTCTTTAGGCATCGTACTCTCGACTCATCCCCCTCCCGGAGCACAACATTTGAGTGGAGGAGTTCTACCGCTTCGGCAGAATCGTTCACCTTTGATGCACTGCGTTCCAACATTTCTGATTCAAACTCAATTAGTACACTTGTTCTTATTCCAACCTCTCTCCATTTCGATAAAGGTCTGCATCCCTTTGAGATGCCACGAGCCAGAGCCAAAGCATCAAGCAGCGCTTGGTTAGCTCCTTGCCCTTTAAATGGACTCATGGGGTGTGCTGCATCTCCGATTAACGTTACACGACCTGCTTTCTCCAACAATTCTACCTTGAGTAACTCTCGGTCATACACAGGATATCCAGTAATCTGAGTTTCCTGAGTAGCCGCTAAAATCTGTGGAATGGGATTGTGCCACTGCGTTCTACGGCAAGCTTCTTCCTTTAGAGCGTGAACTCCTTCAGCACTCAACGCTTTCGCGTCTTCTTCTGGCATAGGGAAACTAAGTTGCCACATTACCGTGTCAGAAGAATAAGGCATCACATATATTCGTTCATTGCCATTTACGGTTTGAAAAACAGTAGCAGAATCTAGCAAAAGGCTTTCGTTGCCTTTGAGAGCCGCCAACGGACAAATTCCTAAAATAACTATGCATCCTAAATAACGTAAAGGAGTACGATCTTCCCCAATCATCAAACTCCGTACTACACTACGAATTCCATCGGCTCCAACCAAAAGGTCGGCTTTGGCGCTTTTCATCTCACCATTCACCTGAAAGTTAAGATCAATACTTCCGTTATCGCGTTCCTTAAAATCGACTAACTGATGTCCCCACTGCACGGCACTATGCCCACCTAGTTGTTCTAGAAGCTCTAATCGCAACGACTGCCGTGCGATGTGCACGTTGGTGCGCTTCGGATTTACTTTCATTTTCTCCACCGAATTTAGCCGCTTTCTCATTCCCCACTCACTAATCACTTTGCCGCTTGTATTATGCACCACATGGCTGGTAGAGTAAATGCCTTTAGCTAATGCTAAAATACCGAAGCCTTTTATTGCTTTGCTCGCTTGTTGCAAGGTTAGCCCGTAGCCTTGCGATCGCGCATCGAAACTTAGGTCGCGCTCGTACAGCGTAAACGGAATTCCGCGATGCAAACAAGCCACTGCCAACGCAACGCCTCCAATTCCACCGCCAATAATGGCTACGTGCGGGTGGTTTTCTGTATCAGGAGTTGGAAAGTTAGCAGCAGGAGCCAAACCAGATCCTGCACAAGTTTCGCATATGATTAAATTGCTTTTTGGCCGGGGAGGAGCAGTTGCTTCTTCCATAGACTTTTCAAATTCATCGATGGTCCTTAGGTAACGGAGTCGTACTTTCTTACGCGACCGTTGCGTTATCCTGCCACGCCCCAAACATGCTGTACAAACCGACCAGCATTGCGTTTCGTTTGCTGCATTTTGCACCTGCTGGTTATTTGCGCTGTTTTCGATTGACAAGGAGTAGGGTTGTTATGGCAGCAAATTTATAAAAGTGTTGGGGTTATTTCTTTTTAAAACCGTTTGGTGGAGATTGGGGAGGTGAGAGTAGTGGATGGGAATTGCTGGCAAATATTTAGTAATTACGGATTATAAACACCTTTCATTTCTGTAGTGGTAGATTTAGAAATCCACCAATTCATAGTTTGTGCTGCGCCCGCCTTGCTGTTCTTGCCGAAGTATTTGTTTTTCTATGAGGTCTTTGATGTCACGTAAAGCTGTGTCGGGTGAACATTTTGCGATTTTCGCCCATTTTGATGATTTGAGTTTACCTTCAAATCCGTCAAATAATTTATTCAACACCAATCTTTGTCGCTCATTCAACACCATGTTTTCGTGCATTTCCCAAAAATTAGTTTTGCGTAACAAATTTTGTAAAGTAGCTTCTGAGGTTAGTAAGGCTTTTTTAAGGCAATTCAGAAACCAATTTAACCAATCGGTTATGTCGCTATTGCTATGTTGAACCTTTTGTAAAATTTCATAGTATTGTTTCCGCTCAATTAATATTTGACTCGACATACTGTAATATCGTTCTGGAATACCGTCAGCACGGGCAAGCATTAAATCTGAAATTGCTCTTGCCATTCTTCCGTTGCCATCATCAAATGGGTGAATGATAATAAACCAAAAGTGAGCAATTGCTGCTTTTATTACTGGGTCAATATTAGAATGGTCGTTGTACCAAATTAAAAAATTGGCCATTTCATCATTTACTTTATTTGCTGGAATTGCTTCAAAATGGACTTTCTCTTTCCCCATTGCACCCGAAACTATTTGCATTTCTCCAGAACGGTAATTACCAACCTCAATTTTATGCATTCCGCTGTACCCTGTAGGGAAAAGGGCCGAATGCCATCCAAAAAGTCGTTTATTTGTTAACGGTTTTTGATAATTTTGAGTAGCGTCTAGCATCATTTCTACTACGCCCTCAACATTCCTGTTTGTAGAAACGAGTCCGGCTAGGTTGATCCCCAACTTTCTGGCAATTGATGAACGCACCTGTTCGTAATCGAGTTTTTCTCCTTCTATTTCAGATGATTTTATTACGTCAAGTGTTAAGGTAGTTAATTTGGCTTCTTCTTTGGTTGCAAAACCAAGCGTGTTCATTTGTCCGATTACCTTGCCCTGAAGATTACGGACCTCACCAAAAAGGGCGCTTATAGCCGATTCTTGCCAAGTAAAATCTGTCCAGTTTTTATAATCGTAAATGTATTTTTCCACTATCAGAAAATATTGTTGCGGTAAATATAAGATTTATTCTCCGCATATTTGCGGAGTTTATAATATTATTCTCCGCACTTGGTAAGGATTTTTGAGCCTTTTACAGATTGTTTTAGCATTCTCTAATTTGATTTAAGAGTGGGTCGAATGCAATAGGTGAAACTAATTCTGCTAACGATTTTAAAACATAACTCAAAACAGTACAATAAGCACAGAGTTTCTAATTTCAAGCGCTTTCAACCAACGACTTTTTATAAACCTCAAGTGCTCTTTTTCGTGCAAAGTCGTGTTCAACCATGGGTGGTAAATAATTGGGTGTGAAATTCTTAATCCATTTTTTGATATACACTTTATCAGCATCGAATTTTTTAGTCTGTTCTGCTGGGTTAAAAATTCTGAAATAAGGGGCAGCATCGCATCCGCAACCTGCCGCCCATTGCCAGTTTCCGTTGTTCGATGAGAGTTCGTAATCTAATAACTTTTCGGCAAAATAAGCTTCGCCCCATCGCCAATCTATTAATAAATGCTTGGTTAAAAAGCTAGCCACAATCATCCGTACACGGTTATGCATAAAGCCTGTTTGGTTTAACTCTCTCATTCCGGCATCTACAATTGGGTATCCTGTTTCGCCATCGCACCACTTTTTAAATTCAGCTTCGTTGTTTCTCCACGCTATTTGCTCGTATTTCTGCTTAAAACATCCTTTTTCTACGTGCGGAAAGTGAAAGAGAATCATCATAAAAAAATCTCTCCAGATTAATTCATTCAGCCATTGTTCGTTTGTGGAAAGCGCTAGCGCGGTTAGTTCTCGTATGCTTACGGTTCCAAAACGCAGGTGGATACTTAGTTTACTGGTTCCGTTTATTGCCGGATAATTTCTGGTATTGTGATAGTCTTTTATAATTTCCGGGTTGATTTCTGTATCAGGAAAGGCGCAGATTACTAGCTCAAAACCAATTTCTGCAAGCGTAGGGAAATTAAAAGTATCGGTCTTTATTAGATTATTTAAAAGCTTTACTGACGGAAACGGTTTAATAGACGCATCGGTTAACTGCTGTTTCCAGATTTTTGAATAAGGCGTAAATACGGTGTAGGGCGTTCCATCGGTTTTCATTACCTCGCTTTTTTCGAAAATAGTTTGGTCTTTAAACGTATTAAAAGCGATGTTTTTTGAGTTCAACCACGCTTTAATTTTCGAATCTCGCTCGGTAGCATAGGGTTCGTAATCGTGATTGGTAAAAACCGACTTTACATTAAATGCCTCGCAAATAGTTTTAAAAGCATTTAAAGGTTCAGCGTGCAAAACCCACAAGGATGAGCCCTGCTTTTGCAATTCAGCGTTTAGGCTTTTTAACGTTTGGTAAATGAAGGTAATCCGTTTGTCGTTTTTGTCTGAAAGTCGATTTAAAATTTGCGTATCAAAAATGAAAATAGGCAGCACCTCGGTCGAATTTTCTAAGGCTTTAAAAAGTCCATGATTGTCATGTAAACGCAAATCTCTACGAAACCAAAAAACGGTAACGGGCTTTGATGTATTCACGGTATCAGATGGTGTCATAGCTTCAATTCACAGAAGCTTCAAAAATAGAAAAGCTATTCTATGAAATGAGGAAAATAATAGCCTTGTTGCTAATAAATATAAATAAACCGATAAATAGTGGGGTTAATCACTGACTACCTTGAAAAGGTTTTTTGAATTTAGATCTAATGCTTATTCCTATCCATAATTGCATTTCGAAGTTGGTCGAATGCAACCGGTGACGCTAATTCGGCTAACGATTTTAACGAAATTGAAGTTTGACTGCGTTTTTAATTGTTTAGTGCAGAGGTTGAAACCATATAAAATTCCAATTGGTCTAAATTCATGGGGTTGAGCGTTGCTTGTTCTTTGTGTTTAAGCAAACAGAAAACATATAGGTCCGATAACCTTGCAGGCGTTTCTGCATATTTGTTAGCAATGCTATCCCAAGGCTTTGCGGCTTTTATCGAAAAGCTGATTTTAGAAAAGTCGCGCTGCTGCCAGCTTTGTAAATAAGAGGCAGATTTCACCTCTATTTTAATTCCATCAGGGCTCGTTAAATCGTAAGCGCTCCACTCGTCTCGGATAACCGTTAGGTCGATATTTAATGCTGCAGCCACAATAAACTCTGCAAACTTACCGCGCGTAGCGTTGCTAATAATATCAGAAGCACTCCACTGCCAAAAGTCAAGTAGCTTAAGCCCGATATTGCAGTTGTTGAAAGTTAGGGGTTCATTTCCTGATTTTTGATGTGTTTTTATTTTTTCGAGGTTGGTTGGCATTTGGGGTGGTTGAGAAGAGGTTTAAACGATTAACAGATTTGTAATTGGTGAGGCTTTCAGGATACGAAACCCGTCAATTGATTATGTACTTTTAAAGGCTGTCTTTCTTTCTGCCCTAGTTTGTGTCCTTTAAATGTTATTCATATGGCAATGTGTTAGTTCGTCAATGATGATAAAAGTCCCAAAGACAATATCCTTCCCGAAGCGTTTAACTTTATCATCTATAATTGTTTTTCCATTGATTTTCCAACGCAGTCTCCATTTATAATGTGCTGGTTGAATAATTGGCTTTGATAATTTTCTTGTTCCGTCAATAAACTCTAAATTCCAAATGTAGTTAGGTTGACTAATTTCATTTGTTAAATATGGCTCGTTATTCCATAATTCAATTGTTTCATCAGCACATAAAGTAGAGCTTGTCTGTAAATGCTCAGTCAAAATAGAATAGAGTTGTTTGTTGTCGTCAATGTTAAAGTTGTATTTCTCTGGCGGGTCGGGAAATTCTACAAATCCTAAAAGCTTCCATATAGGTTCTGAAGTATCGGGGGAACATTGCAAATCAATGACATAAACGCCTTTGTCCTTGAGAAAATTCAGAATCTGTGTTATTAGTTTTTTCCCAAATCCCTTTTTGCGATGTGTTGGCTTTATTTCCGTTATTTCAATTCTCGCTGTCTTGTTTGTTGTGAAACACCAAGTTGAAAATCCAAGAGTTTTATTATTGAGTGAAATTGTCGCTAACTCATTCTTATCAAATGAAGATTTAATAAAGTTCCAATTGCAGTAAAAACCTTCTCCTGTTTTTCGTCTTTCCTCAATTAGCCACTTTTCTATTTCACGAATTTGCTTATCTAAGGGTGAAAAAGTTACCTGATAATTGTCGGTAGAGTTTTGTATCTCGGTCGTCATTTTGTGCATCTATCGTTTGGGTATGTACTTTCGTCTCAGATTGTTGCTAATAGTCACATTTAAGCAAAAAGGTTGGTATTGTAGTTTTGTACTTTGCTATTTTTATGGAATAAGTTATAGAATATCAGTATATTAATCTAAACAATTTCCAAGTAAAATAGGCCATCAAAAAAAGTTTTACTATTTCTGCTTTACAATTAACTTTTTGCAGTTAATTGTTTGATGCTCCACCTTAAACTGTAAATTAAATATCGAAATAAAAACAAAATTGAAAAAACAATTAATAAATTTAAATGTTAACCTTATTTAGGATTAACTTTTTTGTGTAAACTTGTAGTAGGATTATAAACACAAAATGTGTAAACTTAATTTAGAACGAGACATAAACACTAATATAAAAACAATGGAAGACAAACAAGACAAACCAAAAATTCTTAAAAATAAATATATACCAACTGCTGAATTTTATAGCCAAATTATTGACAGTTTACAAGATTATTCCATTTTTACATTAGATAAAGAATTCAAGATAAATAGTTGGAGTTCTGGCTCGACAAAAATATTTGGTAACGAGACTGATGAAGTTATAGGAGAACCTTTCGATTTAATATTTACAGAGGACGATATAAAAAATGGTGTTCCAAAAAGGGAAATTGAAACAGCTTTAAAAGAAGGCCGAGCAACGGATAATAGATGGCACATTGCTAAAGACAAGAGCCTGTTTTATGCTTATGGCTTGGTTTTTCCACTCACTGGTTTAGATGGAGAGATGTTGGGTTATGTAAAAATTTTACGGGACTTAACAGAAAGGAAACGATCAGAAGATGCTATAAAAAAATATGTCAAAGAATTAGAAGAACTAAATACGCATAAAGAGAGTGTTCTTGCTATACTTTCACACGACCTAAGAAGCCCTCTTTCATCTATTATTGGAACAGCAAAATATTTGAAAGAAAATTTTCAAAAAATGAAACCTGATGTTGTTCAGGAAATGCTTGACTTACTCTATAAATCATCAATTGATGAATTAGATATGTTAGATTATTTAGTAGAATGGGCAAGAATAAAATACGCATCAGACGTATTTTCCCCGACAAAAATAAAACTAACAGAATACATTAATAAAGTGTTTGAAACCTTAAACGAAACGGCTTCAATAAACATTATCAATCTTCATCACGAAATTGAAGAGAATACTTCGGTATTTGCAGATGGTAAAATGTTAATTTCCATTATTCAAAATATCGTTTCAAACGCTATAAAACATACAGGCAAAGGAGGAACAATAACGCTTTCAGCAAAAAGCAAGGATGATAAAATTATTGTTCAGGTTAAGGACACTGGAATTGGAATGTCGAAAGAAATAATGTCAAAACTTTTTACACCGCAAATGAAAACCCTTTCAGAAACAAGAAAAAAGGATAAGGGTGCAGGAATTGGATTATTATTGGTAAAAGGATTTTTAGAAAAAAATGGTGGTGAAATATGGGTAGAAAGTATTGAAGGCGAGGGTTCATCTTTTTATTTTACATTACCCATTGAGCAACCATTATATAAAATAGGTAGTTCAGACGAAATTATGTTTGACGAAAGTGCGTAATGCAAAGACTGGTGAACGAAACTAAAATAGCCACAGCGTATAGTAGCACCTACCTAAAAGAGGTGGTTCAGTAGTTAAACACGTTTTATCCTTCTATCAAAGTTTCTGCTTGGTTGACAGTGAAGTGCTTCGAAATTGCAGTTCGTCTTTAACTGAAATGCTTTATTCTTAGTAAGATTTGTGGTAAAAGTCCCCGCCCTTCATAAAGCTTCAAAACGAAGTACACCAAAGAGATTAAAACCTTACTTTTAGTAGAACTTTTACAATGCAACGAAAATCTTTGTAAAAATATACACATCATTTTGAAAATGAAAAAGAAAGTAATAATCATTGGGGGCGGTTTTGCGGGAGTGCAACTGGTTAAACATTTAGATAAAACCGTTTTTGACATCCTATTATTAGACCGGTTAAATCATCATCAGTTTCAGCCGTTATTTTATCAAGTAGCAACCTCTCAGATTGAGCCTTCCAGTATTTCATTCCCATTCCGCCATATATTCAATACCTCAAAATCAACACAAATACGATTAGCAGAAGTAAAAAACATTAAGCCTAGTGAATGCAAATTAGAAACGAACATAGGCATATTTGATTATGATTATTTGATAATTGCTTCGGGATGTAAAACAAATTTTTTTAATAATTCTTCCATTGAAAAACATGCTTTTACTCTAAAAAACACCTACGATGCCATTGCAATTCGAAACCATATTATTACTGTTTTTGAAAAAATACTTAGCTCAGATGACCAAGAAAAAAAACATTTACTCAACCTTGTAATTGTTGGTGCTGGCGCTACAGGGGTTGAGTTAGCAGGCTCATTTGCAGAAATCAAACGGGATATATTACCCAAAGATTACCCTGGCATCGATTTTTCTACATTTTCAATTTATTTAATTGAAGGTAGCAATAACACTTTAAGCAATATGAGCGATTTCGCTAAAGAGGCTTCTTATTCCTATTTGCAAAACTTAGGAGTGAACGTCATATTACAAACTTTTGTAAATTCCTATGATGGGAAGGTTGCAGTTCTCTCTAACGGAGAAACTATTTCGACATCAACACTCATTTGGGCTGCAGGTGTTACTGGGAATAAAATAGATGGTTTTCCAGACAAAAGTTGGATAGCAAACAACCGCATAGTTGTAAATAGATACAATCAAGTAGAAGGATTTGAAAATGTTTTTGCCGTTGGCGATATAGCATATATGTCTACACCCAAATATCCCAAAGGGCATCCCCAAGTCGCAAATGTTGCTATTAATCAAGCGAAATTATTAGCTCGGAATTTGCTTAAATACAGTAAGGCTGAGAAACAAACAGAATACGAATATAATGACCTAGGCTCCATGGCAACCATTGGCCGCAACAAAGCAGTTGTTGATTTGCCGTTTATGAATTTTAAAGGCTATTTAGCTTGGGTAGTGTGGATGTTTCTGCATTTAATGCTCATTTTGTCTGTTAGAAACAAGCTTATCATTTTTGTCAATTGGGCGTGGAGTTATTTTACCAAAGACAGCTCTCTAAGGCTAATTTTAACGCCTATCAAAAAAATAGTTAAATCAGAAAATGACACCCCCAGCAGCTAATTGGCGTTTGGCAATAACATTACTTTAGATTTGGCAGTTTTAGTCAAAGATTCAATTGGAAATGGTAAGGTTATAAATTATCGACAGATTCAATTATGAATAGGATCCAAAGTTTAGCTTTATTGAAATCAGAGATGAATATAACTGGATAGGGAATTTCAAAGCGATTAGAAAAGAAATCCATTGTGGTCAAACTGGGTTGAAGTGAGAGGAGATTATGGACATAGGGTGTTTAAAGATGTCCCTGAAAATGAGAAAATATTCTTACGCCATGATGCAATTTATGTGCAATCAGGCGAAGAATGCGGAGGTGGATATTTTTTTTGGAAAAAGAAACAATAGAACTGGTTACAACAAGAATAAATCAATTTACCACAAGCCGAAACATCCGTTTAGCCATAACCGTTTACAACTGCTTTCAGCTCCTCTTTGCCTGCACAGCTAACCGAAAGTTATAAAATCCTTAAGCTTGAAAGCCGCTTTTTATCGCTAAAGTAATAAAATAGTACTGCAACACAGTGCAGTTGAAACCCAACGCACTTGCCCTTTTTTAAGAAAGTTCACAACATCTTTTTACACATTCAAAGGTGTGAATCATGTAAATATTTTCAATAACTATGTAATGCATCTTTTTCAAAGAACAAGGACTTTTACAAGACATACTTTTAAAAACAATTTTAAAAAAATGAAACTGGAAAAACTCCAAAGCGGCATCAATCAGGTGCAATCTGATGAAAAACAAAATGAGGGATTAACCCTCAACTATGAATCTCCACAAAATAAATTGAATATGAATGATGAGGAGACAGAGGAGACTTCAATAGAAACCACTTTTCAAAGAAGACCGCAATTCCGGATCAATGAAAATAATAAAAGAAGGTTTTCCTGAATTTATTCGTTCGCAATCTTGTCAATAAAAAAAATGAAGAAGCAGAACGATAAAACATTCTATCAAAACGTCAATAAGGCAAATTAAAAATTGAAATCAATGCTGCTAACGCTGTTATTGATAAAAAACAAACAGTATTACATCTTTTTACAAAAGCCCTCTTCTATAGAAAACTGTTTATATGATTTCACTTAATATTACAAACAATCTAACGGTAAACTTAAGTTACAAAACCTCACGATTTTTCATCGCATATTCAATGGCAAACCTGAAGCTTCTATTGCACTTGAAAACCTGAAGGAAAACAGAATCGATTATAATCTGAAAAATGAGAATGCAGTCGGCTTTAATTTGATGGGTAGAATCGAGTTGAATTATTTTCAAAGGATAAAGAAAAAGCCGATCTGATTCTTGCAAAACAAAAGCAATGTAAAGAATTGTAGCGCATTTATTTATAATTTTACGGCACTTTGTGAGCAACATTATTCGTAAAAATCATGATTTGTACTTGGTGTTCTGATCCTTCGTTAGTAAGCGTAATCATCTTATCTTCTTGGCTAATTCCATCAACAAAAACTATCATTTCTCCCTCTCCTATTTTTTGTGTAACTACAATATGATAGATTGAGTCTTTATAGCGGTAATGCACTGTATAGGATTCCCAATCAGCTGGAATGCAAGGAACTAATCTCAGTTTGTTACCCTCTTTTTGTAATCCAAGAAAAGATTCTGTAATAAGCCGGTACATCCAGCCAGCAGAACCAGTGTACCAGGTCCACCCACCGCGTCCGACATGAGGTTCGCGTGCATACACATCTGCAGCTATCACATAAGGTTCCACTTTATAAACCGAAATTTCTTCAGCAGTTTTTCCATGATTCACAGGATTGATCATATTTAATAATTCCCACACACGTTTATTGTCAGCCAATTTAGCAAAAGCCATCGTCAACCATATAGCAGAATGCGTGTATTGCCCGCCATTTTCTCTTACACCGGGCACATACCCTTTGATATATCCTGGGTTTAAATCTGATTTGTCGAATGGTGGCTCTAGCAATTGAATTATGCGTGCGTCTTTTTGAACAAGGTTATTATATGCTGATTCCATAGCGGTATGAACGCGTTTTTTATTTCCTGCTCCTGATAAAACAGACCAGCTTTGTGCAATTGAATCAATTTTACATTCTTTATTGACAGAAGATCCAAGTGTATTGCCATCATCATACCAAGCGCGCTTGTACCATTGTCCATCCCAAGCATGCTTATCAATGTTTTCTTTTAATTGAAGTGCTTGTTTTTTACATTCATCAGCAAATTCTGAATCGTTTTGCAAACGTGAAACCGGTTCAAATCGAGTTAAAATATCATAAAGAAAAAATGCCATCCATACACTCTCCCCTTTCCCTTTATGACCAACCTTGTCAAAACCATCGTTCCAATCACCCGTACCAATTAACGGAAGTCCATGCTCGCCATAATTGAATCCATGCTTGATAGCGAGTACACAATGATCGTAAAGTGTAGCAGATGCAATCGATTTTACGGGAGTATCATAATAAGTCTCTTCATCCTGATTTAATTGCCTGCCTTCAATGAAAAAAGCAGACTCTTCAAGTACTGCAATATCTTCGGTTTGTGAAACATAAAGGGAAGTAGCAAAAGGCAACCAAAGAAAATCATCGGAGCAGCGTGTACGCACACCGTTACCTGTTGGCGGATGCCACCAATGTTGCACATCTCCTTCTTTAAACTGGCGGGATGCGCAAAGCAAAATTTGTTCACGTGCAAGCTGTGGAGCTACATGAAGCAGTGATAATACATCTTGCAGCTGATCTCTGAATCCGAAAGCACCTCCAGACTGATAAAAGCCACTGCGACCCCAAAGCCGCGATGAAAGTGTTTGATAGGTGAGCCATCCGTTGGTTATCAAATTGAGGGCTGCATCCGGAGTTTCTACTTGCAAAGCACCAACAGCATGCTTCCAATATTTTTTTACTTTTTCTAACGAATCGCGAGCAACCTCGCTTCCACGAAATTGCTTTGCAATTGTACTGGCATCGAGGACGTCTTTTCCTGCACCCAGTCTGAAAATAATTTCCTTCTCTTCACCGTCTGCCAAATCAAACGGAACCTGGATTGCTGCACAGGGATCTAAAGCAAGGCCAACCTTTCCTGAAAGTTTTTGCCGTGACATGGCATCTGGATTTTGCAAGGTGCCGTTGCGCCCAATAAATTCGGCACGATCAGCAGTGAACGATTTTTTTACATTATCAACATCGAAAAATGCAACGCGATTATTAAACTCCGTGTTGTACGAATTTTTTGCAAAGAGCGCACCGCTGTCTGGGTCAATTTCGGTGTGAATATGCATGATTGTTTTCGGTCTGTTATTATCCAGCACCCATTCTATAAACCCTGTTGCCGATAGCTTGCGCGACCTGCCGGATTGATTCCGAATTTTTATTACGTTGAATTTTACGGATGCTTTTAAATCAACATACACGGTCAGTTCAGAATAAATTCCGTCTTCGATATGTTCGAACACGCTATATCCAAAACCATGTCGCGTGATGTATGGTGTTTCACCGCCAGATGGAAGAAGAGTCGCAGACCAAAAATGTCCGCTCTCATAATCACGAATGTAAAATGCTTCTCCGCATTTGTCGCTTACCGGATCATTCTTCCATGGAGTCAATCTTAATTCATGGGCATTGTCAATCCATGTATATGCAGATCCACTTTCTGAAATTACGGTTCCGAAATTTGAATTTGCTATTACATTCACCCACGGTGCCGGAGTTTTATTTTTGTCATCAACAACAATAACATATTCTTTTCCGTCAGTGGAGAAACCTCCTGTTCCGTTATAATAGATTAAATCTTTTGGCAGTTCAATTGGCGTTAAGGTCTTAGTTATTTGTTCCGGTGTGATGTACGGGATGTTTACTTTTGAAAGCTGTTTGTGTTTAATTTGATCCGCTAAAGTACCGCCACTATCTGAAATATTAATTCGGGCTACTGTTTGAAATAATATACGGTCTTCGTTTGATATTTGATCTGCAGATCTTACAAAAACACCTCCCGGACGATCCTTGAATTCTGCCGGAATGAGCGCCTCAATTTCATTTTGGAAATCGTGTCGGTAAACATTATGCTCTTCGTTCCAGATAACCAAATCAACGGCAAGCCCTTTTAGTCGCCAGTAAGTATGCGCTTGTACAAGTTGTTTTGCCAATTGCATGTTTTCTTGATTTTCAATCTTCAAAAGCACTATTGGCAAATCACCTGAAATGGAATAGCCCCACAATCCTGACTGTCCGCGATGATTACTGATAAGAATAGCAGGGTCGGCACGAAATGCGGAATTGATAAACAATATTGAACTTGCAAGACGACCGTACAATTGTGCATCTCCTTCGGAAGCATTAATTTGTCTAAGTACTACCTGACTATGCGTCCATGCCAATTCAAATACGCGATCCTGATGATGTTTATCTTGGTATTTATCAATTAGGTTTTGACAAACATCTTTCGTTTCACCAATACCTGTAATCATTTCAAGCGTAACTGCTTCATCTGGCTCTAGCGTTATTTTATATCGTATGGAAACAATTGGATCTAATACTGAACCCTGATTTCCGGACAGCGGACCCGGTTTGTTCATCACTTGTGGATTCACGGTTGTATTTCCGCGACCAATAAATTCCATACGGTTTGTTTCATAAGATATTTCTTCTGGAACTTTTCCATGGATTGTCATCAGATGAAACATAAACGGAGGTTTCTCTTCTGCTGACCGTGGTCTACGTGTACAAATAATTGCATGTTGAGGCGCAAGTATTTCTGTTTGTACAAAAAGATTGCTGAATGCGGGCTGCATCAAATCTGAAGCTGCTGTTGCGAGCACTACTTCAGAATAACTTGTAACCTCAATTGTTTTGCGGATTGAAGAACAGTTTGTGATGCGAACTCTTCTCATCTCTATATCATCTTCTGGAGAGACTACAATTTCAGTATGTGTTTCAATTTCGTTATTGGCAGAATGAAAGTCGGCACGACCTTGTGAAAATGCGGCTTCGTATTTTTCGCTTTTTTGCAGGGTTGGCTGATGCGTATTGGACCAATATTTCCCGCTTTTCACATCGCGTATGTAACAAAATGTTCCCCAATTGTCGCAAGTACCATCTTCGCGCCAACGGCTAACAGCTAGGCCTTTCCAACTGCTGTAGCCACCGCCTGCATTAGTTACCATTACATGGTATCTGCCATTTGACAATAATTGCACTGCAGGTAAAGCTGTATTTGGAGTTTTGATTATCCGTGTTTCTGCTCCAGCCTCTACATAGTTGATATCCGCAATGTCGGTGGTATGTGCATAAAAAGCAGTTGCTTTTGGTACACGTTCCTGCAATAATAAAAGCGCAGCCTTAAATTGTGGTTCGGCTTCAAATAATTTTTGCATGGGTTTGTCAAGCAGTAAATAAGCGAGTGACAATAAGCTCATCCCCTGATGATGCGCCATGAATGAATAAACAATAGCACTTGATTGTCCACGTTGCAACCGTGATGGTGTATAATCTATCGCTTCATAAAATCCATGTTTACCTTCAAATCCTTTATCGGAAAGAAGTTGCAGGTTTTTATATGCTTTTTGTGGCTCCACCATAAGTGCAAGGACGGTTGCATAAGGTGCAATAACTGAATCTTCTTCAAGTCCGCGTTTCAATCCCAAACCCGGAGCACCAAATGCACGATATTGATAATGAGAACTGGCGTTTATCATATTGAAGCCAGACTCAGAGATTCCCCAGGGTAAGCCAGTTTTCTTTCCATAATCAATTTGCCATTGAACAGCTGCTTTATAGGTTTGGTCAAGTAGTGTATTTTCATAAGTCGGCATTACCAAAAGCGGCATCAGGTATTCAAACATAGAACCACTCCATGATAGAAGAATAGGTTTTCCGTCAACTTTTGTGAGCAAACGTCCCAAAGCAAACCAGCTTTCTTCAGGCAGTTTTCCTTGTGCAATGCCAATAAAAATGACAAACCTAGCCTCAGAGGCAAGCAAATCATAAAAACTTGCATCCATATGATGTTCATCTACATTGTAACCAATGGCAAATAGATTGGTTGATTTATCATACAGAAAATCCCATTCCATTTCTGATAACTCGTTGCACTGTTGTGCAAGATTTTCGACTGTATCTATGCAATCCTCAACAACCCAAATTGAATTCACTAACGAGGCTTTAAATAATCCGAGCCAATTTCTTTCATTTTCAGAATTGCTCTCTAACAGCAGACGGTTCACTTCAACGTGTGATTCCATAGCTGCTTTTAACAGTTCAACCCAGGTTTTATTTGCACTCAAGGAAAAGAAATTTGCATACTTAGGAGGAACAGTTTCTAATAAATCCCACGGTGCAAACACTTTAATTTCTTCATTCAATTGCATTAATTGTTTATTCAAAGCATGCATCCAAGAATAAGTTTCGCTCTCCGGATCTTGATTCAGTTTTTCCAAAACAGACCAGAAGCTGTTTGTCAACCTCTCCATGTGGAATTTAGAATCTCTATGCGTAAGCAAATCAGCCCCACATGCTGCTTCTAATTCAATATTAAATTGATTCAGCAATACTATTTCATTTTCTTCCAGTGTGCCGGCAAGGACATACCATGTATCCCTGAGCCCTTCAAATAATTTTAGATCTGCTATTTTTTGATGAGGTATTGCAAGTAGACCTTGTTTTAATATCAGTAAATGGCCGGCAAGGTTGCCACTGTCTACAGTCGAAATGTATTTTGGCAATAATGGATTCAATGACTGTGTATCGTACCAATTGTAGAAATGTCCTCTGTACCGTTCCATTTTTTCCATTGTGCTTATTGTATTCTTTGTACGTTCAATAAGCAGTGAAGCGGTTATGTAACCAAACTCGTAGGCAGATAAATTCGCAAGCAATGCAAGGCCTATGTTTGTTGGAGATGTTCGGTGCGCTATTAGTTCAATAGGTTGTTCCTGAAAGTTATCTGGCGGCAACCAATTGTATTCAATTTTATCAAACCGCTCGAAGTAACTGTAAGTCTTACGAGCAATTTTTCTTAGAAAAATATTTTGTTCAGGGGTAAGTAGTGAAACTTTTTTCGCTAATGGCCTACTCAACCACCAAGTAATAAAAGGAGTAATGAACCAAAGCAGCAATATAGGACCTGCTATAATGAGTTTTATTGGAAAATAAATGATAAGATAGATAAATACAACGGTTGAAAGTAAAGGATCGAACCACATGGAAGAATAGGATGCGAACAGATTTATTTTGATTCTGTTTTCTTCATTTTCAGATGGATTCCACTCCAACAGTTTTTTACGTGTAATAATAATTCTCCATAGTGTACGCATTATTGCCAACACATTGGTGAATGCTTCGTAAGGAATACAGATAAGTTTAAATACAGTTTTTATGGAAATGTCAGCAATGTTGCGAACAGAATTTTTCAGATGGTGTTTTAAAATGACATCTTTCGGTTTATTGATCGTTTCCCAAACAGAAGTAATGACAGTCGGAAGAATAATAATCACGGAAAGGGCGATGGTCCAATACATAGAAGATGACAGTGCAATCCAACCCATTAACAGAAACAAGGTTAGTGCTATAGGTACAAGGCTCCGCCTGATGTTATCAAATATTTTCCAACGCGATAATGCTGATAACGGATTTTTATGCCAATGTCTATTTGCATCTGGAACAATCGGCAAACACCAAGAAAAAATCTGCCAGTCACCGCGAACCCAGCGTGAAAACCTTTTTACATCGGCTCCATAGCTTGTAGGATATTTCTCGAACAATTGCACATCGCTTAATAATCCAGACCGCACATTACAACCTTCGAGGAGGTCATGACTCAGGATTGCATTTTCAGAAAATCTTCCTTCAAGAACTTTTTGAAAAATATCCACTTCGTAAATTCCTTTACCGATAAAAGAACCTTCGCCAAATAAATCCTGATACACATCTGAAGATGCACGGGTGTATGGATCAATGCCCGGCTCATTTCCGTGCATCCGGGTATATAATGAACTTGCTGCATGCGGCAAACTAATAGTTACTCTTGGTTGAAGAATGCCATACCCTTTTGTTACTCGTTTCTTTTTTTCATCATACCATGCATGATTCAAAGGGTGAGCCATGGTTCCAATTAATTTCCATGCTGAACCAAGCGGTAGTTGTGTATCTGTATCAAGAGTAATCGCATATTTTATATGTGGAAAAATGGATTGGTCTCCAATTACTATAGAAAATCGTTCCTTTGAACTTCCTCGCAATAATGAATTTAGTTCCGAAATCTTTCCGCGTTTCCGCTCATAACCCATCCATACATTTTCCTTTGGATTCCAATACCGTGGACGATGGAAAAGAAAAAACAAATCGTTTTTTTCTCTGCCGTATTTTCTATTTAGTTCTTCGATTCTTAGTTTTACTAAATTTAAAAGGATTTTATCTTCAGGAAGTGTTTCCTCTGCTGCATCCGTAAAATCTGTGAGTAACCCAAAATGCAAATTATTGTTTCTGTTTGCAAGGAACCTCACCTCTAATGCTTCAACTAAGTTTTCAACTGCATTTTCATTCGTGAGCATTGCAGGAATTACAACCAATGTGCGAAATTCAGAGGGGATTTTTTTAGAGAAATCCATTCTTGGCAGCAAAGTCGGCTTAGCCAGCAACGTTGAAAAAAAGTTAACCACGGATATGGCAAGCTGGCTAACACATATCAGCGATAGTACACCAATAGAAAAAAGCAGCCAGTAGTTTTTAGTATCTGTATAAGCTCTTAATAAAAGACCATAACTAACCGCAAATGTGATTAATAAAATGAAAAAAAGATACAATTTGAAAGAATGTCGTTTCAGCAGGTACCCGAACTTTTGAAAGCCTGACTCCTGCATTTTCGCTACCTTTTTTGTTTGTATTACTCCTCCTCCGATCAGGTAGTAACCCACATGTAACGTGCGATTGTCGCTATTATGGCCGGATACATTTTTTTGCGCTAGTTGAATTGCGATGCGCGCAACTTCATATTCAGTTAAATCACTTTTTTTAGCAATATTTTCCACAACATGGCGGTATACATCGCGCGTGGAGAAATCCATTGAACCATAAACTCCTTCGTAATCAGCACGTAGCGTTTGCTCAACGATGCTATGTGCTTCAACAAATTCACGCCAATCCATAGCGCCTAGCAAACGAAGGCTGCCAATGCTGTTGCTCATGGAAACCTGATCAGCAGCTTGCTTTTGATTTTCTGCATTTACCAATTCCAGGCTCGTCAATCCGATTTCCAACAACTGCCTTTCTATCCAGTTAAGTGGCATTGCTAAGTCCAAACCTTTGCCACGTAACTGACGAATCAATTCAGATACAAAAGCACTTGTCATGGGTGGATTTGACCGTGCCATGTCTGCAACAATGCATATTAGATTTTTGGGATCTGTCTCGGTTGTTTCAATCATCTTGGCTCCCCAATAGTCAGCAAGATTTCTATCCACGCTGTCAATTGCAATCCGGGTTGAAACTCGTCTGAGACTTTCTATGAGCGCTAGACGAAGCATAATAGGAATTGCCCATAACTCACCAAGTTTTAAATTGGTAATGGTTTGATATGCTTTTATAAAACTACTTAGGCTCTCGATATCAATTCTCCCGTCACTGTGAGAAATTATCTGAAGTACAATGTCATAGATTCGTGTCAACCCAACCGATTCATTGTCTGCTAGCTGGGGTAAATCTTCGCTATATCCTTTTGGAAAATGTTTTTTTGCGTTACGTATATGCTCCTCTACAAGGTAGAAGTTGTCTATCAGCCATTCGGCAGCTGGAGTTATTTGATTCTTTTTTTTAATTGAATCCGTGATTAGCTTGCGAACTTCGTGCAAAACAATTTCATTATTTGCTAGCCGCTTTAGTAAATGTTCTTGCGAAGGCTTTGTGCTGAGTTTATGGGTTCCTGCCAGCGTTTTTCCAAAGCGTTCCATCTGATCTGAACTGAATAACTCCGCCCTCAGTGGTTCTTCATGCAAGTAACTTTGATTAGAATTATTGGTTTGAAAAAAATCTCTCATATTAGAGATCAGTTCATCAGCTTTAGGAATCAATTTCATACTTTTTAATTTTTAATTTCTAAAGCCCCATAAACAATGCCCTTTGCTTTTTAAACAATTTGCTTCAAATGACTTTTACTTGGCATAACCAAACCAGAGTGAAATTTCGGTTCAATTTGTAAAAGGAGAAAATCCATTTGCTACCCAAGTTTTAGTATGTTAAAATTAACATAAATAACGAACGTTAGGGCTCGTGCATTCCTTTTATTTGTTAAAATTGTAGATAGTATTATTTGAAAAGTTTAAGGATTAATGAAATGGAGTGTCTTGAGTGTCTTTATACATATAAGTTTCAAAATCATAAAGAGACAAATACAAATGCATACATTCCAGAATTTGCGAGACAGATTATTAATCTATCGAAATAAAATGCTGTAAAATTGAAATACTTGTGCAAATTTATTTTCTAAACCACTTCATTTATTAAAAATGGGTTTGCATTAGACTACAAATCTTTTACTTTAAACTTAAAATACAATTAGATAAAAATACTTTTCTACATTTTAACACCAATATGCGCTTTCGTATTAGATTTACTAATGACGCTAATAGCGACAATTATTACTTTCCCTATTACATGGGTACTACTCAAAATCGAAAATAACCCATCAATGTATCGCTTTAGAATCGATATGATTTTACAAGGTATAACTGGTGGATTTTTAGTAGTTTATGTTATTGACTATTTACTTTTGTATTTCGAAACAGAGGTTAATTTTTGGTGGTTAGTTTTAACTATGATGTCGCTTTCATCCCTGAAAATTTATGGATGGGATAGATCTAAACCAAATTCATATGAGTTTAGTCTTAATATTCCACCAATAATTGGGTATATTATTGGTCTATCTTACATCTATATCAATTAATAAAAAAAGTGGTAACCACTATAAGAGGTTTTATTGCCTCAAAACAATCCCAAGAATAAAAGCCTTAAACTTTAGCGCGAAGAGGTTTCTTTTTCCTAACAGCCATTTTCCTTATTTATTCTATTTGCAAAATTAATCAAAGCAAAAAAGTACCAAACGCCAACAAGGCTTCCAAATATCATGGGTAAAATGAGCGCTGAAAAAACTAAACTCCCTAACAAAAAACATAGCACTGGTTTTGGCTTGAAATTGAATTTTTTCAAACATACAGCTTGGTATCAATTGTATTCGAATATATTAAAATATGAATTCAAATACTATTACTGGATCCAATTTTCGATGGTCAAACTTCAAGGTAAGCTTTAATAATAATTTCATTAAAACTCATTAATATGCTTTTGAACTAAAAATAATTTAATTGGATAGTTTTAAATTTTACTTTTTTATAGGTTTGCAAACTTAGGTGAAGAATGAAAGTATTTAGCTTAATCCCACATCCCTGGCTCCACAATTTCAAGCGAATGGCCATCTGGATCATCGAAATAGAACGATCTTTTTCCGTTGTCCCAAGTATGTTGATGCGTAATTTCGATTTCAAGGTCTTTAACCTGAGCTAATAAATTATCATATTCATCTTCTGGTGCTTCAAAGGCAAGGTGCAACTTGCCATGACCATAATGTTTCGGTAAATGTTCTTGAATGCGCTTGCAGTGTTTTTTAAATAGCATAAGTAATTTGTTTTTCAATATATTTAAAACAGATTTCTATCCTCTAAAGCTCCTGTGAGGTTCATTATTTTTATTGATTTACAATAAATTTATTATTGAATAAAATTTAAATAACTGTTAAAAAGGATAGCCTATTGCTACATTTAAGATGAGGTTTTCGCTTCTCCATGAGGAACTTCCTAAAGCTATTCGGTTTGTTACCCATCGGTGATTTTCTTCGAGCCATGGTTTCCGCAAGGGTGTAGCCAAATCGAATCGTAAAACAAAAAAAGAAACATCAATTCGCAAACCAATTCCTGCACCCACAGCTATTTCATTATAAAAATTTGAAACGGATAAAGCACGTATTGCATTTGCCGGGTCTGATTTTAGCACCCAAATATTTCCAGCGTCTGTAAATAAGGCGCCTTTAAAAAGGCGGAAAATATTAAATCGGAACTCTGCATTAGTTTCCAACTTCACATCACCTCCTAATTGTAAAAATCCGGTATTATATTCATTTTGATGAAATGTTCCCGGGCCAACCGAATTAATAGGGAATGCTCGAATGCTATTGGGTCCTCCGCTGAAAAACTGTTTCACATAGGGTAATGTAGAAGAATTTCCATAAGGTTTTCCGATACCACTGAAGATTCTAAATACTAATTTATTTTTATTTTTAAAATTGTAATACGCGCGACCATCTATACTTAATTTGGCGAATTGTGAGTAAATAGAGCCGGCTATTTTTGAAGGCTGATCTGCTGATATTTTTTCTCCCGTAATAGCTTTAGCCAATGAAAAAGTATTTCCGGCTGCTTCCGCTGTGAAATGAAAATAGTATTGGATTGTTTTTTTGGGCAACACTTGTTCATTGTAAGTGAAAGAGTAAGTTCCACCGGCTATAAATAGTTCTTTATAACTCCTTTCAAGAAAAGGATTAGCGGCTAGCAAGTCAATAAATAAAGGCGATTTGTTTCCGATAGATGTATAACTTACATTGATTGGATTTAGCTCATGTTCTTTTTTAATATTTTCTTTCCACTTAAAACCATAAATAAATTGGAATGTACGCATATCGAAATAATTTACCCTTTTCAAATAGTTATATGAAAGTGAAAAGCGTGTTTTTGGAACCTCCATACTATTTGTACGAATTTTAAAAGGAACCAGAAAACGTGGAAAATACAATTCTACCTGGGGACTCAGAGAAAAAGAATATAAATTTTTAAACTTCCCGCTAAATTGTGCTTCGTACGATCCTGCCATATTCAGGTTTAGTAATTCAGCTCCATTAAATGTATTCCTGTTTAGTAAACTTATATTCAGTTGTGGCCCTGTAAAATTATTTGATTTGGTAACAATATCTGCTTCCGCTCTGAATGTACGTTTTGGCGTTGGAGTAATTAAAATGGTGACATCTAAAAACCCGCTCGCTGAAGTGTCGCTGCCAGAAAACGAAACTCGAACGAATTTGAAATTCCCCATCGACATCAAACGGTTTAAAGTAATATTGTGATTTTTTCTTGAATAAATATCTTGGTTTTTTAAATAAACAGACCTTAATATTACTTTCGGTCGAATTTTCATTTCAGATTCTTTTCCAAAAAATATAGTGGTCTCAAAATGTATCGTATCCTTTGCATGATTTATTTCTTCATTTAACGAATATTCCTGATCGATATACACCTTGTTGATCCGATAAACAGTTAACGCTTTTTTGGGAATACTATCTTTCAAAGTCAGTGTAAGCGTTACACTTTGATTGACTTCTGAGGTGTCCGCTTTAAAAAGTAAAAAATCAGGATTGAAATAAAAATAACCATTGTTTTTTAATAAGTCATCAATACGTGTACGTTCATTTTTTAATTGATCCAGATTATAATCTTCACGGGCTTTAATAAGTGATTGATCTTTTTCAGTCAATATTATTTTACCTAAATTCTCATCTGAAATAGAATAAACAAGTTCTTTAATTGCGTATGGTGTATGAACGTGACTGATGTAAATTACTTTTGCTGTATTTTTTTTATCTGCGATTTTATATTCCGTAGCACTTTTGAAAATTCCAATATTGAAAAACGTAGCATCAATGATTTTGGAGGTTACGTTCGGTTTAATACTGCTCATAAGTATCGGAGGTTCTCCTGATTTCTGAAGCCATTTTCCAAATTTACTTTTTGGATTTTCTGCGGCTTGCATGTACATCCATAATTTAGGACGCATACCTAAAAAACTTTTATTCGGTTGAGGACGTATCACTCCTTCACCGGTATTTTTTATAAATCGTTTCTTTTTTTTACTTAGATTATCTACTGACTCTAATTTTATTTCCGCTCCGCTATATAATTTTTCACCCTTGGGTAAATACTTTGTTCCACTGCATGCAGCCAATAGCAAACAACAGAAAATGAGCGTGTATTTATTTAGTGTTGATCGTGTCATTGCTAATTTTATTTTCTACTGCAGCTTTTTGTTTAGCTGGCGAAAGAACAAATTCTTTCCATTCATTAAAATCACGCACATACACAACACCTACACCCGTTTCTACGAACTGCCCGCCTATGGCACCTTCGTATTGATTATGCCTAAAGACTTTCAAAAGGTAGCGTCCATCTTTCGTTAATTTGTATTCTACTGTTACATCACTGGTAATATCGCTTGCAGAATTTTGTTGTGCCTTTTCTCCTTCTACATCAACAGATCCTCCAATCTGGACTTCCAGGCGTTCGTTGAATAATTGTTTCCTGACACCAATATCAACTTGTGTTCTTCCTTGCGCTTGTCCGGATTGATAACCATCGTACGATTGCACATCAAAATTTAACTCAACTCCGGGTACAACTTTAGCACTTAACTGATTTAATTGTGCTGACAAAAATTTACCAACTGTTGTACGTACTGCATTTTCAGCGCTATTTGTTTCAGTTGCTAAAGGATTCTCCTGAATAAACCTGCCTAATACCAATAAAGCAAATACCTGCTTATTTAATGCAGATGGATCTTCATTCAGCATATTTAATTTTGCATTTACAGCTCCGCCTAAAATGCCTTTATCCTCGGGTGCAAGTTGTATTTCAAAACTAATTTCGGGATGTAAAATTTCTCCACGCAATTTGAGTAGAATCTGAAAAGAATAACGTTGTTTATACCCATTTTTATCGGACTCGCTTAAGCCTACCATTTGATCAGCAACCAAATCAATAGGTGAAGCACGTACAGAGTAAGTTGCATTTATTGAAATTGCAGCGTCTAAAGGATCTCCATTCCAGATGATAGTGCTTCCCGCATCAATGTCGAATTTCCGTTTTATCACGGATTCAAGTGAAACGAGGTAACTTCCATCATTTAAATTATATGCACCAGTCAAACTCATTTTTCCGCTTTGATCCATGGTGAAATTTAAAGCAGCTTCACCTTTAACCACTAATGAATCAGTAGAAGCGGGATCCATTAATAATCGGAGTGTAGCTTCTTTATCTATTTCAATAATAGATGCTAAATCAAAACCTTTTAATCTTGTTTTTACTATTTCTTTTTTATTATCGCGTGATAAAATCGAATTGCGTTCGAATGGATCTTCAAATTCAACAACATCTTCTCCTTTATCTGTTGTTAATTTTTGTTCAGTAACCGCAAATGTAAAATTGGAACCTTTTTTAAGTTTTACTCTTGCATTAACAATAGGCAATGCCATTGGACCATTCACTTCCATTTTACTATCAATAATCATACGTCCGTAATATTCCTTATTGTCTTTCTCAGTAGTGTTAAATAATAAAAAATTCTGCGTATTCACATTCAATGCGAAAATGAAATCCGTAAAATGTTGCATCTGTATGGAACCATCAATGATTGCTGGTTGCTGATCCTTATCCAGCATTGTAAATGAATGAAAATAAATGCCATCTTTTTTTAGTTGAATTGTTTCCTTTTTTAATTGAATCTGATTATTAAAAAATGCTGGTGTTAAAAAAGCATTGTTGAAGGTAAGCTCCCCGGTTATGTCGGGCGAAGCGGTTGTGCCTTCAATTAAAAAATTACCACTCACATTGCCCGAAGCGTTTGTTATCTGTCCCATTGAAAATGCTTCCACTGTTTTCAGTGAGAGCGATTGGATATCAGTTTTGATGCTGATCGAATTGTTATTTGCTTTCGAAATTAAAAAACCGTTAGCTGTTAAATTATTGTCAGCACCGGATAATTTCACATCAATATCAAATTTTTCCGCTGTCGGATTTTTGGCTTTTACAGATAGATCTCCAATAGCTACTTCGCGAACAAACAGATTACTTATTTTAGCATCAGCAATCAAGCCATACGTGTTATTGACCCTTTTAAGCAATACATTTCCATCTACATTTCCTTTAACTAAACTTGTATCTTTTTCTAAAATACCCGAAATATCTTCGAGTTTAAAATTTTTGATGGCGATATTCAGGTCATCATTGAATTGATTATGAACAGAAGCAATATTGATCTCGCTTTCTGTTTTATTTATAAAAAGATGATGAATTAAAAAACCCTTTTTCCCGAATTTAATGTAATTGTCAGTTGCAATATTCCAACGGTCATTCATTAGATAAAAATCCGTTGGATCAAGCGTGAGCTTATAATTCGCAACATCTTTAACGACTTGAGACCGAATCATTAACTTTTTATTTTGCGCAAAATCTATGGAAGATATATTTACATTTAATTTTTCATCTGCGAGTTTTCCATCCACTATTAAATTATCAAACTTGATTTGTGAATTTGAAATTGTACTACTCGAAATTTTATAATTCAAGGCGTTTGCATCTCCATTTACATCCAGAGCAAGATTGCTAATTTCAGTGGTCCCATATACTGTTTTAGGCATTGCGGCAATTAATTTTAACTCCTTCTTTTCACTATCAAAACTTCCTTGAATCAATGCCGGTTCAAATTCTTTTAATTGAGGGAAAAATACTTCGGAGAGAATCGGATGATTGTGAAGCTGAACTTCAAAATTAAAATGTTGTGGATCAGTTGTCTTTTCTATTTGATTCGTATCTGAAAATGAGAAATACGTATTCATGTATTTATTCAGCTCTTTTGAAATGTCCACAGGAGAAAAAGTTCCGTTATATTTTATACCTATGAGTGCACTATTTACACTTAATTCGCTTTTATGTGGTTCATTAATGGAAGCGAATAATACGGAATCAAGAGTATATTTTTTTCCATCATGTGTCAAAATAATTTTTGAAATACCGGCTTTCCCGTTTAGTTTATTCACTGATCCACCTTTCAGATCAGATTCCGCCATCAATCCTATTCGTATATCATCTTTTGTCAAATTAAGTTTTTGAAGATCAGCTCCTTCCAAATTAAAATGAAATTTATATTGTTCCTCATTGGGATTTAAGTTTACGAGTCCGTCAAAATCAAATATTGCATTTGAATCATTCAGGTTTATTTTTCCCTCAAACTCTTTCCCGGTAATAGTTCCATCAATGTTCAGATGATGATAGTTGTATTTCTTTAAATAAATTTGTGAGACTTCCACATTTATTTTCGCTTTAATTGTTTTTGAATCTAAGCCATGTCCATTTGTTTCTGCCGTTAATGAAACAGGTCCAAACAGTTCTTTGTTCTTTAATAAACTACCTAAATCAAAACTTGTAATTGAGATCTTACTTCTGAAATTTTCATTTTTATCAATTGTTGCAAACGCATTTGCAGAACCAAATGTACTGCTCATATCCAATGTCGATTCAAAGGAATTTAGTTGACCATCAAAAGCAACTTGCAACCTTATATCCTCGGGAATTTCAATATTTTCTGGAATTGAGGATCCAGCCATCATCGCGATGTCTTTCTTTCCCGTATTTACTTTCAGGTTTGGAAAATTAAAAAATGCTGTTTTAACGGATGGCAATCCCTTAATAATAAAATCAGTTTTTAAAATGGTATTTATTCCGGTCCGAATGGCGATATTTTTTCCCTTTAGATTATTGATAGCTCCATTTACAAGCCCTGAAATAGTGGTCGAATTTTTACTGCTTTTAAAAAAATCTTGTTTCACAAGTTCCGGACTAAAATAAATAATATCCGAATTTTGAATGCGAACATTTTTCAGGTCTGCATTTAAAATCATAAATGGCAAAGAATCCACGAAGGCATTTAATGATTTGTATTGTATGCTTAAATCAGCATCAATAGAGGAATTCTTCGTTTTTAATTTTAAATTTTTCGTAGTTATGGAATGTGGATCCATACTGAAATACGTTTCAAATTCTGTTATAGAAAAATTATTCTGATCTATCGCTGAGAATTTATTTATAGATACTTCTGTTTTATTCGATGAATACTGAAAGTCAGTTGCTTCAAGTATTACGTTATTATAATCAAGATGAGAGGCATCAAATGAATTTTTTATTGGAGGTTTATTGATGGTCAGGGATGCAAGCGCATTATCATTCAGAGCAATGCTTTTTATTGATATTTGCCAATTGCTTTTTTCTGATTGGGTATTTGCCACAGCAGTTGTTGTATCAGTTGATACCTTATCCATTTGGCTAAATTGGATTTTGCTTTTAGATAAAGAAAAATTATCTAATACAACCAGTTGATTTTGCAAATTAATGGATGCGTCTTTTAGTAGGCAGCGATGAATGCTTGTTAAAAGAGATTGCTTATTTACTGAATCTTCATAAATAATATTTGTGTTACTGATCTGTATTTTATTTGCTGTAATTGTGGGTAAAACCCCATCGGATTTTTTATCGCTGGTCTTTGTGCTCTTATTTATCCGAACAGAGCCTGTTAAGCCATCGATGAATAACTTATCCATATCGTAAATTGATTTTCCCAGATCGATCTTATTCATCTTTAATTCCAACTGCTTTAAATTTCCGGCAACATTCATTCCGCCATAATTATCATCGTAATGCAAACGAATATTTTTTAAGTTGATATTATCTATACTGAATGTCCAGTTTGATTTTTTGGGAGCATCATTTTTTTTTGATTTTATAGTATCGCTAAATGCACCAATTAAAAAATTATAATTGAAAAGTGAATCATTTTCTAACCGATTCAAATTCGCATTTACATCTTCCAGTGCGAAAGAGCTGACATGAATTTTATTACTTAACAGATCCGAAAAAGAAATATTTACTTTTAATTCTCCGGCATACAATAGCGTGTCTTTATTTTCATCTTCCATGTAAAAACCTTCAAGGGCTACAGATTTCGGAAATGAAATACTAATACTTTTTAATTCAACCTTTGTGTGTGTTTTGTTGCTGACAAAAGAGATTGCGTAGTGTACAAGCTTGGTTTGAATGATAGGGATTTGAATAAGAAGCGCAATGCCAATAAATAAAAGCAGGATGCTAAATATCAGCCACCCGATTACTCTTAAAGTTTTTTTAAAAAAGGAAACTACTTTATTCATTCTCAAAAAATAAAATGTCTTGATTTTATCCTTAACATATTTCTCTATTCATTTCAATTATCATTACTGCTCATTAACAAAGTGCCAATTCCGATTATTAATGCTTAAGCAAAATACCCAAACAATGCAAGCAAACTTATTTTTTTTGATTTTTATATTTAAGCTTAAAACAATTTAATTTTAGATAAATGAACTATATATAGTTCTGCACCACTTACACTTACGAGGTGTATTATTTTGCTAAAGCAGTTCGTGTTTTAGGAAAATATTTCATCATTTTATGTACAGCCGGATGAATATCATTTTGTACATTTTTCGGATCGTTGGCATAAATATCTGTTTGTGCAGTAGCTGTCCATACTAATTCATTTCGCTTGTTGTCAATCATATTAATAGTGATGCTGCTTCGGGTATAATTAAGCTCGTGTTTAACATAGGTGGTTCGATAGCTATACCCTGAATAATACCCATTGTAGTTGTAAGGATTAGGTTGAGGGCTGTAATACCTATGGCGTGAATAATAATTATCAGGATAATTATTGTAAGAATAAGGGTAGCCATAAGAGTAATTGGGTGTGTTGTTATTGTAGTAATTTCCGTAAGAGTAATTGGGAACGGTTGTGGTTACAGGATGTTCCTCTGTTTTTGTTTTATTCGCAACCGTTACGGTAAATTCCATCAGCACATCAGGCGTATCAGTATTTGCTGTGAAGCCGTAATTGTCAACAAACTCGTGCGTAAAATAATTTTTAATGTTGTTACGCATTATCTGGTTATTGAGGACGTTGTTTGAATTGTCTTTGTCTGGAAGCCATGCGTATGTTTTGTATTTTGTGAAATCTGCCTCATTATCCTTGTCATAAGAAACCACAGAATAAACAGCGCAACCAACTGCAAACAGCAGAAAAGCAAGAATGGGAAAAAGAAATTTTTGTTTCATTTTATTTATTTCAGAATGAATTGATTTTTTGTTGAATTATGTAACAACAAAGGGGACCATCTTATGATGAGACCGATTACACAATTCAGGGAAAGAGTTACTTAATTCACACATTTGGGCGCATAACGACAAGATGACTTGGAAAAAATATTTTACCAGAAAACCATCTGCGGTTACGACCGGCTATTTACCTGTTATATGGAATATAAATAAGATAAAAAGGACCACTACTCAAAAGTCGTAGACTGAGTTTTTCTACCATTAGTGCAGCGTCCCCGTGTGTGCTTCCGTTAAAAACCGGCATCTGATTTTCGCTATTTACAATCGCTGAATTATTGTTGGAGTCACGCACGAGGATATGCGTAGCAGTAATAAGAGCTCTTGAATTAATTCTACAGTAAGTAATTCCAAAATATATTATTCCAAATCTCTGTGAGGGAAAGTATTGTTAAACTCTTCACGATCATAAAATCCATCAACGCTATTCGAATTGTGAATCGTGTTATCTCCCCTGTAATGGCGAACTAAATTTAATTCGTATGCAAAATCAATATCATCTCCTTTTCTGAACCGTTTAGCTTCAGCAAAAGTTGAACTATCAATTTGATTGGTATTTAGCGATTTGTTCTTCTCATCAATAAATGCCATTCCGATTGGAATAATCAGGTGATTTTCACCTTCCTTGTTTAAAAAACCATGTATGCCTTCGCTAGCCCGGTTTTGATATGTTTTATACCCCTCTTCTATCAACGTTTCATCCACTTCAATATCAAGGTAAACCACGCGTTCGGCAGTTTTATTTACCAGCAAATGATCCACCTTTCCAATGGTGCGGTTATTTGCATCTTTTACATCCCAGCCCCTTACATCGCTATAATTTTCGGCCACTTTATAACCGGATAATTCATCCAATTCAAAAAGATTTTTGTTTGTTTCTGTCATCATTTTAATTTTAAAAGATTAACTAATTCATTTTTTGAAGAAGGTCAGAAGCCTTGACGAAGTAATTCTTAACTGCATCTTTTTGGTCAAGCGTAAGCACTTCCGGTTTTATTAATTCTGATGCTCTTTTCAATTCTTCAACTTCACCTGCCAAACTTGGATATTTAGCCTTTTGGATGCTTTGCAATACATTGGTCAAAATATCATCGGCCTTTCTAATGTTATCCGCATGGGTTGTTTCATAAGGATCTTTCGTAATCATGTTTGCATAGTCCCTTACCTTTTCTAAATCTGCCTGAACTTCAAATCCAACTTCACCAGCAATAGCCTTTGTAGCATCCATTAGTTTTAATAGCGCTTCATTTGTGTATGCATGGTCCAGACCCATCTTGGTGGTATCATTTTCAACAAAGTTTACAAAAGCTGCAACAGTGCTGTTATTTTCTTTTACCCCTAAGAGATCAGGTTGGTTCGTATTGGTAGTGTCCTCTGCTTCTGTATTTTTTCCGCTATCGCGAAATACCAGAAAGTAAACAATCAATGTTGCAATGACGATGCCAGCTAACAACCATGGCCAAACCTGTTTTTTCTTTTCAATCTTAATTTCTGCCATAATGATTTTTGTTTTTTAATTAGTAAAATATTTGTTTGAAAAATTTGAGTTTTTAATTGTGAATATCCTAAGAACAAATTTCATGAACTTTGATAGGACAGGTGTTACATAATTATGATAAAAGTTTACATAATTTCCACATTAGCCATTTGAAGATTATTTATTTCGAAAACCTCTTTTTTATTTTATCCCTCCATCGGGATAAAAATTGTTCATGGCCATCGCTCTCTTTTTTATTTTGCTCGCCAATGATCAGCGCAATTGGTTTAAGCTCTTCAAATTCTTCGCAAACCACTTTTAACATGGCGGCAAATGGCAAAAACAGAACCATACCTGCCAGTCCCCAAACTGCAGCGCCAATAAACAAACTCAGTATTGCTGTTAAAGCATTAATATGCAAACTGCCCCCCACAATTCGGGGAGTTAGATAATTATCGGTAACCAATTGAACAGCCCAAAATAAAATAGCAATTGCAACTGCTGTCCAAATTGAATCATAGGATACAAAGGCATATATTACCGGAATTACAGCTCCCATTGTAGTCCCAATATAAGGTATGATGGCTAGTGCAGCGCCTAAAAATCCGAAAAGGAAAGGATTTTCAATGCCAATAATCAACAACCCAAGACTGTTGGCTAAGCCTATAATGACCGTGAGAATTGCCATCCCAAACAGGTATTTTTGTCCAACCTGCTGAACCGATTTAAACATATTTAATACCCTTTCGCGTTTGTTCTCGGGCGAAAAAGTCAGAAATGCCTCTGTCAATCCATTTCTGTATATAAGGAATAGAAAAGTAAATATAATTGTTGCCAGCAGTCCTGCCATAAAAGTTGCTGTAGTGCTAACTGTTTTACTTACCAAAAACTGTGCCGAATCAGTAAGCCAAACTTTCATGCGGTCAAAAAGTTCACCCTTTTCCAGGTTTTCCATAAAATTCACATGGCTATTGATAAATAGCGTAACATCTTCGAAAACAAGAATAATTTTATCTTGAAAATGAGTGAATTCTTGTGCTACATTAATAATTTGAGTTGAAAAAAAGTAAGTGACACCCCCAAGTATTAAAATCACAGTGAAAATGGAGAGAAAGGCAGCAGTTGTTCTACCAATTTTCCATTTTTCAAACTTCTTTGCCAATGGAAGCAAAATGAATGAAATAAGCAAAGATATACTTAAAAGAATCAGAATAGGTTTTACTAAAACCAGTATTGCAAAGAGCAAAAATACGGTAGCAATAGCGTAAAACAGCTTTTGAAAGGATAGATTCATTTATTTTAATTTTAGCTGCATTGCCCTAGAAGAACCCAGATAATTATAAAAACCACAATCGTACCAAAACAGCCACCACCTAATCTATTAGCTCCGTAACCTGATATTAAACCTCTTAATAAATTGTTCATTTTATTTGGTTTTTTTGAATGATAAGAACAAATTTAATCCTTATCAAAGTTCGAGAGTTGTCATGTTGAAAATCTTACACAATTTTAAGAATATGTTACATCATTCCCACTTTTAAAGATGGCGTTTACGCATTTTTTAATGCAGATTCTGGGTTAAAAAGGTAATGATAACCTTGACAGCATTTACAGAACAAGAATTTACAATTTTTCTGAAAGAAAAATTGTAAATCAGGACTTTTGAAAGGAGCCCAATTAATTGGATTTTAATTGAATATCTGATTTTGCATTATCTTTTGGAACAACCCTGCCCGAAACAAAATCGGCATAGGCGCGGGTAAATTCGGCACCAAAGAAAACAATCATTGAAGAATATGAAACCCAAAGCATTATTAAAATAATCGAACCTGCAGCGCCATATCCATCACCAGGATTTAGTTTTCCAAAATATAATCCCAAACCGAATTTTCCAATATCAAACAAAAACGCAGTAACGATAGAACCAATCCAAACATTTTTCCATTTTATTTTAGCATCGGGTAAAAATTTGAACATCAATGCAAACAAAACAGTAAGAATTATAAGAGTTAAAACGATATTAACCACCTGAAGCGTCACAAAAAATGTTTCAGAAAAATTACCCGATAACCAATTACCAAAAGCCGAAAGCAAAGCGGAAATAATAAGTGAGACAATCAATAAAAACGCAATTGTAACGATTAGCCCGAATGAAAACAAACGAATCCTGACAAAATCCCAAATGCCTGATTTTGAATCATCAATCTTCACTTCCCATATGGTATTTAATGATTTTTGAAATTGGGCAAATACGGTTGTGGCGCCCACAATCATGATAATAATTCCGATTATTGTTGCCAAGAGCGAGTTTTTTGCTTCGCTGGCCTCCAAAATAATATTCTGAATCTGATCGGCAACATCAACGCCCATGGTAGAGGTAAACTGGTCTTTTATTTGATTATTTACAGCATCGTTTCCAAAAAAATAACCGGCAGATGTCAAAATAACCACCAACAACCCAGGCAATGCAAAAATCGCGTAATAGGCAATGATTGCACTTTCGCGAAACGGATCTTTTACCCACCATTTTGTAAGTGCTTTTATCAGGATATTGTAAATATTTCTTAAATGGATTTTCATTTTTCCCTTGTATTTTATGTGATTTAATGAATGAATCATTTGGAAACTAAGTTGGTCAATTTTAACCATACTTATATTACTTAACTTTTGAAATAAATTACAATTTTCACACACATTTTTTATTTATTTAAAGTGTGAAGAAAATTTTGGGTAATCAAATACCTGCAATCAGCTTATAAGGATAAATCTGAAAACTACAATGAAATAAAAGAGTTAGTTTAGGGGATATAACTTGCTCTTTATTGGACTTTAAAAAAATCATTTACCCGACAATCACGAATTCAAAAGTTTAATTTGCAAATTGAGAATCGAGAACGAAATCCAAATTTATCATTTGCTCAAATTTTATTTGTTGTGTTTCGCAATTAGCTGGTTTTTTAACAAATGCTGATTATTACGGTTTATTGAAAGTTGACTAACATAATATTTATAGAATACCTACCTGGCATTTAGGTTATTCAGAAGACAGGGTAAAAAAAGCCAATTATATTAGCAACTTAACATTAGAAGAGATGAATGCCGTACACCCACTTTTAATAATATACATTTGTGTTCTATGAAGAGGATTCTTTCATTGATTTTAACAGCAATGTTCATGGCAGCATATGCTTCTACTAATGCCCAAAATGCCGATTCAAAACCTAAAAATGTTGTAGCAATTTGCCCTCTTGCTATTTTACCTGGTATTCCGAAAACAGGATTTAACAGTAAATTAAAAATCAAATACGAGCATGCTGCAAGTAAGAATATATCGGTCGGCACGTTTTTGGCATACGCTATTTATCCCCATAAGAACAATGATAATCAAAAGTATTTTCAGGGAATAGACTACTCATTGTTTGGTCGCTATTACTTTATCGAATCGTTAAATGGATTTTATGGCCAATTAAAAGTTCAAGGATTTACCAATGTTAGCAGCGAAAAAGTATATCAAGAGCATTACGGGGTTGCCTATCGAGGAAGTGCCATCAAAGGCATAGATTATTATAGTGTTGGTTTTGGCGGAGGATACCAACTTATCAAAGGTCAATTTTCTTTGGATTTTGGAGTTGGCTTAAAAGTAACCAGTTTCCCATTTGATTTAAATGGGTCTAGATTTGGAGCTGCTCTAATTCCTGCCTTTTGGTACAGTCTTGGTTCGGGTTCCATTATCGATAGCCAGATTTCAGTTGGATATCGATTTTAATAATGTTGTAATTTGTTACTAAAACGCTTATTAAATCAATGTTGGGGAATTAATCCCACATCCCTGGCTCCACAATTTCAAGCGAATGGCCATCCGGGTCATCGAAATAGAACGATCTTTTCCCGTTGTCCCAAGTATGTTGATGCGTAATTTCGATTTCAAGGTCTTTAACCTGAGCTAATAAATTATCAAATTCATCTTCTGGTGCTTCAAAAGCAAGGTGCAGCTTGCCATAACCATAATGTTTAGGCAAATGTTCTTGAAACCGCGTAGATTTGTTCAGGAAACATAACAACACCGAAGTTCCTACTTTGAAGAAAATATGGCTTTCTTTCACATAACTAATCATCTCAAAACCGAGCATGTCTTGGTAAAATTGCATGGTTTTTCGAAGATTTTTAACGTAAATGCACGTTTCTTTTATTTGTGTAAGCTGCAACATATTTCCCAAAGTTAATGCCAAATTTTAATGCTACCACCATCCATGCAAAATTCCACAGGAAATATACTAAATAAAATTATTCAGTCAGGATTACAGATAATTGATGTCCGAAGTCCCTCTGAGTATAAAAAAGGGCATATTCCGGGATCAATAAATATTCCGTTACTAAACGATGCCGAAAGAGTTTTGGTTGGAACGTGTTATAAAACAGTGGGAAAAGAGGCAGCAACAGATTTAGGATTTAAATTGGTTGGAAAAAAATTCCACCTCATGATTTCAAAAGTCAGAAAAATTAACCCGACAAACGCTCCATTTTACGTGTATTGTTGGCGGGGCGGTATGCGGAGTTCCATTTTTCAGTGGGTTATGAAAACATCGGGGTTTGAGGCAGAAAAAATTTCAGGGGGCTACAAAGAGTATAGAAACGAAGTTTTACTATCGTTTGAAAATCCTTTTAAAATGGTTTCAATTACGGGTAAAACAGGTTGCGGAAAAACCCGAATGCTTGTTCACATTCAAAAATTAGGAGTTGGCGTGGTTGATCTTGAAAAAATTGCCAATCACCGAGGTTCTGCCTTTGGAGGTATTGGCAAAAATGCACAACCAAGCCAAGAAATGTTCGAGAATAATTTATCACTAGCCCTTCTTCAAAATAAAGATTTGCCGTATTTCTTTGTTGAAAATGAAAGTAGGCGAATTGGAAAACTTAAGCTGCCAGATCCTTTTTACTTTCAGCTTATAGAGGCCAAGGTTATTTGCATCGAAACACCCATACAATTTAGGCGAAAAAATATTTTAAACGAATACGGCAAATTCGATAATAAATTATTGGAAGATGCCACCAGAAACTTAATCAAACGACTTGGAATCGAAAGAACCAATCAGGCAATTGATGCTTTAAATAACAACAATAAAGCGCTTTGGTTAGATATTTTACTCGAATATTACGACAAAAGCTACCTTTTTGGCTTTGAGAAAAACAATCAAATTATCAATAAAAACCTATATTTCGATAAAATCACCAAAAAAGGAGCTATCCAAATCATCGAAATTGCCAACGAACTTATAAACGCATAAACATGTCATCGCATCACTTTGTAAGAGACAAGCAAGAAGCTGCATTATTGGTAGCAAACGGGCAAAAATGCTCCGACAATCTGTTGCACCAATTGCTCGAATGGAACCCGTTTTTACTCGCCCTCGATGGTGCCATAAATCGGTTAGATGAAATGGGCTTAAAAGTAGATGCCGTTTTAGGCGACTTCGACTCTACCGATAATTTACAAGAAATCATCGCAAAACAACATCCCATACAAGTTATAGAAGCCCATAGCCAAGACAAAACCGACCTTGAAAAAGGGTTAGATTATCTTATCAGCGAAGGATATTCAAGCGTAAATATTGTTTGGGCAACGGGCAGAAGAGCCGATCATAACTTAGCAAACATCTCTAACATTGTTAAGTACAGAGATTTGCTCAACATAACCTTACTTGACGATTATTCCCGAATATTCATTCTACCACGCGCTTTTAAAAAGTGGTACGTTAAAAACACGCTTATATCGCTTTTACCCATTGGTAAAGTAGTTGGCATTACCTCGCAAAATTTGATGTATCCATTAAACAGCGAAGACTTAGAAATTGGCGTCCGCATCGGCTCAAGCAACCACGTGCTCGAAGATGGAATAGTAGAAATTACGCATGCTGATGGTCACTTGCTGCTGATGGAATGTTTTGATTTGCCCCAATAAAAAAAGCGCCTTTTGCAGGCGCTTTTCAACTTTTTATCTAATTATTAAAAACTAATCTACGTTATCGTGCAAGAAACCGTTTTGCGGACGAATTTCTACGCTACCGTCATTTCCTGATAAGAAATAGCGCTGGCTTATACCGTCTTCACTGCCGCTTTTCGATTCTAAATCGGTGTTTTGTCTGCGAAATGCAGGCACTTTTTCAAATTCTTCAATAGCTTTAGGATCGTAGTTCGAACTGCCTAAGTTATTCAACCCTTTTAACGCGTCTAAACGTCTTTTCGAATTCTCTAAACTCTTCATCTGATCCACTTTAGCATCTTGAACTTGCTGAATAGGCTGTTCAGTTCTTGTTTGTACCGATGGAATGGAGTTAAAGGTAAAAAGCATTTCACGCTCCACAGGCTTTTCCTCTTTAACCTCGTTTATCGATTGCTCGTAGGTTGGAATTTGAGGGCGAACTACAATTGGAGGAGCCATTTGTACCGGTTCTTCTTTGGTTATTAATTTAAAAGTTAAACTAGGCTCACTTTCAACTTCGTTGTTTTCAACTAACTCAGATCCTAATTTATGTATAATAACTTCTTCGCCATTACGCTCTTCTGTTTTAGTAATAATAGGATCAGCGGTTGTATTTTGGAAAACTTGAGTTGTTTCTTCGCTTTTATACACAAATTGAGGTTCAACTTGAGCAATTTTAACTTCCTTTTTTTCTTCCTTGTTGGTTTCGAAACCTGTAGCAATAACTGTAACTCTGATTTTGCTCTCTAAAGCTGGATCAGTACAATTTCCCCAGATTACATCAGCAGATAAACCAGCTTCATCTTGTAAATAATCTACAATTTCGCCAACTTCATCCAACGTAATTTCGTCTAAACCTGAAGTAATATTTAATAAAATATTCTTAGCTCCGCGGATATCGGTATCGTTTAATAGAGGCGAATTCAATGCCATTTCGATTGCATTTATCGCTCTATTTTCACCGTCAGCCTCGCCAGAACCCATTATAGATACGCCACTGTTAGTTAAAACCGTTTTAACGTCTGAAAAATCAACGTTTACATGGCCATCAACGGTAATAATTTCTGCAATACCTTTTGCTGCTGTGCAAAGCACGTTATCTGCTTGCCCGAAAGACTCGCGAATCGGCAAATTGCCAAAAGTCTCGCGTAGTTTATCGTTAAGAATAACGATGATAGTATCCACGTGTTTTTTTAATTCTTCTAAACCTGCATTGGCTTGCTCAACCCTACGCTTTCCTTCAAATTTGAAAGGCATAGTTACAATTCCTACAGTTAGAATGCCCATTTCTTTACACATACGTGCAACAATTGGAGCAGAACCCGTTCCGGTTCCGCCACCCATGCCTGCAGTGATAAAAACCATTTTGGTTTTATCAGACAAATGCGCCCTGATTTCATCTAATGTTTCGATGGTTGCTTCGCGGCCACGGTCAGGCTGTGCACCTGCGCCTAAGCCTTCGGTAATTTTACGTCCAAGTTGTACTTTAATCGGTACATTACTTAACTCAAGATGATTAAAATCGGTATTGCATACCATAAAATCAACATCTTTGATGCCTTGCAAATGCATAAAGTTTACCGCATTGCATCCTCCGCCACCTAAACCAATAACTTTTATAATGTTAGCGGGCTGTGTTGGCAAATTAAAACTGAAAGTAGTGTTCTCTCCCATGTCGTATATCTTTATTTGTTTATTTTTTTAGTTTTCTTTAAAATCATCGGCTCCCAAACTGTCGTTATCTAGGAAATAATCTTTACTCTTTTTGATGATAGAGTCAAAAAATCCAGCCTTGTTGGCTTTTGTCTTTGTTTTATCCACCGGTGAATGTTTTTGTTTTGCTTCAGCATCGTTTAATCCTTGAATCACCAAGCCAATAGCTGTTGCATACATCGGACTTTTAATTTCAGATGTGCTTTTTGACAAATATTCGTTTGGAGTACCAATACGAACATCCAAACCTGTTCTTAATTCGAATACAGGAATGATATTTTTAAGCAACGAGCCACCACCGGTTAAAACAATTCCAACCAATTTCTTTTCGAAGCCTGAAATTTTTATTTCGTGATGCACTAAATCAATAATTTCGATTAATCGTGCATGGATGATTTTAGAAAGTATCAAAAGTGAAATCTCTTTAGGCTCTCTCCCTCTTAAACCAGGAATAGAAACTATTTCGTTTGAACTAACATCGTTTGGCGAAGCAGAACCAAACTTAATTTTTAGCAATTCGGCTTGAGGACGCATAACGTTAACCCCTTCGCGAATATCTTCTGTAATGATGTTTCCACCGAAAGGAATTACTGCCGTATGGCGGATAATACCATCGTAAAAAATTGCGATATCGGTTGTACCACCACCAATATCTACCAAGGCAATGCCCGCTTCTTTCTCGTCTTCGCCTAAAACAGCTAATGAAGATGCGATTGGTTCTAACACCATATCGGTTACTTCTAAATTAGACTTTTTTACGCATCTTTCGATGTTTTGAGCAGCCGTTGTTTGCCCTGTAATGATATGGAACGATGCTTCTAAACGAACACCACTCATGCCAATTGGGTCTTTGATTCCGCTTTCATCATCCACCGTATATTCTTGCGGCAATACGTGAACGATTGCGTAACCCGGACGCATGGCAAGTTTGTACATATCATCGGTTAAACGATCTGTGTCTTCGCGGGTAATCTCAACCGAAGGATTTGTTCGGGTAATCATTCCGCGGTGTTGTAAACTTTGGATGTGTTGCCCAGCAATACCAGCAATTACAGATTTTATTTGCACTGAACTTGCTTCACTTGCTTCAGCTACTGCTTTTTCAATTGCCTCAACAGTGCGATCGATATTGATTACCACGCCACGGTTTACGCCAGTAGACACTGACTTACCCATGCCCATGATTTCAATTTTACCGTACTCGTTTCTGCGACCAACAATTGCACAGATTTTTGTAGTGCCAATATCTAGGCCTACAATGATATCGCTTCCAACTTTATCCATTAGTTACTCTTTTTTTACAAACAACCTGCCCTTTAAACTTCAGGTTTATACTTTGGTACTTATCTAAATCTTCGTTTTTATATCCTTCACGATAAAAAACAGCGAGTTTATTCAACTTTTCACTCAAATCGGTAGTATCGCCAATAATCACTTTATGGTCGCCTACGCGGGTAATCATTTCAATTTCGAACTGAGAATTCACATACAATTGCTCGCACAACGCATTCATTAATGAATCTGCTGCTATTACGTTTGCAGTAAAAACTATCTTCTTCGCCATCGGGCTAAGAACATTTTTTTGACTGTCTAATTTTTCTACTATAAATCCATTAGCAACCAAAATATGTTGGTTTGAATTTTTCAGTATGGGCATTTTAAACCCGTCTTTATCTACAAAAAACGAGTTTCCATCGTGGTTATAAATACGAACAAGAGGAACTCTTTGCTCAATTTTTACATACACAATGCCTCTAATGGTGCTATACACTTCGGCATTGGCAACGTATGGGCTTTTTTCTACTACTATTTCAATCGCTTTTAAATCGATTGCTGATAATAAAATTCCTTCAAGAGCATCGTATCCAGCTACTTTTAAATCGGATTTTACCTCGTTAATAACTCCTATAAAGCTTTTATCTTCCGATACAATATCAAACCGAACATCGGTGCATTTTTGTTCTTTGCTTTTGTTGAAAGCGAAAACAACCACAAACACCACCGCTGCAAGTCCAATAATTTTTATCGATATGGATAAAATGCGCTTCATTTTAATTTTCAGGAGTTAAAATATTTGTTAATGGATCGCAAAGTTTATCTATATCTCCAGCACCAATGGTTACTATTAATGCAGGTTTATTGTTGCCAACGTATTCTAATACTTCATCCTTAGAAAGGATCATTTTTTCTGGGGAGGTAATTTGTTTCAAAAGCATTTCGCTATTTACTCCTTCAATTGGCTCTTCTCTTGCAGGATAAATGGGCAATAAAATGGCTACATCAAGCATAGATAAACTTTCTGCAAAACCAACAGCAAAATCGCGCGTGCGGGTAAATAAATGAGGCTGAAATACCCCAACTATTTTTTGATTTGGATACAGTTCTTTTACGGTATTCAAAAACACGGTTATTTCTGAAGGATGGTGTGCATAATCATCAATATACACTTGTGATTCTGTATCAATTCTATATTCGAATCTGCGTTTAACCCCTTTATAGGTTTCTACGCCCGCTTTTACTTCATCAGCAGTTATGCCATTTGCCAAGCAAGCGGCCATGGCTCCAACTGCATTGTCGATATTATGGCGGCCAGGCAAACCTGCAACGATGTTAGAAATAACTCCTTGAGGATATTTTAAATCGAAGACAAATTTTCCGTTTTCAATTCGGATATTTTCTGGAGAAAAATCACCATTAGGGCCATATGTAAAGCAATTTATGTCCTCTATTTTATCGAATACCAACGATGCATGAACAAATAATGAACCGCCATTTACAACCTGTGTGCCGAACTCTCGGTACGTGCGTTCTAACTCCTCTGCAGTGCCGTAAATATCCAAATGATCTGCATCCATGGAAGTGATTATGGCTATTGAAGGGTATAATTGCAAGAAAGAGCGATCGTATTCGTCAGCTTCAAGAACGATAGTATCGTTTCCTGTAAACACATAATTGGTAGCGTAATTTGTAGAAATTCCGCCTAAAAATGCCGTTGTCTTTTTAGAAGCATGCAGCAAAATATGAGCAACTAACGTAGAGGTTGTTGTTTTTCCGTGGGTTCCTGCTACTGCAATGGTATTTTTTCCATTGCTTAAAAAGCCTAAAGCCTTTGAACGCTTGATAATTTCAAAACCGTTGTTTTGGAAATAAGTTAAAAGCGCATTTTTTGCAGGAATTGCTGGTGTATAAATCACTAAAACACTTGTTCTTGAATTCCCTGGCAACAAAACTTCAGGCAAACTTTCAAGGCTATCGTCAAAAGAAATCTCGATTCCTATTGCAGATAAAGCATGCGTTATTGCCGATGGAGTTTTATCGTATCCAAAAACAGTAGTACCAATTCCATGATAATACCTGGCCAAAGCGCTCATTCCTATGCCACCAATGCCTAAAAAATATACATATTGAGGTTGCATAATCATGATAGTAAAGCAATTATATCGTTAGCAATAACATCAGCAGCATTCGATTTATCGAAGGCTTTAATGTTTTTTATTAATTCTTGTTGATGCGATTTGTCTTGCAACAAATTTTGAATTACATCCACTAACTCGGTGTCAGCGTTTGCATCTTTAACCAATAATGCCGCTTTAGCGCTTACTAAAACCATAGCATTTTTAGTTTGATGATCTTCAGCAACATTGGGCGATGGAATTAGAATGGCAGGCTTTTGAACTGCTGCTAATTCGCTGATGGAACTTGCCCCAGCTCTAGACACAATGATGTCGGCACTTGCGTACGCTAAATTCATTGAGTCGATAAATGGACGAACAAATGTTCCCTTTTTATCCTCTAATTTATCGATGGCATCTTTTGAGGTTGCGATTCCGTTTTTGCCAGTTTGCCAAATAACTTGGATTCCGTTCTTTTGAAATGTTGCTAAATTATTAGCAACAACTCTATTAATTGTGCCTGCACCTAAGCTTCCGCCAGTAAATAACACAACCGGTAAAGCTGCAGTAAATCCGAAAACTTTATCAGCTTCGTTTTTTAATGTAGACACTAACTCTAATCCTTTGCGGATTGGATTTCCTGTAACTCTAATTTTATCAGTTGGAAACCATGCCTGCATCCCATCAAAAGCAACATACGCACGCTTTACCTTTTTGGCTAACCATTTATTGGTTAAACCCGCAAATGCGTTTTGCTCTTGAATAACGGTAGCAACATTTGCTTGTTGAGCAGCCCATAAAATTGGACCGCTTGCAAAGCCACCAGTACCTATAACTATATTTGGTTTAAAAGTTCTGATGATAGACTTCGCTTTAAAAATGCTTTTAATTAACTTGAAAGGAAGTTTTAAGTTCTCTAAACTTAAACTTCGTTGAATGCCAACAATTGGCAATCCTACAATTTTATACCCAGCATTCGGAACTCGTTCCATTTCCATTTTACCCTCAGCCCCCACAAATAAAAACTGCGCGTTTGGCAACTTAGCTTTTAATGCATCTGCGATAGCAACTGCGGGGAAAATATGGCCGCCTGTTCCGCCACCACTTAAAATAATACGATATGGAGTTAAATTAGCCAATTGTGTTTCCTTCCAATTTAGCAGCTAACTCTTTCTCTTCTACATCGCGACTTACACTTAGTATGATGCCAAGGGCAATACTTGTAAACAACAATGAGGTTCCTCCCATACTAATCAATGGAAGGGTTTGGCCAGTAACTGGAAATAAACCTACCGAAACTGCCATGTTAATTAAGGCTTGAATCGTTAAACTAAATCCTAGTCCTATGGCCATAAGTGCTCCAAAAGCTTTTGGAGATTTTATTACCAATTTTATAACGCGGTATAAAAACATGAGATAAAGCATCAAAACAATGATTCCTCCCCAAATACCGTATTCTTCTAAAATTATTGCATACGCAAAATCACTAAATGCATTGGGCAAGAAATTACGTTGAGTGCTATTTCCAGGTCCCTTTCCTAATAAACCACCTGATGCAATGGCAATATTTGCTTGCATACTGTGGTAACTTTCTCCTTTGTCGTCATTGAAAGAAGTTATCCTAGCTTTCCAAGTGGCTACCCTTTTCATCCCAATAGATTCTCCAAATGAGAACACCAAGAAAATAAATAGCAAGCCAATGACAATCATAGAAGCTATATATTTCATGTTTATTCTACCGATGAACATGATTAGCAAACAGGTTGCAAAAAGGATTGCTGCTGTAGATAAATTAGCAGGAGCAATTAATCCACAAATAACAAAAATCCACAATACAATTGGCAAAAATGCCTTTTTGAAATCTTTGATATCGCCTTGTCTTTGAGCTAAAAACCTAGCTACATACATGATCAACGACAATTTAGCAAAATCTGATGTTTGAAACGTAAGATTTGCTAAAGGTATTCTTATCCAACGACTAGCCTCGTTCACACTTGCTCCTTTGAACAAGGTAAAAACCAACAATGGCACGGTTAAATAAAGCATCCATTGCGACAAACGAGAATAATAGCGATAATCCCACGTATGGCATAAAACCATCAAAAACAGACCTACAAAAGTTAAGCCCATATGTTTTAAAACATAAGACTCAACAGAACCGTGATACCTAACAGCTAAAGACGTAGCAGAGCTATACACCACCAAAAGTGATATTACAACAAGTACTGCCACAAAAAACCAGATTTGGCGATCGCCTTTAATGCGGTTTTCTAAAAATGTCTCTACTGCTTTGCGCATTCTAAATTTCTTTAACTAACTTTTTAAACTGACGACCACGATCTTCGTAGTTTTCGAATAAATCGAAGCTTGCACATGCGGGAGATAGTATTACTACATCGCCTTTTTCAGCTACATGGGTCGACATTTTTACTGCGTCTTCCATCTTCTGGGTGTTGATGATTAATTCAACATCTGTTCCAAAAGCTTCGTGAATACGTGCATTGTCAATGCCTAAGCATATGATTGCTTTTACGCGCCCTTTTACAAGCGGACGTAAAATATCGTAATCGTTGCCTTTATCAACACCACCAGCTATCCAAACTATTGGGCGATTAATGCATTCTAATGCATACCAAGCAGAGTTTACGTTGGTTGCCTTAGAGTCGTTGATATAATCAACCCCTTTTATAGTTGCAACAAACTCCAGCCTGTGCTCTACATTTTCGAAATTGCTTAAGCTCTCGCGTATCGTCTCCTTACGGATTTCTAACAAGCGTGAAGCAATTCCTGAAGCCATAGAATTGTTGGCATTGTGTTTTCCTTTTAATGATAATTCGTTCATTGGAATTTGTATCTCGGTGTGGTTTACGTTAATGATTAAGGATTCATTTTGTACATAAGCGCCTTGATCCACTTTTGAAGTAAGTGAAAAAGGAAATAATTGCGCTTTGATTAAGGTGTTCTCCATAGCCTGATTCGTTAATTCATCGTCTTTGGAGAAAATGAAAAAATCCTCAGAGGTTTGGTTCAGGGTAATCCTCATTTTTGAGGCGATATAATTCTCAAGTTTGTAATCGTATCGGTCTAAATGGTCTGGGGTAATGTTTGCCAAAATGGCTATATGAAAACGTACAGAATACGTGTTGTCTAACTGAAAACTGCTTAATTCAAGCACATAATAATCGTAATTGTATAATGCAACTTGGCGCGCAAAACTCTCGCCAATATTGCCACCTAACCCTACATTTAACCCTGCATTTTTCAAGATGTGATAGGTTAATAAAGTGGTGGTAGTTTTTCCGTTGGTGCCTGTAATAGCAATAAGAGTTGCGTTAGTGTATCTGGCTGCAAATTCGATTTCTGAAATAACCGGAATTCCTTTTGCTAAAATTAACTTAACGATAGGCGCTTTTTCTGGAATACCAGGGCTTTTAACCACTTCATCGGCTGATAATATTAGAACTTCAGAATGCTTTCCTTCTTCGAACTCGATACCGTTCTCTTCTAACTCTAGTTTATACTTAGGCTTAATAAGCGACAAATCGCTTAAAAAAACCACATATCCTTGCTTTTTAGCAAGAATTGCAGTTCCTGTACCGCTTTCACCGGCTCCTAATATCACTAGTTTCTTTGCCATTAACGTAGTTTCAACATTGCAATGGTTACGATAACTAAAAGAATGGTAATGATCCAAAAGCGAGTTACCACTTTAGGTTCAGGGATGCCACTTAATTCGAAATGATGATGAATAGGCGCCATTTTAAAAATGCGTTTTCCTTCACCGTATTTCCTTTTAGTATATTTGAAATAAGACACTTGCATGATTACGCTCAAGTTCTCTACAAAGAAAATTCCACATAAAATGGGCAGCATTAACTCCATACGAATAATTATGGCTACCGCTGCAATTGCTCCGCCTAATGCTAGAGAACCTGTATCGCCCATAAAAACCTGAGCAGGATATGTATTGTACCACAAGAATCCGATGCATGCCCCTACAACTGCTGCTACAAAAATTACTACCTCGCCTGAAAATGGCACAAACTGAATTTCTAAATAATTTGCCAATTTGGTATTTCCAGCCATATAAGCTAAAATTCCCAAGCCTGCGCCAACAATAGCACTTGTTCCAGCAGCTAACCCATCTAATCCATCCGTTAAGTTTACTCCATTGGTTACCGCCATCACTATAAAAATGATGAATGGAATATAAACCAGCCAAGCCAATTCTACATCTGGCAAAATAGAGCCGTAGTTAAAACCGTATTTTGTTATGGGCAGATTAGTGGTCAAGCTGAATGCATTTACGCTTGGGTGTAGGTACAATGTTGCACCAATTAATATGCCTAAACCTAGCTGACCTAACAATTTAAACTTACCACGTAAGCCTTCTTTATTCTTCTTAAAAACCTTGATATAATCGTCTGTTAGACCAATTAATCCCATCCAAATGGTAGAAACAAGCATTAAAACCACATATACATTGGTTGGATTTGCCATTAAAAGAGTTGGAACTATAATTGCGATTATGATAATTACACCACCCATTGTTGGTGTACCTTTTTTGGAGAAATGACTTTCAGGACCGCTAACTCTGATTTGCTCACCAATTTGCTTTGAACGTAAAAAGTTGATTATCCTTTTACCAATAAACAAGGATATTAACAACGATAAAATAGCTGCTATGGAAGCACGAAAAGTGATATATTGAAATACTCCAGCACCTGGAAAATCAAATCTTTTATCTAACCAATCGAATAAATAATATAGCATTAGGCGTGAAGATTTTTAAGGGTTTCGGATAAAATGGCTTGGTCATCAAAAGGATGCTTGATGCCATTAATTTCTTGATACGTTTCGTGGCCCTTTCCGGCAACTAATACAATATCGCCTGAGTTTGCTATCTCGCATGCAAAACGAATTGCCATTTTGCGATCAATATTTACAAAAGCATTTTTCTTTTGGGTAATTTCTAATCCATTCATCATCTGATCAGCTATAATTTGCGGATCTTCAGTACGAGGATTATCAGAAGTAATAATTACTTTTTTACTTTTTTCAGCAGCAATTCGTGCCATTTTTGGACGTTTTGCGGTATCTCTATCTCCACCACATCCAATAACGGTAATAATATTTCCTGATCCTTTTACCTCTGATAGCGTTGATAATATATTTTCTAATGCGTCAGGAGTGTGTGCATAATCAACAACTCCAATGATATTTGTATCTGAGCGAACAATTTCAAAACGGCCGCTTACAGATTTCAAGGTAGATATTGCTTCTAAAACCCGAACAGATTCTATTCCCGATTGAACAGCTACGCAATAAATTGCCGCTAAATTATACGCATTGAAATTTCCAACTAGCTGCGACCAAAATTCAGTTTCATTGATCGAAACCAACATTCCTTCTAATGAGCTTTCGATAACTTTTACTTTGAAATCTGCCTGAGATTTTAGAGCATAGCTAAATACTTTTGAAGCCGAATTTTGAACCATAAACCTGCCGTTTTTATCATCCGTATTGATGATTGCAATTGCATTTTTGGTTAGCCCATCAAAGAACATTTTTTTCGCATCGCGATAAGCATCAAACGTTTTATGGTAATCTAAATGGTCGTGGCTTAAGTTGGTAAAAACTGCCATAGCAAACGACAAACCCGCTATGCGATGTTGGTGCGCAGCATGAGAACTCACTTCCATAAACACATAATCGCAGCCCGCTTCTACCATATCAGCTAACAACCTTTGCAATGTTATTGCATCGGGTGTTGTATGTGTTGAAGCTAGAACTTGATGAGCGATACGGTTTTCAACCGTTGAAATCAAACCACAGATAAATCCAAACTTTGTAAAAAGATCGAATAACAAGCTTGCAACCGTTGTTTTACCATTGGTGCCGGTTATACCCACCACTTTTAATTGGCTTGACGGGCTTCCATAAAAACATGAAGCAGCAAAACCAACAGCAATAGAAGTGTCTTTTACTAAAATGTAGGTTACATGACTTACCGTTTGTTCAGGAAAAGTGCTACATAAAACGGCACTCGCACCATTTTGGATAGCGGTATTTATAAATTTGTGGCCATCAATTTCATATCCAGCAATCGCTACAAAAAGAAATCCTTGTTCAACTTTACGTGAGTCTAAGGCTAACCCGTTGATAAATTGGTTTGAATCTCCAACTACTTTAAGAGGAGAAACGACATCAACGATATGTGACAACTTCATTTTCATCCTAAATCGAGGGTTATTTCTTTGAAATTTTTACTCAACAAGCCTGACTGAACCGACTGCCTTTGAACGCTTCCAACTCCATTTACTTTTACTCTCAATCCAGATTTCTCTAACAAATAAATGGCATCACGCAAACCCATTCCGATAACGTTAGGCACAATTGCAGCGTTATTTTCGTTGGTTGTAAGTGTTATTGGAGTTGTTTGAGTTGCTGCCTTTACCCACGTTGCTTGTGATGGTGCAGTATTCTGAATCTTTAAATTGCGTAAAACGGTTAAAATTTGGTCCTTTTTACCCGGTTTCACAACCAGTTTTGGTTGATTACGAATTACTGAATCCGTCTGTACTTTTTCTGATGGCTCGATAAATCCGGCATACACTCTGTCGGCAATTTCTTTAAAAACTGGGGCAGCAACTGCACCGCCATAAATTGCTCCTTTGCTTGGGTTTTTTATAACTACAATGCAAGAGTAAATGGGGTTGTTAGCTGGAAAATAACCCGCAAATGATGCTTGATAATTTGACTTATCGTACCCACTAGCTTTGTTTGCAATTTGAGCTGTACCTGTTTTCCCTGCAATAGAATAGGTTTTTGGCTGAATGTGATGAGCTGTTCCTTGTAAAACTACGCCTTCCATCATTCTTTTGCACCAAGCTATGGTTGAATCTGAAGCAATTTTTTCAGCTATTACTTCGGGTTCGTATTTCTCAACTGTACGGCCAAGTTCTGTAATACTTGAAATCAACAATGGACGCATCATTTTGCCGTTGTTAGCAACAGCGTTGTATAGATTTAGGGTTTGCAATGGCGTTATTTTCAACTCATATCCTATCGACATCCAAGGCAATGAGGTTTTGCTCCAAGTTCTGCTCGATGGTTTTTTAATGTATGGAGGCTCCTCTCCTTTTACTTGAAGTTCTAACATATCTGTTAGATGCAAATTTTTAAGTCCTTCGTAAAAAGCCTGCGGATTGTCTTTATAGTGCTTATGTATTAATCTAGAAACACCCACATTGCTCGACATCTCGAACACTTTTTGAACCGATACTTTTCTATAAGCATGTGGCTTTGAATCTTTCATTTGCGCTGATCCAAAACTGTAAAGTCCGTTGAAAATATCAACAGTATCTGTTAAATCGAATTTTTTGTCTTCAAAACCAATTAATAACGAAGCTAATTTAAAAGTAGAACCAGGCTCAGAACCTTCTCCAATTGCATAATTATAGCGCTCAGTGTAATTTCCAGATTTGTCTCTACCTAAATTTGCAATCGCTTTAATTTTACCAGTAGCCACTTCCATAACAATTACACAGCCCTTTTCAGCATCGTTAGAGTCAATGCCTTTCATCAATGCTGTTTGTGCAATGTCCTGAATATTTACATCGATGGTTGTGTGTACATCTTGACCATTTCTAGGCTCAATCTCATTATTATCATTTAGCGGCATCCAAACACCAGCTGAAATGCGCTGCATTAATCTTTTACCACTAGTTCCTGCCAAGTACGCGTCAAAGGCTCCTTCAACCCCTACAGGTTTTACATTTTGAACAAAATATCCAATAGTACGTTTAGCCATATCGCCAAAAGGCATTTCTCTGCGCGTTTTCTCTACTAAGATTAAACCGCCTTTATATTTACCCATGTTAAACAAGGGAAGATTTTTAACCTTTTGGGCCTGCACGTATTCAACATTGCGCTGCAAAAGCAGATATCTATCCTTTGATTTTCTACCGTTATTTAATAGCTTTTTGTAGGCGGATATATTTTTGTCGCGAAATAGCTCCGCAAGTCCTCTAGCTAATGAATCTGATTTTTCGTCCCAAATTTTGTTTGTAATTGGATCAGCAATCGCATCAAATCGAACATCATAAATTGGAACTGAAGTAGCCAATAGAGACCCATCTTCAGAAAAAATATTACCTCTGTCAGCTTCGATATTTATTAAGCGCGTTGTTAAACTATCTCTAAGCTTGATGTAATAAGCTCTTTTAACGGTTTGTGTAGATCCAGCCTTATATATTACGCCAAGGCCTACCAGTACCATTACTATAAATGATAGTCGTACCCTCCATAATATGTCGTGCCTTATGTTCACAATTACTATTTTTTGGATGAAATAATTTTGGGTGATTCGGTCAGTTCTTGAAAACCGTATGCTTTTAAGCGCTTCGAAACTTCGCTTTGTTTGCTATCAAACATTAATTCAGATTTAGAGATGGTGTATTTCCACCTTAAATCTTTTAATTCTTTCTCTGTTTTTGCTATTGACCTAACTTGGCTTTCGGCAAAATGTGTATTTGCGATATACATCAGCAAAATTGCTAACACAAAGCCTATAAATCCCATATTTTGAGAAAACCACTCGAACTTCACATAGTTTTCAGAATCAAAAACGCGTAAAAAACTCTTTCCAGGAGTTCTTTTCTTTTCTTCTACTTTAGGTTGTGGTTTTTTGGGGGGAGTATATGTATTCATATCAACTTAATCCCCACACGAAGTTTGGCACTTCTTGACCTGGTATTTTCTAACTGTTCAGTTTCAGACGGAACAATGGCTTTTGTTGTTAATGGCTTAAAAGGCCTAACTAAGTTTCCAAAAAAATCTTTTTCGGCTTTGTCGTCAAACTTTCCAAAACGAATAAAGTTTTTCACCAATCTATCTTCTAAAGAGTGATAACTCATTACTACAAGTCGCCCATTCTCTTTCAAAACCAAATTTGATTGCTCTAACATCTCTTTTAGAGCCTCAATTTCATCGTTTACGTATATTCTAATTGCCTGGAAAACTTTGGCTAAAAACTTGCTTTCTTTATCGGCTCCTTTAAAAGGAAGTACCACTTCTTTTAATCGTACGGTTGAATTAAACGGCTCTGCTTTTCTTGCTTCGATAATAGCACGGGTCATATACCACCATTTTGATATTTCTCCGTACTCTTTAAAAACAAAACCTAATACATCTTCAGATGCATTGTTCAACAAATATTCTGCTGTTAACACGCTGGATTGATTCATACGCATGTCAATTTTTGCGTCAAAACGAAAACTAAATCCGCGTTCAGCTTCATTGATTTGATGCGATGAAATGCCTAAATCAGCTAAAATGCCATCAACCTGAGAAATTCCATTAACTTTCAAAAAGCGCTTTAAATGCCTGAAGTTTTGAGGAATCAATACAAAACGAGGATCGTTAATATTGTTTTTCTGAGCATCTTCATCTTGGTCAAAACCAAAAAGTCTGCCTTTTTCGCTTAAAGCGTTTAATATCAACTGCGAATGTCCGCCACCACCAAAGGTAACGTCAACATAAACCCCATCTGGATTAACAACCAAATGCTCAATGCATTCCGCTGCCATAACAGGCTTATGGTATGTAAAATCATTCTGCATTATCTCCTCCTCCAAAAACATCTTCTGCTAAGTCACTAAACGATTCTGGATCAACATTCATAGCTAAATCGTAATCTTCCTTGTTCCAGATTTCGATTCTACCCATGTTAGCACTAAAAACAACATCTTTATCTAAACCCGCATATTCCATTAATTTCTTAGGAATCAAAAAACGGTTAGCTGAATCTAAATCGATTTCAGCCTTGCCACCAGTCATTCTACGCGCAAATTCTCTGTTCTTTTTCACAAATTGATTAAGGCCATTTACCTTATCCTCAATTTTTTTCCAGTCTGCTTTGGTATACAAAACCAAGCACTTATCCAAACCACGATTCAGTACTAAACCGGCACGGTAAACCCCCTCCATTTGCTTTAGCAAATCGGAAGGAAGAACAACTCTTCCTTTGGCGTCAACCTTTGCGTCTATTTCTCCTGAAATGTCCATTAAGCGTGGATATACATAATTAGTAAGCGAAGATAAAAATTATGACACCATTTCCCACTTTTTCCCACTAATTAACACCAATACTTTTCCACACAACCCGTTGAAACTGAATTAGATTGCCCTAAATCACAAACACAAACATAAAAAATTAATCAGCATTTCAACACTTTACATCTCCACACTTAAAGTAATACTTCAATTAAAAATTGATCCCAATTTGTTTAAAATATTATCTCAAATTTTAAATTTTGATCCTAATTGATTTTTGAGCTTTTTTGATAAGAATTCAATAAAAAAGGGGAGCAATGCTCCCCTTTTTTATTGAATTCTTAAGACTTAACTATTGTAAAGCAACTACACCGGGCAATTCTTTACCTTCGATGTATTCGAGCAAAGCCCCTCCCCCAGTAGAAACATAACTCACTTGGTTGGTATATCCAAATTGATTGATTGCTGCTGCAGAATCTCCGCCACCTATCAACGAAAACGCTCCTTTTTGTGTTTCAACAGCAATAGATTCGGCTACAGCTTTAGTTCCTTGCTGAAATTTTTCCATTTCAAAAACCCCCATTGGACCATTCCATAAAATAGTTTTTGAGCCTGAAATCGCTCCTACCACCTCTTTTATACTTTCTGGACCAATATCTAGCCCCATCCAACCATCTGGAATTAAAGTGTTATTTGCAAGTCCGGTTTTTGCATCGTTGCTAAATGCGTCTGCAATTACAGAATCGGTTGGCAGTATAAGTTTAACTCCCTTATCTTTTGCCATCTGAATTAATTTTAAAGCAAATTCAAGCTTTTCATTTTCAACTAAAGAGTTGCCAATTTGTGCCCCTTGTGCTTTAAAAAAAGTATAAACCATGCCTCCACCGACAATCAAATTATCAACTTTATCGAGGAGTTTTTCGATAATCAAAATTTTATCAGAAACTTTTGCACCTCCAACAATAGCTGTAAATGGGCGTTCTGCATGTTTCATTATCCTGTCTGCGTTTTTAACCTCTGCTGCCATTAAATAACCGGCTGCTTTTTTTCCATCAAAAAATTGGGCCATAACTACAGTACTTGCATGCGCTCTGTGTGCTGTTCCGAAGGCATCATTTACGTAAAAGTCGCCTAAGGTTGCTAATTTTTCTGCAAATGCTAAGTCTCCCTTTTCTTCTTCCTTGTAAAAGCGCAAATTCTCACATAAAAGTACTTGACCAGGCTTTAAATTAATTGCTTTTTGCAATGTTTCGTTCGAGATACAATCATCGCCAAACTCAACACTCAATTTTAATGCAGATTCTAACTCTGGAATAATGTGTTTTAACGAATACTTTTCTTCATGCCCATTTTTTGGCCTACCTAAATGTGAAAGTAAAACCAGTGAACCACCATCGTTTAGAATTTTATTCATCGATGCTAGAGCTGCAACTATTCGGGTATCATCAGTAACCTTTTGTGTTTGCTTATCTAAAGGCACATTAAAATCTACGCGCATAACAACTCGAATGTTGTTAAACGAAAAATCATCTAAATGAAACATGCTGATTATTTATTTCCGAAAATTAAGGCTAATTCTGCTAATCTATTTGAATATCCGGCTTCATTATCGTACCAACCTACAATTTTTACAAAATTGCCTGTAGATTGCGTTAAAAGGCTGTCAAAAATACACGAATATGGATTTGAACGAATATCAACAGAAACAAGAGGCTCGTCTGTATATTCAATAATATCGATTAAATCAGTTTTACTCGCCTTTTCAAAAGCAGCATTAATCTCATCAGCACTTGCATCGCGGTTTAAAATCATGGTTAATTCAGTTAATGAACCATCAATTACTGGTACTCGATACGAAGATCCTTCGATTTTACCATTCAAATGGGGCATTACTTGAGAAACTGCTTTGTTTGCACCCGTTGTAGTAGGTATGATTGACATCGCAGCTGCTCTAGCCCTTCTTAAATCTGGATGAGGAGCATCTTGCAAACGCTGATCCGCTGTATAGGAATGTATGGTAGACATAAATGCCCTTTCAATTCCAAAAGCTTCATCCATTACTTTTAACATGGGAGTTAAGCAATTTGTGGTACAACTTGCATTGCTTATGATTTTATCATCTGAGGTAAGAGAATATTCGTTTACTCCCAATACTATTGTTTTAACATCATTAGAATCACTAGGCGCAGATAATATTACTCGCTTTGCTCCTGCTACAAGATGTTTTTTAGCATACTCTTCTGTTAAAAACCTTTTTATGCCTGTAGATTCTATTACAACATCGACATTGTATTTTGCCCAAGGTAAATCCTCAATGGTACCAATTGCTGAAACGGGTATCTTATTATTATTGATTTGAATGTACCCTTCTCCTGCTTCAATATTTCCAGAAAACTTTCCATGTGCAGTGTCGTACTTAAATAGATGAGCCAAGGTTTTACTATCTGTTAAATCATTTATGGCTACAACATTAATATTATCCATGGTTAATAATCTACGCATGGTTATTCTTCCTATTCTACCGAATCCGTTTATGGCTATATTAATTTTCCTCATTTAGTATAATAACATCGAAAAAAATAAAAAATTACTTTAAATTGTTGTGGGTACAAAATTACCCTTTAAAATTGATTTGTTTGACCGATATAAAAATATCTTTCAATGGTTTTACTTCGGAAACATAAATTTAGCCATTTTAGCTTCTCTGATATCCTATTTATCTATTTATGATAAAAATCTTAGCCAAGTATTACCTATAATCCTTCTTATTTTTAGTGGAACTCTCGGCTTATACTCATTCGACAAATTAATGTTATTAAACCTAGGGTATCAAGACTCCCTTAGCCTATGGACTTCAAATAATATAAAAGGTTTATACCTGCTTCTTCTATTTTCGGGAGGATTCTTTTTAGTATCTATTTTACAATTACCTATCAAAGCCATTTTCAAGTTGGCGCCATCTGTAATTATTTCCATTTTGTACTCATTTGAAACCGTTAATAAAAAGCCGCTTCGAACAAAAACATTTCTAAAAACGATAATAATAGCAATAAACTGGTCGTATTTAACAATGATTTGGCCAATTTTAGCAACTCAAAGCACCACAACATTCTCCTTCGTGCTTCTATTCGATTTCATTTCTATGGCGTTAATTGCATTTGCCATTACATTCCCTTTTGACATTTTTGATATTCAAGCTGATGCCCAACAAAACATTAAAACATGGGCACAACTTACGGGCAAAAAAAAAGGAATTATACTTTCATGCATTATTGCACTTTGTGCCATCATTTTGACATTCTATTTCAGTAACACAAACAAAGTGCCTTTATTAATCTCAGGATTTTATGCAGTTTTATTAATTATCAGATCAAATTATTGGAAATCTAAAATTAATTACTTGATTTGGCTAGATGGCACTCTTTGGATTTATGTAATTTCGCACCTGATTAACAAACTATTTTAATTTTATGGACAACTACCCCGTATTGAAAATCAAAAAAGGTCGAGAACGCTCGTTGCTTAATAAGCACCCATGGATTTTTTCTGGAGCAGTTGAGTCTGTACAAGAAACAACCAATGGTCAAATTGTGCAGGTAGTTGATAGTTCTTCAAACATACTAGGGCACGGTTTTTATCATGATAAAAACCAGATTACCGTTAAAATGTTTGATTTTAGTAGTGAGCACACCTTGTTTGATGAGGCCTATTGGGAGTATAAAATTTCTTCAGCTATCACATTACGAAACACTTTTATCTCACAAAACACAAATGCATATAGACTTATACATGCTGAAGGAGACTTTTTCCCTGGGTTAATTATTGATATTTATGCAAATACTGCTGTTGTTCAAATTTTGCATAAGGGTGTTCAATTGATCTCCGAAATACTATTTAAAATTTTAAATGACAAAGGCTTCCCTTTTATTTTCATAAAACAAAAAGAACACCACCGTAACAACGATAATGTAACTATAGAAAAGGGATGGTATAAAGGGAAACCAAACCCTAGCCACCCAATACAAATTATAGAGAATGGAATTAAATTTGAAATTGATGTTGTAAACGGGCAAAAAACAGGTTTTTTTATCGACCAAAGAGATAACAGACAATTATTAAAAACTCTATCTAAAAACAAAACCGTTTTGAATACATTTAGTTATACAGGAGGTTTTTCATTGTATGCTTTAGCAGGAGATGCTTCTAAAGTTGTTTCAGTTGATGTATCAAAAGATGCAACGGCATCTTGCATCAATAATATAGAATTAAACCACTTTACAAAGCACAAAGCAATAGCAGCAGATTGTTTCGATTATTTAAAAGAAATGCCTTCCGATGAATTTGACATCATTGTTTTAGACCCTCCAGCATTTGCTAAAACTTCAAAAGCGGTATCGCAAGCTGCCAGAGGCTACAAAGAAATCAATTTAAAAGCACTATCAAAAATTAAAAAGGGGGGATTGATTTTCACCTATTCTTGTTCTCAATACATTTCTCCAGATTTATTCCGTAAAATTGTTTTTGGCGCAGTTGTTGATTCTGGCAGAAATGTTCAAATACTAAAACAATTAAGCCAAGGTTCAGATCACCCTATTAGTATTTTTCACCCCGAAGGCGAGTACCTAAAAGGTTTGCTTTTATTAGTTAATTGATATGTTTACAAACGACACTCTATCCGATAAAGTAATTTTGATAACAGGCGGTGGCTCTGGCTTAGGTTTAGCAATGGCTAAAGGATTTGCTAAACTAGGTGCAACTATTGCAATCTGTGGAAGAAATCAAGATAAATTGTTAAATGCAAAAAAAGAATTCGAAAACCCAGATTCAATAATCACCTACGCTGTTGACGTTAGAAACTACGATGAAGTTGGTGAAATGTTTAACTATATTGAAAAAGAAACAGGGAGAAATGTAAATGGACTGGTTAATAATGCTGCTGGCAACTTTCTATCCCTAGCTCAAGATATTAGCCCAAATGCATTCAAATCTATTGTAGATATAGTACTTATTGGCTCTTTCAATTGCACGCAACATTTTGGCAAAAGGCTGATTGAAACAGCAGAAAAAGGTACTGTAATAAATATAGTTACAACTTATACAGAAAGCGGTTCGGGGTTTGTACTGCCATCTGCCTGTGCTAAAGCAGGAGTTTACGCTTTAACTACAAGCCTGGCCTTTGAGTGGGCTACTTATGGAATTCGCCTAAACGCAATCGCCCCTGGGCCTTTCCCTACAGAAGGTGCATGGTCTAGACTCATCCCAGATCCATCTTTTGAAGAAAAATTCATTTCAAGAATCCCTGCAAAGAGGTATGGGGAACCGGAAGAACTTTCAAGTTTAGCATCATTCTTAATGTCAGATATGTCGTCATACATCACAGGAGAATGCATAACCATTGATGGCGGAGAAAGATTACGTTCTGGTCAGTTCAGTTTTATCGGAGATTTAGCTCCGAGAGAAAAACTAGGAATGATGTTTAAAAGTATGAAGCCTAAAAAATAATCCTCAATCATTAAACATAAAAAAAGGGAGCAAGTGCTCCCTTTTTACGTTTTCATTAAAACTATCTCTTTTTAGACTTTGTTCCTGTTGGTGATCCAGTACGAACCATTGCACAACGGAAACCTATATCGTCCGAAGACTGACTTTCGTCTAAAAATCTACGAGTTCCAGGGCTCATCCAATACGGCATATCTCTCCAAGATCCACCTTTAAAAACACGAGATTTATTATTAATCAACGATGTTTTCTCACTGTACATAGCTAAACTATCTAAATAATCCGAAACATCCGGGTTACCATAACGCTTTGTGTCCAATTCTTTGTTCAACCTACCCAAACTATCTTTTGATGGCATGCCATCAGCATCTAACTTAGTAGTAGTGAACTCGTTACCACGGAATGGGTTAAAGTCATCCATATCTTGAAACGTTAATGGACGATATAAATCTGCAACCCACTCGTTTACGTTTCCACCCATTGAGTATAATCCGTAATCATTCGGGAAATAAGACATAACTGGAGCTGTTGGAGCAGCACGGTCATTCAATCTACCAGCAACACCCATGTAGTCACCACGACCACGCTTAATATTAGCCATAATCATACCTTGGTTTTTACCTGATTTTGGATAACGAACGCTGTGTCCATTCCAAGGATATATTTTACGGTCGTTGATATTTTCACCAGCAGAATTTCCAACTAGGGCTAAAGCAGCATATTCCCACTCCGACTCCATTGGCAATCTGTACGCTGGAAGCATAATACCATCTTCTAACATAATATTCCTAGTATCCTTATTAGGATCCAAATCTTTCTTAGCTTTTTTAACTTCAGGCTGATATAATCCGGCTAAATACGACTCTGTATTGAAATTCTCTTCACCAACTTGGTTCGGATTGAATTTAATATAACCTGCATCTACCAATAGTTTTTCGTTAACGCGGTCAGTTCTCCAAATACAATAATCATTTGCTTGTTTCCAACTTACTCCAACAACCGGATATTGGTTATATGCTGGATGACGGAAATAGTTATTTACAAATGGTTCGTTAAAAGCTAATGCTCTTCTCCAAACGGTTGTATCTGGTAAAGAAGCACGAACAACTTCAGGAGCAGACTCGCCAAAGGTTCTGTTTAACCAATAAATGTATTCGCGATAGTGAACGTTTGCTACTTCAGTTTCGTCCATATAAAACGACTGAACAGTAACTCTACGTGGAATGTTGTCAAAATCGTTAGTGATATTTTGTTCGGTACCACCCATTACAAAGGTTCCACCTTCGATAAGTACTAGACCTGGACCTGTTGGTTGTTCTTTATACTTTCGTACTTCAAAGCCGCCATTTTTGGGGTCATTATAAGCCCATCCTGTTTTATCAGAGCCTGACTTACTACAAGAGGTGATAAATAAAACGGTCGATGCGAGCATCAATCCGCTTTTCCATCCAAAGATTTTCTTCATATTACTGGTTGGATCGTATTTTTTAAACTTGGGTTGCAATATTAAGTATAATAAAGTATAATAACTAAAAGTTAGGACACTTTATTTTCTTAATCTTTTTATTTGATGATCTTGTTAATGCCTCTAATTGAATAGCTGCAGAAATCTCGTGGGCTAAAGGAGCGGCTGCTCTTAAACTAGAGGTAACAATATCCAAACTGTAACCAATTCTAAAACTCTCCGTTTGTATCCCTGCAAGTACGATAAAATCGCGGTTTACACGGTACCATAATCCTCCTACAATTGGTCCTCTTTGTATATATGATCCAACGTTAAATTGAGTGAATTCGCGTTGCTTCATGAAAATTAAATTTGGAGTAACGGTTAAACTTGGTGAATTCCTAGTTCCCTTACGAATTTCGAAGTTTGCACCACCATGAACTGTTAACTTAAATGGCAAATTACTTGTACCATTCGGCATTAAGGATTCGTTAGGGGTAGTTAAATGCCCAGCAGAAATACCACCATAATATTTGTCTGAGTAAATAAATGTACCTGCACTGAAGTCAACAATATTTCTATTAGTTTGTCCATTTGCGGGTATATTTTCTGAAGTTGGTAAACCAGTGAATCCGATTTTTGGATCAATTTGATCGCCAAAAATAAAATTATTCCAATTTACAGATTTGTTAATATATGAGGTTTGGAAACCAGTACGAATTGACCATTCTCTATTGATTTGCAATACGTTAGCATACGTTAATGAAATCGAGTTTTGTGTAAAAACATCAGAACCAATTTGATCTCTCATGGCTTGTATTCCAACACCACCAACCAAAGCATCAAAATGCTGATCCCATGAAGCTGCATAAGTAACATATTTGCCAGGCAAACTTGGCCACTGATCTCTAAAATTAAATGAGAATCTTGGTCCTATGCCACTACCCGCCAATGCTGGGTTTAAGTAAAGCGGATTAGCATAAAACTGGGAGAAGTGAGTGTCTTGAGCACTAGCTTGAAATCCAGCTATACTTAGTAGTATTCCTAAAATTATCCTCTTGGACATTCTTATGCGTTTAAAGGTGTAAATATTCACGTTTTTTTAATGAGGTGCAAAATGTTAATCAAACTTTTTCTTACAAAGCTATAATTTCTTAGTAAAAAGAAACATTTTTTTATTTGCTGAAAGATGTAATTTTGTTTAGTAATGAACGTTTTCCCTTGATTACTTGTATAAATTTCAACATGCCAAAAATCCGAAATTTTTTTTTACTTTTTTATTTATTTGGTATAAACTCTCTTGGTTTTGCCTCTGATACTTTAAAAATCCAACTTAAGTGGGGTCTAAATGGGTTTCAGAATCAATGTGAAGATTGTTTTATTGACAACCAAATATCTGCTCCTCTTTTTAAAAAGATACTTAACGGAGACTATTCTCACAAAGTATTTCGGTTTGAAAATATTGTAACAGAAAATATTTCACCCGATTTTATTCAAAAAAATATTACAAATACTTCTAATACGACATGGGATTTTAAGATTATCACACTTTTTGATCAAGGAAAAGCTAAATATCAACTAAACCTTACACCATTTCGGTTAAATGAAAATCAAATAATCGAAAAAATACTATCATTTCAAATCATAGTTGACGAAAGTAAATCGCTAATTAATTTCAATTCAAAAGAATCAGGCAGGAATTATGCTTCTAAATCTGTTTTGGCAACAGGCAATTGGTATAAAATTGGTGTAAATACTTCTGGTATTTATAGTCTAGATATAGCTTTTTTAAAGACCTTAGGCATTAATATAGAAAGTTTAAATCCTAAAAAAATTAGAGTTTTTGGACAACGCGGTGGTATGATCCCCCGCCCAAATTCATCTCCTAGAATTGATGATTTAACAGAAATTCAAGTTTATGTTTCAGGCGAAAACGATGGCAGCTTTAATGGAAATGATGCCGTTGTTTTTTATGCAGAAGGGCCCTCAATTTGGAAATACGATTCACAAAACAGCGCATTTAGGTATGATCACAATGTTTATTCCGATGCAAATTATTACTATATTAACATTAATCAAGAGTTTGGAAAACGAATTGAAACCCTCCCAAATATTACAAGTAACGCCACACAAACATCAATCTCATTTGATGATTATGCTATATACAAAAAAGAAAAGTATAACTTTTTAAAAAGCGGTGCACAATGGTGGGGAGAACTGTTTGATATCCAAACAACTCAGTCATTTTCGTTTAAATTCCAAAACATATTGCCTTTCGAAAAAGTAAAGTTTTTTACACAATTAGCATCGCGAAGTATTGGAAATGCATCATCTTTTATGATATCAACTAACGGTGGTGGAAATATTCTGAGCTTAAACATTCCAAGGGTTACTAACCAATATTTGGATGCTTATGCAAATGTTTCAAACGGCAGCACAACTTTTTCACCAAACTCTGAAAATATAACCCTAACCTACGATTATGTAAAAGGTGCATCAGTTGCTCAAGGTTGGCTTGGACAAATCGAATTAAATGCTCGCAGATTTTTAAGTTTTGTTGGACCTGCTTTCTCCTTTCGTGATGTACGGTCTGTTTCTCCAAATTCCATTACTGAATATTTAGTTGAAAATACTGTTGGAGGAGAAGTTCTATGGGATATTACAGACCCAATAAAGCCAACGAACATCGTTTACACTACATCTGGCAATAAATTATCATTCAAATCATACTCAGATACCCTTCGTCAGTTTTGCATTTGGCTTGGAACAAACCAGCAAAAACCTATTGCTATTGGAAAAATAATGAATCAGAATTTGCACGGTTTAGCTTCAGCAGAGTTGTTAATTATTACTCATCCTGATTTTATATCGCAATCCAATGACTTGGCTCAGCACAAAATATCTCTAGGGCTAAAAACACATGTGGTTAATGTACAAGACATCTACAACGAGTTTGCTGGTGGAAAAAGAGACATAACAGCAATTCGCGATTTCATCAAAATGATTTACGACCGTGCCCCGTCTGACGATGAAAAACCAAAATATGTATTGTTGATGGGCGATGCGTCCTACGATTATAAGAACATTTCGGGCCAAGGGCAAAATTTTGTACCCACTTTTGAAAGTCAAGAATCACTGCAACCTACAGGCACTTATTGTTCTGACTATTATTTTGCATTATTAGACGATTCAGAAGGACAATTTAACAATGGTGCCGCTGAAATGGCAGATGTTTCTATTGGCAGAATTCCTGTTTCAAATGCGCAACAGGCTGGAGTTATGGTTCAAAAAATAAAGAACTATGAATCTTCAACTTCTTTTGGCGATTGGAGAAACACAATTTGTATGGTTGCCGATGATGGCGACTATGAAACTCATATGCTACAAGCAGAGCAATTGTCTGCAAAAATTGCATTAGCTTATCCTAAAGGCGTTTTAGATAAAATATATTTAGATGCGTACAAACGTATTTCTGTCCCAGGCGGAATTCGATATCCGGGAGTTAATACAGCCATTAATACCCGCGTAAACAATGGGGCTTTAGTTGTAAATTTTACCGGTCATGGAGGAGTTAACGGTTGGACTGAAGAGCGAATACTTACCAACAGCGATATAAATTCGTGGGAAAATGGCGTAAAATTGCCCCTTTTTGTAACTGCAACTTGCGAATTTACACGCTATGATGACCCTGAAATACTTTCTGCAGGAGAACAAGTAATGCTACAACAAAAGGGGGGCGCTATTGCCATGCTAACCACTGTTAGATTAACTTGGAGTGGCGAGAACTATGAAATTGCTACTAATTTTTACAGCAAACATTTGTTTGCTCAAAAAAACAATCAACCGATAACCATCGGAGAAGCAGTTCGAAGAACTTTAAATGAATCATTAGGGTCAATCAATACCAGAAGTTATGCGTTTTTGGGAGATCCATCTCTAACCTTAGCGTTTCCAAAACAGGAAACTGGAATAACCCATATAAATAATATCAGCATAACCCAATCAATAGATACACTTAAAGCATTAATGCAGGTAAACGTTGCGGGCGAAATCACCGACAAGAACAATGTCCTTTTAAACACCTTTAACGGAGTTTGTTACCCAACGGTTTACGATAAAGAAACGAAGGTTACCACTTTACAAAACGACCCAAACTCGCGCCCAATGACTTTTGGAAATTACCAAGCTATTATTTACAAAGGATTATGTACTGTGCAAAATGGGAAATTTAATTTCAGTTTTATAGTACCTAGAGATATCTCTTATAATGTTGACTTTGGACGCATTAATTTATATGCTACAAACGGAATTATAGATGCTAATGGGAAATTTGACAGTGTATTGATAGGTTTGTCAAGTCAAAACTCATTGGTGGATATAGAAGGCCCAAAAATTCGTTTATTCATGAACGATACCCTTTTTAAAAGTGGGGATATCACAAATAACGATCCATTTCTCCTCGCATTTGTATCTGACAACAGCGGCATAAGTACTGTTGGAAGTGGAATTGGCAGAGATTTATCCATGTCGTTAGACAATGGAGTACCAGTTGTTTTAAACAGTTTCTATGAATCTAACCTAGATTCATATCAGATCGGAAAGGTAAAATATCCATTTAAGAATTTATCCAATGGAATCCATAAAATCAATTTTAAAGCTTGGGATGTTTACAATAATTCCAGCGAAGCTGAAATTGCTTTTCAGGTAAACACCACCAAAAATGGAATAACACAATTAATTAACTATCCGAATCCTTTTACCGATAAAACTACTTTTCGGATTCAACATAACCAGCCTTTTAAATCATTAAATATTCAACTTTTGATATATGATTTGAATGGGAAATTAATCCAAAACTTCAGCAAAAATTACCAATCTGAAGGCTACATTATTGACTCTATAGACTGGGATGGATCATCCCTTGAAGGAGGCATTTGCTCCAACGGCTTTTATATAGCTAAAATTATAGTAACAGATGGCGATGGTAACCTATCTTCACTCACAATTAAACTAGTAAAAAATCGTTAGTAGTTTGATATTTTTGTCAAAAAGCTATATTTACCAATCCAAAATCAACGTATGCATTTAAATACAGGCCGAATTTTAACTTCTGCTATCCTTTTAACATCCACTTTTGCAAGTGCGCAGAACATAGATAAAAGTAACCTTGCTGGACAATTAAACACTGTAACTACTTCTGTACCATTCTTAATTATATCGCCAGACGCACGTGCGGGTGGAATGGGCGACATGGGAGTTGCAACTACACCAGATGTAAACTCTATTCATTGGAATGTTGCTAAACTTGCATTTATAAAAGCAAATATGGGTGTGGGTTTGTCGTATACTCCTTGGTTAAGACAATTAGTGCCTGACATTTCTTTATCGTACGTATCGTTTCATAAAAAAATTGACGACATACAGACTTTTGGTGCTTCGTTACGATATTTCTCTTTAGGAAACATCACATTCACCAATTTAAATGGTGAACAAATCGGTAATTTTTCTCCAAACGAATTTGCCTTAGATGGGGCTTACGCTCGAAAATTAAGCGATAACCTAAGTGTGGGTGTTGCATTAAGATATATTTACAGCAACCTTGCCGCTGGCTTAGATCAAAACAATCAAACTCGTCCAGGTAATGCTGCTGCTGGTGATTTAGGTTTTTATTATCAAAAACCAATAACCATCAAACAAAAAGATGTTGACCTTTCTGCAGGATTAGCACTAACCAACATGGGCGGCAAAATCGCTTATACTCAGTCGGGACAAGCAAACTTTATTCCTACAAACATGCGTTTAGGAACGCAGCTAAAATTCAAATTAGATGAGTTTAATAGCTTTGCTATTTCTATTGAGGCAAACAAACTTTTGGTGCCAACTAATCCAGTTTATTTAAGAGACAGTACGGGTAAAATTGTGATTGATGCCAATCAAAACCCAGTTATTGCTTTTGGAGAAGACCCTAATAGTAAATCTACCATTAAAGGAATGCTGAATTCATTTAGCGATGCTCCAGGCGGATTTAAAGAAGAAATAAAAGAAATTAATTATCAAATTGGAGCTGAATATTGGTACGATAATCAATTTGCGTTGCGTGCCGGCTATTTCCACGAATCTCCATCAAAAGGTGCTCGTCAATACTTCACCATGGGTGCAGGATTAAAATACAACGTTTTTCAGTTGAATTTTTCTTATTTAATTCCAGTAAATCAAGTTCAACGTTCACCGCTTGAAAATACGCTTCGTTTTACGCTTGCCTTTGACATGGATGCATTAAGTTCAAATAAAGGAAAGTGAGTTTTAGAATAGGCTTTGGATACGATGTACATCAGTTAGAAGATGGCAGACCATTTTGGCTTGGAGGAATAGAAATTCCGCATACCAAAGGAGCTGTTGGACATTCGGATGCAGATGTAGTAATTCATGCAATTTGCGATGCTCTTTTGGGAGCAGCAAACCTTGGGGATATTGGGCTGCATTTTTCAGATACAGATGCGCAATACAAAGGAATTGACAGTAAGATTCTTCTATCTAGAGTTTGCGAATTAATTTCAGAAAAAGGGTATAAAATTGGAAATATAGACTGCTCTTTAAGTCTAGAAAAACCTAAAATGATGCATCTAAAAAATCAAATGGCTGTAGCATTAGCTAAAGCCGCTAAAATTTCAGAAGAACAAATCAGCATTAAAGCTACAACCTCAGAAAAAATGGGATTTGTAGGTCGCGAAGAAGGCGTAGTTTGTTACGCAGTTGCATTAATCGAAAAAAAGTAATACCTTAAATCCTCTAAGAGAATAGAAATGTTTTCAGTGTATAAAGAAAAGAACGAAGAATTAGTTTTAACGCTGCTTGATTCTGGGGCTGAATTAGTTGTTTTCAACGATGATGTGAATACATTTGACCATGTTATCGAGTGTTTACAAAAAATCTGCAACCATACTCCTGAACAAGCAGAACAATGCACAATTATAATACATTATAAAGGCAAATGTGTCGTTAAAAAGGGATCTGCACTAGATTTAACCCCCATGCAAGGCTCCTTATTAGAAGAAGGCATTTCTGCTGAAATTATAGCTTAATATGAATAAAATAATAAAAATCGCTTTTTCAATAGTTATCCTATTGACAGTTGAGTCGTGTTCTAAAGTGCCATTATCTGGTCGCAGACAAATAAACTTATTGCCAGAAAGTGAAATTTCAAACATGGCAACCTCTGAATATCGCACCTTTCTTTCTTCAAATAAAGTTGTAGCTATAAGCGGCAACAAAGATGCTGAAATGGTACAACGTGTTGGTGCTAAAATAGCAACTGCAGTAACTAAATTCATGACTGAACATGGTCAAAAAGCTGCGTTAAAAAATTATAAATGGGAATTTAATCTAGTGCAAAACAACGAGGTTAATGCATGGTGTATGCCGGGCGGGAAAGTTGTTTTTTATACGGGTATTTTGCCTTTTACACAGGATGAAAATGGCATTGCAACCGTAATGGGCCACGAGGTAGCGCATGCAATTGCAAAACACGGAAACGAAAGAATGAGCCAAGGGTTATTAACCCAGCTTGGTGGCGTTGCATTAACCGTTGCTCTTTCTGAAAAATCAAATGAAACTAGGTCAATTTTCAATACAGCTTATAACTTAGGAGCACAATACGGAGCTATATTGCCATTTTCTAGAATACACGAACTGGAAGCTGACAAAATGGGACTTCATTTTATGGCTATGGCTGGATATGACCCTAATAATGCAGTAGCTTTTTGGGAACGAATGAAACAAAGTGGAGGACAAAAACCACCTACTTTTATGAGCACCCACCCTAGCGATGACCAACGTATTGCTCAGATAAAAGCCAATCTGCCCGAAGCTTTAAAAAACTATAAAAAGCCAAACTAACCCTCAATTTATACTGCCATGAAAAGTAAATTATGCCTCCTTTTAATTGTATTATTTTCGGGGTTAATTCATTTTAAGGCAGTTGCATTTGCTCCTAAAAAAAAGGCAATTGCTTTAATTCATGGAGGTGCTGGTAATTTATCAGCAAAAAATATATCAAAAGAAGATCAAGAGCTTTATCTAAAATCGTTAAAAAACGTTTTAGAGGCTGGATTTGATGCCTATAAAAAAGGCAAATCAAGTGTTGATATTGTAGAAGTTTGCATTCAACTTTTAGAAAACAACCCCCTATTTAATGCCGGTAAAGGAGCTGTAATTACAGCAAAAGGCGAAATTGAATTGGATGCTGCAATCATGAGTGGCTCAGACTTAAAAGCGGGTGCTGTTTCAGGTGTTCAAACCATAAAAAATCCGATTTCGCTTGCACGAACAGTGATGGATAAAACCACTCATGTATACATTTCAGGTAAAGGTGCTGAAGAACTTGCTCGAGAAAATAACTTAGAAATCGTAACCCAAGATTATTTCTTAACTGAAAAAAGAAAAGTACAGCGCGAAAATATTCTGAAAGAACGAATAAAAGCAGAACCAAACCAAAATCAAAACTTACAACCTACTGAAAAACACGGCACGGTAGGCTGTGTAGCTATTGATATGTCGAATAATTTAGCCGCAGGCACATCAACAGGCGGCATGATGGGTAAAAGAACCGGTAGAATTGGTGATTCGCCCATAATTGGTGCTGGAACTTATGCAAACAATCAAACCTGCGCTATTTCATGTACAGGCCACGGAGAGTTTTTTATTCGGTATGGTGCAGCTAAAACGGTTTCTGATTTGATGCTTTATAAAAAGTACTCTTTAAGCAAAGCTGCAAACCAAGTAATTCACCAAATTCTCTTTCCAGTTGGAGGAACAGGAGGTTTGATTTCTATTGATAAAAAAGGAAATTATGCTGCACCGTTTAATACATCGGGTATGTATCGAGGGGTATTGTTCGAAGATGGTAGCATTGAAGTTGCCATCTTCGAACAAGTAAATGGATTTTAATCTAGTATATAGCTGGAAAGGCTTCTAGATTTGCTTCGTGCATAATGTTGTACACTGTTTCTACCACATCTTCAACGCTAGGCTTAGAAAAATAATCGCCATCCGTGCCATAAGCAGGTCGATGTGCTTTTGCAGTAAGCGTTTCAGGCTTAGCATCTAACCAACGGTAGCCGTTTTGCTCTTCAACAATTTGTTGCAACAAATAAGCACTTGCTCCACCCGGAACATCTTCATCCACAACAAGCAAACGGTTTGTTTTCTTAACCGACTCTACTGTTTGATGGTGAATATCGAATGGCAATAACGACTGGCAGTCCACAACTTCACAACTTATTCCTACTTCGTTTAATTGTTGAACTGCATCCAATACAATTCTACAACATGAACCATAGGTAACAATGGTGATGTCGGTGCCTTCATGAATAATTTCAGGAACACCTAATGGCACTGTAAACTCGCTTAAATTATCGGGCATACGTTCCTTTAATCTATAACCATTTAAGCACTCGATTACCAATGCGGGCTCATCGCTTTGTAGCAACGCATTATAAAACCCAACAGCTTTTACCATATCTCTTGGAACTAACACATGCATACCACGAACTGCGTGTAAAATCATTCCCATTGGAGAGCCGCTATGCCAAATCCCTTCTAATCTATGACCGCGAGAGCGAATTATAAGTGGGGCTTTTTGTCCTCCTTTTGTACGATATTGCAACGTTGCAATATCATCGCTCATAATTTGAAGAGCATAAAGCAAGTAATCCAGATATTGTATTTCAACTAAAGGCCTTAATCCTCTCATAGCAGCACCATACCCTTGACCTACAATGGTCATTTCACGGATGCCTGTATCGGTAACACGAATCTCGCCATGCTTGGCTTGCAGATTCATAAAACCTTGATTCACATCGCCAATTTTACCTACATCTTCGCCAATAGCAAAAAAGCGGGGTTCGCGAGTCAACATATCATCAAATGCATGATTCAATATTTCATACCCGTTTAAGGTTTGGCTTGAATCGCTAAAAACAGGTTTGATATTTTCTAAATTGAGGACTCTTTCAGTGGAAATGCTATATAAATTAGAATTAAACAAATCTGTAAATTCTAAATCAATTGCTTTTTTCCAACGCAACAAATCGTCTTTTGCTTTCGATTCTTCAGCTCTTACTATGCGTAATGACTTGCGAATGGTAACCATTATATCTTTACGGCTAGGCTCAATTGCGCTTTTCAATTCAGCAACAACTCTCTCTAAAAATACGCTTTGCTGACTTTCGTTTACCAATGCATCTAATAATGCAATGGCTTCAGAAATCTCTTTTTTAATTGGTGCTTTAAAAGCCTGCCAAGCTTCTTTTTTGCAATTATTTACAAAATCTGTAGCTGTTTTTTCGATATTTTCTAATTCATCTTGGGTAGCAATTTCACTTTCAAGAACCCATTCTTTCAGCTTTTTTAAGCAATCAAATTCAGCTTCCCATGCCAATCGCTCAGCTGACTTATATCTCTCATGTGACCCTGATGTAGAATGCCCCTGAGGTTGAGTTACTTGTGTAATATGAAAAATTGCGGGTACGTGCGTTTCTCTCACTTTTTCAATTCCGGTAATGTACATTTCGCATAAAGCAGGGTAATCCCAACCTTCGCATGTATAAATATCAAAACCTTTATGCGTATCGGATGATTGAAATCCAGACAAAATCTCGCCTAGGTTTTCTTTGGTTGTTTGATATTTTGCTGGAACAGAAATTCCGTATTCATCGTCCCAAATAGAAACCGCTAATGGAACCTGCAAAACTCCTGCAGCATTAATAGTTTCCCAAAAATGCCCTTCAGATGTACTTGCATTTCCGATGGTGCAAAACGAAACTTCATTCCCATCGGTCGAAAAATTAGTTTCACCTGAAAGCAATTCATTTTGTCTGTACAATTTTGATGCATAAGCAATTCCAAGCGCTCTGCCCATTTGACCAGCTGTTGGAGAAATATCAGAAGTGGAATTTTTGATGGAAGCTAAATTCTTCCAAGTGCCGTCTTCGTTTAAAAAACGAGTGCCAAAATGGCCATTCATTAATCTACCTGCAGAAGCCGGTTCGGTTTCAACACAGGTATGAGCATATAATTGTGCAAAAAAAGCATGAATTGTAGACATTCCTGTAGCAAACATAAAAGTCTGATCACGGTAATATCCAGAACGAATGTCGCCATTAGAAAAGGCTTTGGCCATGGCTAATTGGGCAACTTCTTTGCCATCGCCAAAAATGCCAAATTTAGCTTTTCCGGTCAAAACCTCTTTCCTACCTAACAAACTTGCCTGCCTACTTTCAAAAGCAATTCGATAATCGTTTAAAACTTCAGCTTTAAAATCATCAAAACTTAGCTCGGCTGTATCTATTGGATTCAATTCTGCGTTATTTTCCATATAAAAGGCTAGAATAGCTGCAAAGGTACTAATTTTGAAGGCAATATGAATTCAAACTTATTCTGTGTATTCATGTTTTCATGCATGACCTCCATTGGCATAAATTCAGCTAAATGCCAGCAAGTTAAAACCGCTGAAATTACCCATGATTTACATTTCGACAGCACCTTTCATGACGCAGGAACTATAGTTGAGGGCGAAAATCTTAAAATCAGATTTACATTTACAAATAAAAGTGATCATTTAATAATTATAAAAGATGCCAAAGGATCATGCGAATGTACTGTATCAAAATATCCCAAAAAACCGATTAAAATGAATGAAAAAGGCGAAGTTTGGCTAACTTATTACTCAAAAAACAGAAGCGGTTTTCAGCATAAAACGGTTACTATTATTACAAACGGTACTCCTTCAACCTACTATCTCTCATTCAGAGTAAATGTTTTGAAAAAAGTCAATTAACAACTATTAACCAAATAGTCAGCTGTAAACTATGGCATATTATTTGTAATTAATATCTTAGCAAAAAAAACACAAACACACACATGAAGAAAATTTTTATGATAGCTGTTGTTGCCATGTTTGCAACTGCAACTATATCTGCTCAAACAGCTACAACTCCTGCAGCTACTACCCAGGAAGACAAAAACAAGCCAGAATTAAAGTTTGAAACTGAAGTTCATGATTTTGGTACAATTAAAGAAGGTACGCAAGCTAAAATTGATTTCAAATTTGCTAACATTGGTAAAGAAGCGTTAATACTTTCTAGCGTTAATGCATCTTGCGGTTGCACCACTCCAAGTTACACCAAAGAGCCCGTTAAAAAAGGCGAAAAAGGTACAGTAACTGCAGTGTACAACTCTCAAGGTCGTCCAGGTCCATTTACAAAAACAATTACAGTTAACTCTAATGCATTAACCTCTGTTAAGATTTTAACCATTAAAGGTGTAGTTGAGCCTGCTGCAAACGGTACTCCAGTAAACCCTGCTAATACAGCTAGCCCTGTAATTAACAAGTAAATAAAAACATTCTTAAATAAATTAACCTCTAGGCGTATCTTTGCCTAGAGGTTTTTTTATGCCAATATTATCTAATAGATCCATTGAAATGCCGGCTTCTCCCATTAGAAAGCTGGTTCCATTTGCCGAAAATGCCAAAAAAAAAGGCGTTAAGATTTACCATTTAAACATCGGACAACCTGATATTGAAACTCCAAAAGAGTTTCTAAATGCAATTAAAACGGTGGATATCAAAACGGTTGAATACTCCCATTCTGCTGGCAACCAAAGTTACCGCGATAAACTTGCGAAACATTATACCAATCAAGGTATAAATTTAACATCAGACCAAATTTTAGTAACTACTGGAGGCTCTGAAGCTATAATATTTACGATGTTGGCTTGTTTAAATCCTGGCGATGAAGTAATTATTCCAGAACCATTTTATGCTAATTACAACGGTTTTTCAGTAATGACTGGAGTAACTGTTAAGCCAGTAACGGCAAGTATTGAAAATGGCTTTGCACTCCCATCCATTTCCGAATTTGAAAAAAATATTGGACCGAAAACAAAGGCCATCATTATTTGTAATCCCAATAATCCTACGGGGTATTTATATACAGTTGAGGAGCTAAACCAACTGAAAGAAATAGTTCTCAAACACGACTTATTTCTTCTTTCAGATGAGGTTTATCGAGAATTTTGCTACGACAATAAAAAACACACTTCCATTTTAGAATTGGATGGCTTAGACCAACACGCCATTGTAATTGATAGCATAAGCAAGAGAATTAGCGCTTGTGGTGCACGAATTGGGGCGTTATTAACCCGCAATAAAGATATAATTTCATCAACTTTAAAGTTTGCACAAGCACGCTTAAGTCCACCAACATTTGAACAAATCGGTGCTGAAGCTGCATTAGAAACACCAGTTGAATATTTTGATGGTGTTATTCAGGAATATGTAGCTCGAAGAGACTATACCGTTAACCGATTACGTAAAATTGAGGGCGTTATTTGTCCGAACCCAGGTGGTGCTTTTTATGTAGTTGTACAATTGCCAATAGACGACAGCGATAAATTTTGTCAATGGATTTTAGAATCCTTTTCGCACCATAATGAAACAGTAATGATGGCACCTGCAACAGGCTTTTATTCAACTCCAGGGCTAGGGGAAAATGAAGTTAGAATTGCCTACGTATTAAATTTAAAAGATTTAGAAAAAGCTTTTGACTGTTTAGAAGAGGCCTTAAAGGTTTATCCAAATAGAATCGATTAACTGTTTTTGTTATATTTAGTTGAATAAAATAATTATGTAACTAAATAATACAAAAAACAATAACTTATCCCTACATTTGATATTATAATTAATACAATATCAAATCTCTCATCCACAATATCTGGAATAGGTATACTTTTTTAATATATGGAAATTGTATACCTAAAAGCATTAAGACCAAAAATCTTAACTATTGGAGAAATTACATATTTGCAGTTACCCTTATTTTTATTGTCCCATTATGCACTATTGCATTAATTCCAAATACATTATGGCTGATAAAAATTGGCTTATATCCAAAAATAGGTATTGACCTTTTAACTATTTTAATATTACTTTTTGCTGCTGTTTTTAAAAGTATTAGCTTAAAAGTTCGGAAAACTATTTTCCTTGGTTCTATTTATTTGTTTAGTGTTTCTATAATTTACTATTTAGGATTATATGGGGTTGTGTATTTTTTAGGAAGCAGCATTATCAGTGTAATTATTGTTAAAACTTCTTATAAATATTGGTCATCATGGCTAAACACATTCATAATGGGTTCCTACTTAGTTGGGATTTATGTAGGATTAATACCCATACATATCGATATCGAATACGATTTGTATGAGGCAATTGCTGTATTTTCAAGTGTTATCTTTTTAAGTTTTATCTTAAATTATGTGATTTCTAAAATTTTTCTAGGTTTGCAGGACACTATAAATGCCGAACAAAAACTGATTTCTGACTTAGCCAATCATCAAGAAATCCTGTTAAATCAAAACCTAAAATTGCAAGACATTTCGTGGATAAATTCCCATTTAATAAGAACGCCTATCACTCGGCTTATGGGAATAGTAGAGGTTTTTAACGAATGCGAACTTACAAAAGATGAAAAAGAATATTTAATTGAAAATATTCATATCTCTGCAAAGGAAATTGACATTTTAATACAAGATATTTCCAATAAATCGGAAGAGATCAATATTAAATAGAGGCACAAAAAAAGAGGCAATTTTCATTGCCCTCCCTTCTCAAAATACCCTATTCTTTAATTTTTAACAATTCGCATTGTTTTTATTTGATCATTTGAAGTTGCTCTAATAAAATAAATTCCATTGGGCAAATCCATAATGTTTACAGTGGTTGATTCATTAATTTGATTTATCATCTTAATAATTTGGCCATTCATATTTACAATTTGAACATCAAACTGATTTTCAATATTCCATGAAATGGTTACACTTTCAGATGATGGAACTGGGTAAGCCTTAACATCTGCTGACAATTCTGCTGTTTCTACTCTTCTAACTTCTGAATAGGTATGTGCACCGTCTAAATCAACTTGCATCACTCTGTAATACACTGTATTAAAAGGCCTTGTGTTATTAAAACTGTAATAATTAAAATCATTTGATGTGCCCTGTCCAGAAACTGTTTCGATTGTGTTCCATGAAATGCCGTTTAGAGACATTTCAACAACAAAGTGTGAATTGTTAGTTTCAGAAGCTGTTGCCCATTTAATTACATCTACGCCTTCGATTCGTTTAACAGTCATGTATGCCCAAGTAACTGGCAATACACCCACAACTTTAATTTCTGCTCTGAAAGAATTATTATCAACTCTAGGGTCAATGCTATGGATTGCATTTTTTAAACCCATCGAAACTTCTACTGATGAACTTGTATTTGGAGCAGTAGTAAAGGCAATTATATTTATAGAATCTCCTGACTTAAGGGAAGTTACTTTAAAAGTCTTATCGGTTAATATACTTGAAGTAAAATTCTTACCAGCATTAGCTGAAGAATATCTAATTGAATCAACTATAAAGTTTTCAGGCAAATTAACTAAGTATGAAGTAGCGCTATAGACTAAATTATCTGGCCCGTTATTTTTGATTGTAAAGGTAAACGCAGCTTTTTCTGAAGGATTAAAAACAGTTTTGTTTATACTGATATAAGTACTTAAATCATGTAAATAGCCCGTTTTTCCGTTTAATGTAGTTGCAATGTTTGAAGACATATTGTCAATCATGGAAACACCAGAACTAGTTAGGTTTTTGCCTTTAACTAATATACAAATCTTAGCAAAACCTACTACACTTGTGTTTATTGCAGTGTATGATATTATATTATTGCCGTTATGAGAAATTGGCTTTAATAGGGTGTCTCTTTTCCCATTTTCAGATACTAGAACAAGGCAAACCTCAGATTTATCCTGCTTTGAATTGTTTTTGTATTGAAAACGAATTGTGTCTCTTTTGATTCCAAAATTCATCCACCCTGTAGTAAGGCTAGATGTTTCGTTTAACTTTAATGGGTTTGTTCTAAAACCTAATCCAGAAATGGAGTTTCCATTTGAAACAGAACCGTTATTCAATACATATCCAATTTCGTTTAAACTTGATATTGAACTTAAGCCATCGAAATTCTCTGAAAAATTCTGAGCTATCAATGTTACATTTAAAATCAAAGCGCTTATCAAAGTTATTACTAGTTTCATTTCTATCGTTTAATGACAATGCAAACTTATGTCTATTTATGCATAAAACAATACTTATGTAACAAAATGCATAAGTATAAACATTTTTAACTATACTTTATGTACTTAAAAACGATAAAATAAAGTACAATACACTGTATTGCAATACTTTAACTATTTAAAGTAAACGATAAAATAATTATGCAATATTTTTTTAAAACACTTTTATGGTATAAATTTTCAAAAAATGT
>CAMTUB010000002.1:0-49916 GCA_947084835.1 uncultured Bacteroidota bacterium | reverse complement strand
AGGGGTGAAATCTAAACATAATTAAAAAACAAATCAAATGGAAATGAAAAAAAATACCGCTCCTACAGAGCTAAAAAAAATCCTAACCTATTATTCTATTAATATTTTGCTCCTCTGGAGCAGGATTCCGAAAACCAAATAAACAAATTGGTTTACCAACTTTAGAAATCAACCGAAGAAGAAATCGCCATCATCGAAAATTCAACAATATAAACATAGCCCCAGCGGGGTAATATGTTAATAGAAAAGCATTAAAACATCTATCCGAAAATTCAATAAAATTGTCGTAACCCCAGCGGGGTAAAATATTAATAGAAAACATTTATCCCAAAAAATAAAAACGAAATGTTTGTAGCCCCAGCGGGGCAATATCTTAATAGAAAAAATTTCAAATGCAAACCATAGCCCCAGAGGGGCGAAATATTAATAAAAAATAAATAAATTTGGAAGTCAAAGCCCCAAAAGGACGAAATATATAACAAAAACAAAATGGCAAATACCTATTCCAAAATATATATACAAATAGTATTTTCAGTAAAAGGTCGACAAAGCCTAATTCAAAATGAATGGAAAGAAGAATTGTACAAATACATTTGTGGTATTATTAACGGTAACGAACAAAAAGTTTATGCCATAGGAGGGGTGGCAGACCATTTACATATACTAATTAGTATAAAACCGAACATAGCCATTTCTGATTTAGTAAGAGACATTAAAGCAAATTCATCGAAATGGGTAAATGAAAAAAGATTTGTAAATTGTAAATTTCATTGGCAAGAAGGTTTTGGTGCATTTTCATATGCTCAATCACAAATAGATACTGTTATCGCTTACATTAACAATCAAGAAATGCATCATCAAAAAAGAACATTTAAAGATGAATATCTGGATTTGTTACAAAAATTTAATGTGAAATACGATGAAAAATATCTTTTTGAATGGATTGAATAATACCGCTCCTACGGAGCTAAAATAATTCTATAAACATACATTCTATTAATATTTTGCTCCTCTGGAGCAGGATTCCGAAAACCAAATAGACCAATTGGTTTACCAACTCTACGAACTAACCGTAGAAGAAATCGCCATCATCGAAAACTCAACAATATAAACATAGCCCCAGCGGGGCAACATGTTAATAGAAAAGCATTAAAACATCTATCCGAAAATTAAAACAAAATTGACATAGCCCCAGAGGGGTAACATCTTAATAGAAAAACATTTCAAATTTAAAAATAACCCCAAAGGGGCGAAATCTAAACATAATTAAAAAACAAATCAAATGGAAATGAATAAAATACCGCTCCTACGGAGCTAAAATAATTCTATAAACATACATTCTATTAATATTTTGCTCCTCTGGAGCAGGATTCCGAAAACCAAATAGACCAATTGGTGTACCAACTCTACAAACTAACCGTAGAAGAAATCGCCATCATCGAAAATTCAATAAAATAAACATAGCCCCAACCGGGGTAATATGTTAATAGAAAAGCATTAAAACATCTATCCGAAAATTAAAACAAAATTGACATAGCCCCAGCGGGGCAATATCTTAATAGAAAAACATTTCAAATTTAAAAATAGCCCCAGAGGGGCGAAATCTAAACATAATTAAAAAACAAATCAAATGGAGTAGCAAACAGGCAATCAACCTGCTTACTGCTCCAACACCACTCGAAAACCAAAACGAATATCCCTTCTTATAGGATTGAAAATACCACAGCGGTGTGTTACCGTACAATAATCTTCGGTAGAATCCCAACTTCCACCTCGCAATACACGGTTCGTCAATTTCGATTCTTCACCTTTAATTGAATCGGAAGCAACATAATATGGCTCATACCAATCGCTGCACCATTCATAAATATTACCGCTCATATCATAGATCCCCAATTCATTGGGAGCTTTCAAGCCTACATGTTGAGTTTTACCTAAGCTATTTTCAGCATACCAACCAACTTTGTATATTTCATTTGATCCACAATACAAAAAAGTACTGTTTAAAGTACCTGCTTTTGCTGCATATTCCCACTCTGCCTCAGTTGGCAAGCGCCAAACTCCTCCAAATTTCTTACCTAACCAATCGCAATAAAGCAAAGCATCGTTATAATTTACATATACCATGGGGTGTTTATCTTTCCAGCCCCAATCAGGAGCATCAGGCATTTTTTTGCCTATTGCTTTACAATATTTTTTGTATTGACCAACAGTAACAGGATATTTACCAATACTATACGTATTTAAACTTACAGCATGTATAGGCATTTCATCATTCTCACCATTTTCTGACCCCATATAAAAAACCCCTCCTTCAACACGGATAACCTCTGGTTTTTCAGGAATAATCAATTTTTTTTGACCATGAACAAAGCTGCAAATGAGTAGCAATGGGATTATAGAATATGTAAATTTCATTAAATTACTTTTTTAGGATACTCTTGTTGTCGAATTTGTAAAATTATTAATGCAAACACTTTTTTGTCAGAAAATTTAATCAATTTGATATAATTTTTTGCATCTTATGCAAACATAAGTTATTATTGCATAATACTATGAATGAGAATATAAACAAAAAGACAATTTGTTTTAATACAAAGCTCACTTGGCAGAACATAGCTAGAGTGTATAATAATGAGGCCGAATCGTACCATATGTCAATTTCTACAGCATTTGTATTATTGCATTTGTCTGAGAAAGAAGGTACACAAATAACCACTATTGCACCGCTACTAGGCATGGAAGCTACTAGCTTATCCCGAATTTTAAACAATTTAGAAGCCAAAGGCCTAATATATAGAAAAAGGGGAACTCAAATAGATAAACGAGCAGTACTCATGTTTTTAACAGAAGAAGGAAAAGACGCACGATATATAGCAAAAGAAAAAGTAAAACGATTCAACAGCGTTATCAGAGAGAACATTGCAGAAGAAAAACTCCAAGTGTTTTTCGAAGTTATGGATGAAATTAATAAAGTTATCGATACACAAACCATATTTTAAAATGAACAGAATTCTTAAAAAAGCAGCCGTAATTGGATCTGGTGTTATGGGCTCGCGCATTGCTTGTCATTTAGCAAATGCTGGATTGCAAGTTATTTTGCTGGATATAATCCCCTTTGAATTATCTGAAGAAGAACTCCAAAATGGGATTGCAGTAACTAATCCAAAATTCCGAAATCGGATTGTAAACAGCTCTCTACTTAATGCAATCAAATCAAATCCATCGCCTATCTATAAAAAATCATTTCAACAACGAATTCAAACCGGAAATTTAGAAGACGATATGTCCATGATTGCAGATTGCGATTGGGTTATTGAAGCGGTGGTAGAACGTTTGGATATCAAACAAAAAGTGTATAGTCAGATAGAAAGCCACCGTAAAAGAGGAAGTATTTTATCAACAAACACGTCTGGAATTCCAATTTCAATACTTGCAAATCACATGAGCGATGAAATGAAAACTCATTTCATTGGAACTCACTTTTTTAATCCACCGAGGTATTTACAACTTTTAGAGGTCATTCCTCACATAAAAACTGATCCAGAAATAGCAGCATTCATGCTCGAATTTGGGCGAAAAATTGTTGGAAAAACCACAGTTTTATGTAAAGACACTCCTGCGTTTATAGCGAACAGAGTTGGCGTTTTTTCAATAATGGCGCTGTTCCACGAAATGGAAAACTTTGATTTCAGCATTTCTGAAATCGATAAATTAACGGGCCCAATAATTGGCCGACCAAAGTCTGCAACCTTCAGAACTTGCGATGTGGTAGGAATAGACACACTTGCTAAAGTAGCATTGGGTGTTAAAGAACATTGCCCAAATGACGAAAAAAATGAAGTTTTTAAACTTCCTGATTTCCTCGAAGGCATGGTTTCGCAAAATTTATTTGGAGATAAAACCAAACAAGGATTCTATAAGAAAACTCTAGTTGATGGCAAAAAAGAAATTTTAGGTTTAAACTTAAAAACTTTAACCTACGAGAAAACTGAAAGGCCAAAATTAGAAGCTTTAGATCTAGTAAAAAACGAAGAAGACCTTAAAAAACGTATTCGCATATTAGCTGGAGGAGCTGATAAAGTTGGCGACTTTTATCGAAAACACTTTTTTGGTGTTTTTGGATATGCTAGCAATCGAATTCCAGAAATAGCCGATAATTGTTACCAAATTGACGATGCTATGAAAGCAGGATTTGGATGGGAATTAGGTCCATTCGAAATTTGGGATATTTTAGGAGTTGAAAATTCGCTTCAATTGATGGCAGTTTATGGCATAAAACCTGCAATTTGGGTAGAAGAAATGATCAAAAGTGGCTATAAAAACTTTTATCAATACTCGTCAGGCAGTGTTTCGTATTATGATATCAGCTCAAAATCATACAAATCAATTGACGGGAAAAAAGACTTTATATTCTTACAATCCTATTCATCCAATATTGTTTGGCAAAACTCTGGATCAATTTTATACGATCTTGGCGATGGTATTCTAAACCTTGAGTTTAAAACAAAAATGAACACGATGGGTGGAGAAGTTTTGCAGGGAATTTCAAAATCTATTGGCATTGCTGAAAAGGATTTTAGCGGTTTAGTTATTGCGAATGAGGCTCAAAACTTTTCGGTAGGAGCCAACCTCGGCATGGTGTTTATGTTTGCTATAGAGCAAGATTGGGATGAATTAAACATGGCTATTCGCCAATTTCAAAAGACTGTATTGAGAGCGAGATACAGCAACATACCAGTTGTAGTTGCACCTAGGGGTATGACTTTAGGAGGCGGTTGCGAGCTTTCTTTACATGCAGACCGCTTACAATTTGCAGCTGAATCTTATATTGGTTTAGTTGAAACTGGGGTGGGTGTAATACCAGCAGGTGGTGGAACTAAAGAACTAGCTAAGCGTTTTTCTAACTCAATTCAGAATGGGGATATAGAACTAAATCGCCTTCAAAATACGTTTCTAAATGTAGCGATGGCCAAAGTTTCAACTTCGGCTCACGAAGCGTATGATTTGGGGTATATGCAAGCGGCTGATCGTATCAGCATAAACCCTCACGCGCAAATTGCCGATGCTAAAGCACTTTGTTTACAACTTGCAACCGAAGGATACACACAACCTATTCCTGAAAAAATAAAAGTTTTGGGGAAATCTGCTTTAGCACTTTTCACTGCGGGGATTTTCGGCATGAAACAAGGCCGATTTATCAGTGATCACGATGCAAAAGTTGCATCTAAATTAGCATATGCATTAAGTGGTGGTGATTTATCGCAACCTCAAGAGGTCACAGAAACATACATGCTAGACTTAGAACGCGAAGCATTTTTGTCGTTATGTGGAGAGAAAAAAACACTAGAACGTATGCAAAGTTTATTGAAAACAGGTAAAATAATTAGGAATTAACATGAAAGCATATATAATTAAAGGATATAGAACTGCAGTAGGAAAAGCATCAAAAGGTGGGTTCAGGTTTGCCCGTCCTGATGATTTGGCTGCCGATATTATTAAACATTTATTGCAAAATACACCTGAATTAGATCCTGCATTAGTGGATGATTTAATTGTAGGAAATGCAGTTCCTGAAGCAGAACAAGGAATGCAAATGGGGCGTATGATATCGTTGCTATCTATGCCAATTAATGTTCCTGGTATGATTGTGAACCGATATTGCGGATCTGGGCTAGAAGCAATTGCCATTGCAACTCAAAGGATTAATGCGGGCATGGCAGATTGCATTATTGCCGGAGGCACAGAATCTATGTCGCTAGTACCTACTATGGGGTGGAAAACAGCATTAAACTATAAATTAGCCAATGAAAATGCAGATTACTACACCAGTATGGGTTTAACTGCAGAAAATATTGCGCATAAATATAAAATCTCAAGAGAAGACCAAGATCTGTTTGCATTTAACTCTCATCAAAAAGCTATAAAAGCTATTACTGAAAATAAATTCAAGGCAGAAATTGTTCCAATTACTGTTGAAGAAACCTATGTTGACGCTAAAAACAAAAAGCAAAAGAGGAGCTATGTAGTTGATACGGACGAAGGGCCTAGAGAGGATACTTCGCTTGAAGCTTTAGCTAAACTAAGACCCGTTTTTGCTTCGAATGGTTCTGTTACCGCTGGAAACTCTTCTCAAACTTCAGATGGGGCATCGTTTGTTCTGATAATGTCTGAAAAAATGATGAATCAATTAAACCTGAAACCTCAAGCCTGCTTATTAAGTTATGCAGCCGTAGGTGTTGATCCTAAATATATGGGAATTGGCCCAGTTGCTGCTGTCCCTAAAGCTTTAAAACTTGCTAATCTTTCACTTCAAGACATTGACTTAATAGAACTTAACGAGGCATTTGCATCTCAAAGTTTAGCAGTAATACGTGAATTGGGAATGGATATTAACAAAGTAAATGTAAACGGTGGCGCAATTGCACTTGGACATCCTTTGGGATGTTCTGGAGCAAAACTAACAGTGCAAATCATGAATGAACTTAAAAGAACAAACGGCAAATACGGAATGATTACTGCCTGTGTAGGCGGAGGCCAAGGTGTGGCTGGAATTATTGAAGTTTTTAATAATTAATATAAAATGACAAAACATATACCCAAAGGCGGAGAATTCTTAATTTCAGATTTATCCCCATCCGACATCTTTATTCGGGAAGAATTTACCGAAGAACAAAAAATGATGTACCAAGCAACGGTCGATTTCATTAATACCGAAGTTGTTCCGAACATTAGCCGCTTTGAACATCATGAATATAAGCTTACCGAATCATTAATTCGGAAGGCTGGCGAACTTGGACTACTTTCAATTGGATTGTCAGAAGAATACGGAGGCCTAAACATGGGCTTCAACACAACGATGCTTATTTGCGAAGAGATGTCTGGTCAAACAGGCTCATTAGCAACCGCTTTTGGTGCTCATACAGGAATTGGAACATTACCGATTCAATTGTATGGAAGCGAAAGCACAAAAAAGAAATTTTTGCCAAAAATTGGGTCTGGAGAATGGATTAGTTGCTATAATTTAACAGAACCTGATGCAGGATCTGACGCTAACTCTGGGAAAACAAAGGCCGTTTTAACTCCCGATGGTAAGCATTATGAAATTACTGGTCAAAAAATTTGGATTTCAAATGCTGGAATGGCAGATGTTTTCATTGTTTTTGCAAGAATAGAAGACGATAAAAACATATCAAGTTTTGTATTTCACAAAGATGAAGTAACGGGATTAACATTGAACGAGGAGGAAAAGAAAATGGGGCTTCACTCCTCTTCTACTCGTCAGGTTTTTTACGATAAAGTAAAAATTCCAGTTGAACAAATGTTAGGCGAACGTGGCGATGGATTTAAAATTGCAGTTAACGCACTAAATGCAGGAAGAATAAAACTTGCAGTTGCCACTAGTGGAGCAATGCAAAATATTATTTCCTGGTCGGTAAAGTATGCCAATGAGCGTAAACAGTTTGGGAAAACCATTGGAGAGTTTGGCGCTATAAAACAAAAACTGGGAAATATGGCAACTTTGGCATATTGTACAGATACTGCTGTATATAGAGCCGGCCAAAATATAGAAGACAATACTCACAAATTAGCAGAAGAAGGATATTCAAGTTCCGAATCAAAACTGATGGGGATTAAGGAATACGCCATTGAATGTGCCTTGTTAAAAGTTTATGCCAGCGAAGCAGTGCGTTTTGTTTCTGACGAAGGGGTTCAGATTTATGGTGGCATGGGATTCTCTGCTGAAACACCAATGGAGGCAGCGTATAGGGATGCTCGTATTTCTAGAATCTATGAAGGCACTAATGAGATTAATAAAATGCTCGCTGTAAATCAGATGCTTAAAAAAGCTATGGCGGGAAAATTAGATATGATGTCTGGGGCTAAATCTGTGATGAGTGAATTAATGGACATCCCTGATTTTAGTGAATCTGATACCAATGAAATATTAGCAGATGAAACTAAGATCCTGAAAAACCTTAAAAACCTACTGCTTTTACTCTCTGGTGCATCAGTCCAAAAGCTTGGATTAAACTTGAGTACTGAACAAGAATTATTGATGCATTTAGCAGATCTAGGTATCGAAATTTATGTGTTGGAATCTGCTATTTGTAAAACAAAAAAAATGGCTGAATTAAAAATCAAAGAAGATATATCGCCATATATTGCAATGACAACTATTAACGCTTACCGAGCTGTAGAAATTTGCGTAAACGCTTCAAAGGAAATTGTTTATAGTGTACTAGAAGGCGATGAGCAACAAATGCTGCTTTTGGGTATCAAACGATTCACAAAAACTAAACCTAAAAACTTAACCCTTTTGCGAAGAGAGGTAGCCAATGTTTTATTGAAAGAAAACCAATGGTGCTTATAAATAAATTGAATAACAAATTCAATTTTAAGACACAAAAAAAGGAGGCTAGCCTCCTTTTTTTGTGTCTTTTACAGAAGTATTTTATCTCCTGATTTGTTTGTAAAATGATATTCGTGCAGAGCAAAACCATTTTCTGGTTCTAACCCAATCCAAACTCCAAGTTTCATTAACCATTTCCAGCGTAAAGAATTTAAAATTCCTGTAGAAATATAAGAAGTTACAAATGGATGAGCATGCAACGTAAGTTTCTTAATATTTAGATCATTATAAATCAACTTCAAATTAAGCTCAATGTCATCGCAAACTAAAATTGCAGGCCTTGAAAAACCAGTACCATTACAGGTTGCACAACTTTCGCTGGTATTAACAATAGTCTCAGTTCTAACCCGCTGACGAGTAACTTGAATCAATCCGAATTTAGAAGGAGGCAAAACTGTATTTTTAGCTCTATCTGCTTTCATTAATGTACGCATGGCATCAAACAATACCTTTCGGTTGCCTGAGTCACGCAAATCGATAAAGTCAATTACAATTATTCCACCAATATCACGAAGTCTTAATTGGCGCGCAATTTCGGCTGCAGCCTCTAAATTAATTTTAAGTGCAGACTCCTCTTGCTCCTTATCGTGTTTTACTCTGTTTCCAGAATTCACATCGATAACCCAAAGGGCTTCGGTTTTCTCAATAATAATGTATGCACCACCAGCAATCGTTATTGTTCTACCAAATGAAGATCTTATTTGTTTGTCAACATCAAATGATTCAAATAATGGATTTTTAGCTTTATGCCATTTAACAATATCTTTTTTGTCGGGAGAAATCTGATGAATGTATGCAGAAACCTCGTCAAACATCGTTTTGTCATCAACAATAACCGATTCAAAACTATCGTTCAAAATATCGCGTAGCAAAGTATTTGAGCGACTCAATTCTTGAAGCAATACCTGCGGTGGTTGAATGCTTTTCAAAAGTGAGTTCAGGGTATCGTTCCACTTTTGCATTACATCCAACAAATCGGCTTGAAGCTCCTGAAAAGTTGATCCTTCTGCTGCAGTACGAACTATAATGCCAAAGTTCTTGGTTTTTAAACCCGACATTATATCTTTTAACCTTTTTCTTTCTTCGGCTACGCTAATTTTCTTAGAAATAGAAACATTATCGTTAAAAGGCACTAAAACAATTAGTCGGCCAGGAATTGAGATTTCAGAGGTTAATCTTGGACCTTTTGTAGAAATAGGTTCTTTAACTATCTGAACTAATATATTTTGCCCTTTAGTAAGCAAAGATGATATTTTACCATCCTTAGAAATTTCATCTGACAGCTCAAGAGAGTTAAATTTACCTTTAGACTTCCCTTCACTTATTTTTTTCAATAAAGCATTTAGTGAATTAAAGTGGGTACCTAAATCTAAATAATGCAAAAAACCATCCTTTTCATGGCCAATATCTACAAAAGCAGCATTTAAACCTGGATTTACTTTTTTTACTCTCCCCAAATAAATATCACCTACTGAAAATTGTTTATTTGATTGTTCAATATAATATTCTATCAGTTTTTTATTCTCTAATAAGGCAATCTCAACCCCTTTAGGAGACTTACTGATAAATAAATCTTTTGTCATTTCATCCATAATATGGCATTGATTTGGAGTGTATGGTATAACATGAGAGCCGTATAATTTTATTTATACGGCTCTAATATTGTTCTAGAATAACGAAACATCTAAAAGAAGCGGCTTACTTCTTCTTCTTATGTCTGTTTTTTCTTAAACGTTTTTTTCTTTTGTGAGTAGCGATTTTATGACGCTTTCTTTTTTTACCACAAGGCATAGTCTAAAATTTAGTTTTTGGTTAGTTCTTTTATAAATATATCTACTTGTCGAGTTATAGCAGGGTCTTTTACCAATGCTTTATACTCTTTAAGAGACTGTAAGGCCGTAGCTGTATCTCCCAAAGATAGAGAGCTTTCGCTTAAACCCAAATACCCCTCTGGGTAAGAAGGATAATTTTCAATGATTAACTTAAATCGATCCATAGCCTTTTGCATTTGATTCGACTTAATTGACAACTGAGCAAGGTTTAAATTTGCTCGTAAGTGAGTCGGATTTTGTTTGGTTATCTCTCTTAATAAGCTTAATCCTGCCATTGGATCAGATGTAGAAATTAACATAATGGCTTTTCCTAAATCTGCTTTAACATCCAAATTGGTAGAGTCTATACTATATGCTTGTTTAAAGCTATTCAAAGCTTTAAACCCAAACCATTGAATAGCAATTGAATCGGCAGACATATCAAAGGCAGACAAATATCTATTACCTGCCAAAGCCCAAGTTTCTGCTAGTTTATCAGCAACTGCCAATTTTTCGTAGAAAATTGCAGAAGCACCCCAACTAAAAGATGAATCGAAAGAAAGTGCTAGTTGTCTAGAACCCTCTAAAAATGCAGCCCCTTTTTTAGATTTAAGCGCTTTGTTCAATAAACCTAATCGAGCCGATTTTTCTGCAGTTAGCCCTCCTAATGTTTCATTAATCAACTTATCCTCATTAAAAACTGAACTACTTGCATTGTCAACAACGTTTGTTTTAGTTTGAAATCTCTCACCAAAAACAAATATTGCTAACCCAACGGCAACACAGCCTAAAACTAAAATAAGTTGAGTACGATTCATTAGCCTATGCTACTGATTCTACTTTTAACGACTTAACCTTAGCTTTAACCTCTTCGATAAAATGTTTCGAAGGTTTAAAACTTGGGATATAATGTTCGTCAATAACGATTGAAGTATTTTTAGATATGTTGCGAGCTACTTTTTTAGCGCGTTTTTTTACTACAAAACTGCCAAATCCTCTTACATATACATTTTCTCCGTCTGTCATCGAATCTTTGATAACACTGAAGAATGCTTCAACCACTTGTTGAACATCAACTTTTTCAATACCTGTTTTATCAGCTATCTGATTAATTACGTCAGCTTTAGTCACTATAAATTTATTTAATTGTTAGAAATCTCTCTTTAACCAATTGGTTCTCAATTGAGTTTGCAAAGGTAGCACAAGCATAAATATTTTCAAAACTTATTACTATATAAATTAGTTATTTAGAGCATGATTTTAGGCAAAAAAGTTATCGAATGGTATAATGACAACAAAAGAGACCTTCCATGGAGAGAAACTAAAGACCCTTATTTCATATGGATATCTGAAATTATCCTTCAACAAACCCGTGTAAACCAAGGATTACCCTATTATTATAGATTTATTTCAAAATTCAAAACAGTTTTTGAACTTGCTGATGCTAGTGAAGATGAAGTTTTATCGCTTTGGCAAGGTTTAGGTTATTATAGCAGGGCTCGAAATATGCATTCTACTGCCAAATTTATTGTAGATCAATTTAATGGCACATTCCCTAACAACTTTAACGACCTTTTAAAATTAAAAGGAGTTGGTAATTACACAGCGGCAGCAATTGCTTCGTTTGCATTTGACGAATCCATTCCTGCAATTGATGGGAACGCTATACGGGTAATTTCACGCTACTTCGGCATAAGCGAGCCTGTTAACAGTGCATCTACTCAAAAAATTATTCACGATTTAGCGAATCAATGCATCCAAAATAACAATCCTGCACTTTTCAACCAAGCTATGATGGAATTTGGTGCTTTGGCTTGCCTTCCTAAAAACCCAAACTGTTTAGAATGCTCATTGTCAAGTTCTTGCATTTCGTTTAATCAAAATCTGCAAAATACAATTCCTATAAAAAAGGGGAAAACAAAAACTAGAGCCAGATTTATAAACTACCTCCATTTTGAAACCCAAATTGGAATACCAATTATAAAGCGAACAGGAAACGACATTTGGAAAAACCTATACGACCTGCCTTTTATCGAGACATTAAACCCCATAAATAAGGCAGAATTGAATGTTGAAATTATTAAAAAATGCTTAATTTTTAATTTCATTGTAATTGATAATCCCTTAATAATAAAGCATATACTATCACATCAAATAATTTATGCTACATTTTGGACAATACATACCTCTGACCATAATTTTCTTAAAAAAAATTACTTAATTTGGCAAATTAATAATCTAATAAAACTACCAAAATCTAGATTATTAGATAAATATTTTATAATTAAGTATCATTAAACGATAAGAAATGTCTGGATTAAACAAAGCAATGTTAATTGGGAATTTAGGTAAAGACCCAGAAATGAGAACAACTCCACAGGGAATTAAAGTAGTTAATCTTCCTATTGCTACAAGCGAAACATTTAAAAACCAAAGCGGAGAACGGGAAACTCGAACGGAATGGCACAATATTGTTATGTGGAGGCAAATGGCCGAGACCGCTAATTCTCATCTCAAAAAAGGAATGCAACTGTATATCGAAGGAAAAATTACAACCCGCAGTTGGCTTGACCAAGATGGAAAGAAAAGATATACCACTGAAATAGTTGCGGAAACTTTTTCGATTCTTGGGCATAAAAGTGATAATCATTCGAACGGGAACGGTTCAAGCAATACAGAGGCAACTGAAAACCCAATAGCAGACTTCGCATCAAACGAGGACCCTGATTTGCCATTCTAATAGAATATACCCTAAAATAATAAATGCTCCAGATGGAGTATTTATTATTTTAGGGTATATTCAGATATATTTGCAGCATGAAATTTAACTTCATATTATTTCTTACTGCATTATTTTTGGCAACGGGTTGTTATGACGACTCATATCATCCAAAACCAAATGCATATCCAAGGGTAGAATTGCCTTTACACGAATACCAAAAATTGGAAGAAGGGCATCCATATAGTTTCATGCAATCAACTTTTTCAACCATACAATTAAACATGGAAGAAGGGGCTAGTAAAGATTGGATAAATGTTTTTTATCCTAGTTTAAATGCTACAATATACATCACCTACAAGCCTATTGATAAAAATCAAACCCTTGAAACTTTGGTTAACGATTCGCATAAATTAACATTTAGGCACACTACCAAGGCAAGCGGAATCAGTGAATCCATGATTTCAGATAAAAATCGGAAATTATATGGGATTTTTTATGATGTCAGAGGCAATTCAGCTTCTCCGATTCAATTTTATTTAACCGATAGTAGTAAACATTTCATGAGAGGATCGGTATATTTTTATGCTCAACCAAATGCTGATTCGATTGCGCCCATGTCAAAGTGGATTTCTGCAGATGTAATTAAGCTGATTGACTCATTTCAATGGAAATAATTTGAAAGCATTTGAATATTTCCATTTTTGATACCGAATTAGCCTATATAAAGGGGGTTGGCCCAAAAAGGGCTGAACTATTATACAGTGAATTGGGTATTCAAAATGCATATCAACTGATACAGCATTACCCTTTTAGATACATAGATAGAAGTTCTATTCATACAATTTCCTCATTAAAACCTGGCTCAATTAGTGTTCAAATCAAAGGCACAATCAAAAATATTGAGCTAATAGTTACCGGAAATAAAAAGAGATTAACTGCAAAACTATATGACCACACAGGGTTCATTCATTTAACTTGGTTTCAAGGAATACGATGGATTCACAAAGCTTTAACAGAAGGAAAAGAGTATGTAGTTTTTGGAAAACCTGCATTTTTCGGATCAAGATTAACTATTGTACACCCCGAATTAGAGGATATAGATAAGGAACAATTTTTCTTAAATCACCTTCAACCAGTTTATCCACTTACAGAAAAACTTAGATCAAATTATATAGACTCTAAATCTATAGGAGTAATTGTGAAAAACATTTTGCAGCAATTTTCCGACCAAATTCAGGAAAACATCCCGCAAAAAATAATCCAAGCCAATGGGCTAGTAGATAGGACGAATGCACTAAAAAGCATTCATTTTCCATTATCACAAGACGATTTAGCCAAAGCAATTTATCGCTTAAAATTCGAAGAACTCTTCTACATACAGTTTGGGTTGCTGTTTACCAAAGCAATAAGGCATTCTACTGAAAAAGGGAATATTTTTGAACATGTTGGCGAAAATTTTAATACTTTTTATCATCATCATCTCCCTTTTTCATTAACTGGCGCGCAAAAAAAGGTTGTTAAAGAAATCAGGTCAGATGTTGGTTCTGGCAAATTAATGAATCGCTTAATTCAGGGCGATGTAGGCTCAGGGAAAACTGTAGTAGCACTGTTAACTATGCTTTTGGCAATCGATAACGGTTTTCAAACCTGCCTCATGGCTCCTACCGAAATTTTAGCGCAACAACATTTCACTAGCATAGTTGAAATGCTTGGCGATATGCCTATCCGAGTGGGAATATTAACAGGTTCATCGAAAGCAGCTGAAAGACGTAAGACCTTGGCTGATTTGGCAAACAATGAAATTCAGATTTTAATAGGAACTCATTCATTAATTGAACCTACCGTTGTTTTCAAAAACCTGGGAATTGCTATTATTGATGAACAACACCGCTTTGGAGTTGCACAACGTGCTAAACTTTGGCAAAAAAACCTGAATTTATCGCCTCATATTTTAGTTATGACTGCTACTCCTATTCCACGTACATTGGCAATGACTACCTACGGGGACTTAGACATTTCTGTTATAGATGAATTACCTCCAGGCAGACAGCCCATTAAAACTGCACTGTTATTTGATAAGGATAGGCTACGAATCAACCGTTTTATACGAGAACAAATTGAACTTGGCAGACAAGTATATGTTGTTTATCCTATGATTGAGGAGTCTTCAAAACTTGATCTTAAGTTTTTACAAGATGGCTACGAATCGTTGAGTAGAGAATTTCCGATTCCAAAGTATCAAATTGTTGTGGTTCATGGGAAAATGAAAACCGATGAAAAAAGTTTAGGTATGAGTCTTTTTTTAAACAAAAAAGCCCAAATCATGGTTGCTACAACTGTAATTGAAGTGGGAGTTAATATACCAAACGCTTCTATTATGATAATTGAAAGTGCTGAGAGATTTGGCTTATCGCAGCTTCACCAATTAAGAGGTCGGGTAGGCAGAGGTGCAGACCAATCCTATTGCATTTTGGTTGGCAAAGAAAACTTATCCTACGATGCAAAAAAAAGGCTACAAACCATGTGCGAAACTAACGATGGCTTTAAAATTGCAGAAGTTGATATGGAGCTTCGCGGACCAGGAGAAATTTCTGGAACCAAGCAGAGTGGAATTGCAGAAATGAAAATTGCAAACCTTTTAACAGATCAAAAAATTATTGAAATTGCGCGGAAATCAGCTTCTGAATTAATTCAGCAATTGAGTCCATATTCAAATGCTGATTTGCAGCTAGCATTGACACAATTTGCTATTTTATACCCTAGTAAGGTTCAATGGAGTAGGATTTCTTAGTTTTTCATTTTTATTGCCGCTTGCACAAAAGCCATAAATAAAGGATGAGGATTCATAACCGAACTTTTATATTCAGGATGAAACTGAACTCCAACAAACCAAGGATGATCTTTCAACTCAATAGCCTCTACTAAATTCGAATTTGGGTTTATTCCTGAAAACACGACTCCTACTTTCTCGAATTGTTCCAAGTAAGAATTATTAAACTCAAATCGGTGGCGATGGCGCTCTTCAATAGCATTTTTCTTATACGCAGCAAAAAGTTTAGATCCTTTTTTGAGGTTGCACGGATAACTCCCAAGGCGCATTGTTCCACCTAAGTTCACTAATTTTTTCTGATCTTCCATCATATCTATAACAGGAAACGATGTATCTGGATTCATTTCTGTTGAATTTGCATCAGTATATCCCAACAAATTTCTTCCTATTTCTATCATAGCGCATTGCATTCCTAAACAAATTCCCAAAAAGGGAATGTTATTTTCTCTTACGTATTTTATAGCTGCTAACTTCCCTTCGATTCCTCTATTTCCAAAACCAGGTGCTACTAAAACTCCGTTTAAGCCATTGAGCTTTTCGGAAACATTTTCAGCGCTTAAATATTCGCTATGAATCCATTTAATATTCACTTTACACTCATTCCAAGCACCTGCATGAATAAACGATTCTGAAATTGATTTATATGCTTCTTTTAACTCTACATATTTACCTACCAAGCCAATGGTTACCTCTTTAACCGGATTTTTAAGCTTCCCTAAAAAATCCTTCCATGAGTCCATGTTAGGCTCATTTTTTAAAGAGAGTTTAAATTTACGCAAAACAGTACTATCTAATTGCTCCTTTAACATTAAAAGCGGAACATCGTAAATGGTAGATGCGTCCATTGCTTCTATTACTGCGTTTTGATTTACATTACAAAAGAGGGCTATTTTCTTTTTAATATCCTTATTTAAAGCATGTTCTGTTCTGCAAACTAAAATATCCGGTTGTACACCTAACTCTAATAATGCTTTAACAGAATGTTGCGTTGGTTTCGTTTTCAGTTCTTCGCTTGCACTTAAATAGGGAATTAACGTTAAATGAACCACAACACAATTGCTCTCGCCCAACTCATATTTCATTTGTCTAATGCTTTCTACAAATGGGAGCGACTCAATATCTCCAACCGTTCCACCAACTTCAGTAATGATAATATCGTACTTGTTTTTCTGCTCTAGCTTTTGAATTCTCGACTTAATTTCATCAGTAATATGAGGTATAATTTGTACCGTTTTCCCTAAATACACTCCTCTGCGCTCATTATCAATTACAGTTTGATAAATTCTACCTGTAGTTACATTGTTTTCTTGAGATGTTGGCTCATTTAAAAAACGTTCGTAATGTCCCAAATCCAAATCGGTTTCAGCGCCATCATCCGTAACAAAACATTCGCCATGTTCATATGGATTCATCGTTCCTGGGTCAATATTTATATATGGATCGAGCTTTTGTATGGTTACATTGTATCCTCTAGCCTGTAAAAGTTTTGCTAACGAAGCTGAAATTATTCCTTTTCCTAAAGATGAAGTTACACCCCCTGTTACAAACACATATTTTGCTGATGACATAAACTGAATTGAAGTAAATTCAAAGGTAGTATTCAGCATTGTCAGATTCAACGTTTTAATTGCTCAACAATTTCTAGGAATATTTGTGATTATCGTCCATGAAACTTAAAATCAGAATTCATAAAAGCCCAATTTGGGTTCAATTAATTGGATATTGAGTTTTTTTGTATAATGTTAGGTATAAAATCCGGAGACCAGAGACCAAAAAAAACGGGGCGGAATCGAAAAGCCAAATGAGTAGAATTTAAAATATCAGTATGGCAAATTATAAAATAGAAGAAATTGAAGGAATTGGTCCGGTTATGGGCGAAAAATTTCGTGGTGTTGGAATTGCAACAACCGATATGTTGCTGGAAAGCACAAAAAAAAAAGACAGGATTTAGCTGAATCAATAGAAATTTCAGACAAGTTAATTTTGCGTTTTGCAAATATGGCTGACCTTTTCAGAATCACTGGCGTTGGACAAGAATATGCTGAGCTTTTAGAAGCTGCAGGTGTAGATACAGTACCAGAATTACCTAAAGCAACATAAAACATTTCATAAGTTTCGGCTACCTTCATACCAAGATCAATTTTTAATGAAATGCCGATGAATCCAAACCCAGTAATATCAATAAATGCTAATGTTCATTCGACCATAGGAAAAGTATGGAAAACTTGGACAAATCCAGCCCATGTTAAGCAGTGGAATCAAGCATCACAAGATTGGCATACCACCCAAGCAGAAAACAATTTAGAGGTAGGAGGGAAATTCTGTTATAGAATGGAAGCTAAGGATGGCAGTTTTGCTTTTGATTTTTGTGGAATTTATGACATTATAGATTTCCAAAAACAAATATCCTATACCATGGGAGACGGCAGAAAAGCAAATATTTATTTTGAAGTACTCGAAAATGGAATATCAATTACAGAAAAATTTGAAGCTGAATCTGAAAATCCAATAGAAATGCAAGAAATGGGCTGGCAAGCTATCCTAAATAATTTTAAAAAATATACTGAATCTATATAATGGCTAACCCTATTTTTCCATGTTTATGGTTTGATGGCAATGCAGAAAGTGCTGCCATTTTTTATTGTTCCATTTTCCCAAACTCAGCTATAATTTCTCAAAATCCAATGGTGGTGATATTTAATCTTAATGGAGAAAAATTTATGGGATTAAATGGTGGGCCTGAATTTACATTTAACGAAGCCGTTTCATTTGTGATTACTTGCGAAAACCAACAAGAAATAGACCATTATTGGATTAAACTTTCAGAAGGCGGTAAAGAAGGGAAATGCGGTTGGGTAAAAGACAAATTTGGTGTTTCATGGCAAATTGTGCCTTCAATACTTGGCCAGTTAATGAATGACCCCGAAAAAGCACCCAAGGTTATGTATGCATTTATGCAAATGAAAAAGTTTGATATTGAGAAGCTACTTAAAGCAGGACAATAATCTAAACATCATGAATCAACCAAATAAAGAAAAATACAATGACCTAGGCTTTGGATCTAAGGCTAACAATAGCAATTTCAGGCAACTAAATAAAGACGGCACTTTTAATGTTAAAAAGTATAATATTCCTTTTATAGAGAAAATTAACTTTTATCATTCATTAGTTTCAATGCCACGTTTTTCTTTTTTTCTTGTAATTTTTTGTTGCTATTTAATAGTAAACCTAATATTCGCATCCATTTACATGGTAATTGGAGTTGAACATTTAACAGGTACTGTTGGCTCATCAACTTACGATAAATTTTTCGAAGCTTTTTTCTTTAGTTCACAAACCATAACTACCCTCGGTTATGGAAGAATTGCTCCTGTAGGCATGTTAGCTAGCACCGTTGCAGCAATTGAATCATTGCTAGGCTTATTGTCATTTGCATTAGCAACAGGAATGCTTTATGGTCGGTTTTCAAAGCCTAATGCTAAAATTAAGTATAGCAATCACGCAGTTATTGCCCCTTTTCAAGATTTTACGGGATTAATGTTTAGGTTAATTAATCCACAAAAAAATCAGTTATTAGAAGTTGAAGTTTCTGTAACACTTTCAATGAAGAGAGAAAATTCAGATCTTATAGATTTTTTCTTACTTGACCTAGAAAGACCAAATGTTGTTTTTTTACCTTCAGTTTGGACAATAGTTCATCCAATTACAAAAAACAGCCCAATTTACAATTTATCAAAATCTGATTTATTAGATAAAAACTTAGAGATTATTGTATTGTTAAAAGCTTTTGACGAGTCTTTTTCGCAAACAGTGTATTCTCGTACCTCGTACCGCGCATCTGAAATAAAATGGGGTGAAAAATTTATTTATTTGATAAAACAAGAAAATGAAGGCATTTCAGTTGATGTTAGTAGAATCGATGAAACTGAAAAAGCAGTATTACCTGCTTAAAATAAAACCTAAAACGGATATCCTACAGCAATGTTTATGCTTGTAAATTGATATTTATTGGTAAAATTACCTGGGTTTACTATTAAGTTTTTTTGCCAATCTGTAGACTTCCATTGCGAATTAAAAATGTTTGCAATCACCCATTCATTTCCATTTAAAAACGATGGATCGCGCAGTTTGATACCAATATCAAGTCTTGCTACAAAATAACTAAAGTCGAATCGTATTCCAAACCCAGTACCAATTGCAATTTGATTTATAAATTTATTAAACTTGAAATTCGAATACTCAGATCGAGAGGATACCGTGTCTTTAAAAGTCCATACATTTCCAGCATCCATAAATATCGCGCCCTTTAAGCGCTGATATAAACCAAAACGTTGCTCCAAGTTTGATTCTATTTTCATATCTCCAAATTGTCCGACACTGTTCGAACTGTAAATATTCCCATTACCAGGACCTAAAGTCCGAGCTTGCCAAGCTCGTATACTGTTGTTTCCTCCAATGAAATAGCGTTTTTCTAAAGGCAGTGTAATTGAGTTGGTTAAAGGAACACCAATTCCAAGGTAAAACCTTCCAGCTAACATGTTGTTTTTTGAAATCTGTAGGTATTTACGTAAATCCAAATCGGTTTTGATGTACTGAAAATAAGGTAAACCCAATATTTTGCGCGGAACGGCCTCATTAGGCGAAATCCATCTTGAAATCAAATCAAGCGAATTGCCAGCAAATTCAAAATTTACTCGAATAAAATTTTGCTTTTTACGCTTTTCCGAGTTCAAATTATTTTTAGTATACGTAATTCTTGATGAAAGCGTAAAGTGGTCACTAAAAGTAAATTTCAGAAACGGATCGTTATTGATGTTAATTAATTCTTTCAAAACAGAATCAATTTGATATGTTCTCCCTAGGTTCATTTCTATGGGATAAAATCCGAAAACTTCGTTAGTTCTATTATACCACTCGTAACCAAACCTAAAACTGCTTAGGGCACGTTCGTAATCGAGTCGATTTTGACGTACATAACTCACCGATACAATTGATTTAGGCACTAAACTTTTATCAGCATTCAAACTGTGAAATGGCCAAGCAAAGCGCGGTAAATTAAACGTTGCATTTGCACCATATTCAAGTGTATTAAAAACTTGGTTCGTACCTAAAGTAGAATTGTTTAAAGGTTGAGATTCTACACCTCCTAAAATACGTAAATCTAAAAATTCGGCACCTCTAAATACATTTCGGTTTGATAGCGATGCTGAACCAGAAATTCCAAGAGTCGAAATACTATTTGTACTTGCATCAGCTGCGTATGTTGTTGAATACTTTTTTCCTTTCGATAACAAAACATAGATGTTTATTTTATTAGAGCCATCAATTTTAGGAAAAGGCCTAATTGAAACTGCAGAATAATATTTTAGATCGTTTAATCGCCTTTGAGTTGTCCGTATAACATCGTCATTGTACTTTTCTCCAGAATTAAACAGTATTGCATTTTCTATTACTATAGGCTTTACAGGAAACACTTTACCAACTATATAGTTTCCAAATACTGTTTTGTGTATAGAGTCTTGATTAAAAAAAGGAGCAAGCACATTAAAATCAGGATTAATGATAATGCTATCAATTTTAAAGGCCGAATAAACGTAATCGGCTTTAGCTTCTTTTAACTTCAAATACAATTCAACACTATGATTCCCTTTTGAAGTGTCTGCTTCAAAATATATATAATCCTTATTAAAAAAAAAGTATCCCACATTTTTCAATTCCTTCACCAATCTTTCTCTTTCTTTATCCAGTATAGCTAGCGAATATGGTTCTCCCTTTTTCACCAAAGACTTTTCAGATTTAAATTTAATTGCCTGAAAAACCAGAGTAGAGTCTTGAATTATCAGGTCGCCAAATACATACTGTGTGCCATGAGAAACATCGTAATATAATTTTGCTTTTTTGCGTTTGATTTTAACAGATGCCTCTACATCTGCTTTAAAATAGCCGTTGTTAACGCTAAACTGTCTTAATCTTTCAGCATTTATGTTCAAATCCACGGTATCAAACAAAGCCGGAGCTTCGCCAATATTGTTTCTAAGTTTTGTCCAAAAGCTTTTTTCAGAGATATTTGAGGATCGAAGGTAAACCCACGTATTAAATTTACCTAAAAACAAAAATTTACGATTTGGCTTTGGCAACATCATTTCTTTACTTTCGGATGAAAGTTGATCGTTTAATCCTCTTACTTTGTGTTTTACAACCAAAGCCTGATCTTCGGTTAAGAAATGGGTAACATTACATGCAGATGCGAATAAGGAAACCGTTAAAATCAAATATCTTGGCAGGCGTATTTTCAATGGCAATATGTTAACAAAGGCACAAATTAAATTAGTTAGTTCGTTAAAGCATAAAAAAGAACGGAATACTTTAGGTTTTTTTGTAATTGAAGGAGAAAAACTGTTTTCAGAGCTGTTAATTTCTATTTATAAAGCTGAATATATTTTTGCTGAAAAAAGTTGGCTCGATAAAAACCCCATTGAGAATGCTGTTGGCGTTTCCTATTCAGAAATGGAAAGACTTACGCATTTATCTACCCCATCGCCAATTCTAGCTGTAGTTTCAATTGAAAAAAGCCAAAGTCCTATTGCACAAAAAGGAGACGCTTGGCTTGCACTTGATGCTATTAGCGACCCAGGAAACTTAGGCACAATTGTACGAATTGCCGATTGGTTTAATTTCAAAGGCATTTTATGTTTTAATCAAACAACGGATTTGTTTAATACGAAAGCGTTGATGGCTTCTATGGGTTCGTGTTTCAGAATTCCAGTTTATTATTTTGAAGAATTTAATATCCTAGATGAATTTAAAAAAGCAGATTTGCCTTTTGTTTCAACCTTATTAAGTGGTGAAAACTTAATCAATTATACTAAAAAAGAAGGTATTGTTTTGTTTATAGGCAATGAATCGCGTGGACTTGACCCTCTGCTTGCGTCAAAATGCGAGCATAGTATCAAAATCCAATCTTGGGGAAAGGCAGAATCGCTAAATGCTGCTGTTTCAACAGGGATTATTTGCAATCACTTGCGGATGAATTCGCTTATTTAGTTTTTGGATTGCCAACAACGATATTCTCTTTGTACAACCATTTCCCTTTTTTCCAATAAAAACCGTTGAGGCTTCCATCGGGCACATAGGTAAAGCGCTGGCCTTCATTATCGGCTTTTGGCGGTATCAAATTTTCGACAACAATCATATTTACCGCCTTTTCCCAACGTAAAGCCATGGTAGTTGTTTTGGAATATTCATAAAATAAGCGGTGAGCGTACTTATCACCATCTTTAAAAATAGGCGCCCCAAATCGAATCACTTTCTTTTTATCGATGGTCATCACCTCCAAAATCTTTTTCTGAGAAAAAGGCTCATGAGCATCATACCCAACCAAGGTATAGTACTTTTTTCTTCTGTACTTTTTCTCAATCATGCCATAATAAACACAACCAAACCAGTTTTTAGGGGTGATTGTACTATCCGTAAGTTCTCCTAATTTATCGCTCTGATCCATTAAAGGAACTAACATCAATGGAGTTTGATTAAATTGGATACAGCCAAAATGTCGCCAAGATCCAAGGTCTTGTTTTACAGCCCATGTACATATTCTAAATGAATTATCAGCACTATAAATTGTAGAAATAGATTTAAATGTATCTAGTTTGAAATTAAAAGAATTGGGTTGCTTTAATAAATCTACGAAACCTTTGATAAATTGATAATTTGCAGTAACCCTCAGTTCTAAACTATCTGAAGATGAAAAAGTTTTAACCAATTCATTTAATCTACCAAGTTCTTGCTCGTTTTGAGCATTTGCCCTAGAAATCGATAAAATAAAAACAATTGTTAAAAAATAAAACTTTAGACCTCTCATATGATTTCAATCAAGTGCAAAACAACATAAATTAGTTCATTAAAACAGAAAAAATGAAACGAAAGCACACATATGAACGTTAAAAAAACGAACTTTGCACTAAATTTCAGATAAAAATGAAAAGAACTCATTTAGTATTGATAATTCTGATTGCTACCGCTATTGGAGTAATAATTGCAACACTTGGCGATGCTAGTAGCTACGAGACATTCCAGATAGCATCTGACAATCCAAAAAAAGAATTTCATGTAGTGGGAAAACTTGTGCAGAAAGAGCAAATGGAATACAATCCAGAAGTTGATGCAAATAAGTTTTCATTTTTCATGCAAGACAATAATGGTAAAACCAGCAAAGTAATTTATAAAGGAACAAAACCAGATCATTTTGAGCATTCAGAACAAGTGGTTATTATTGGTAAAATGAAAGACGAATCTTTTCATGCCAGCAAAATACTTACAAAATGCCCATCGAAATATGTTGATAAAGAGGGAATAAATCCTGTAAAAGATTCTACAAAATACTAATGGATTTAACCTTTATAGGAGAGCATTTACTCCCCGGCCAAATAGGTCACGCACTTATTATTTTAAGTTTTATTGCCTCAATTCTTGCATTTATTTCATTTACAAAATCATCTTTTCTGGAAAAAAAGGGATTAATAGAAAGCGATTCATGGAAAAAACTAGGGAGAATTTCATTTTATACCCATATCGTTGCTGTTTTTGGAATTGGGATTTCTCTTTTTTACATCATTTACAATCAGTATTTCGAATACCATTATGCATGGCAACATTCTTCTAAAATACTCCCGACACATTATATTATTTCGTGTTTTTGGGAAGGCCAAGAAGGCAGCTTTTGGTTGTGGACTGTTTGGCATGCTGTTTTAGGCTTTGTCCTAATTAGAACAGCTAAAACTTGGGAATCTCCCGTTTTGTCCATCGTTTCTTTAGCTCAAGTTGCCTTAAGCAGCATGATTTTAGGGGTTTACTTTTTTGGATACAAATTGGGCAGCAATCCTTTTATGCTTTTGCGCGAGGTAATGCAAGCCCCTATATTTTCGCGCCCGAATTACTTAGAATTTATAACCGATGGAAACGGCTTAAATCCATTGTTACAGAACCCTTGGATGGTAATCCATCCCCCCGTGTTGTTTCTTGGATTTGCTTCAACCTTAATACCATTTGCTTTTTTATGTGCTGTGCTTTTTAAACAAGAATATAAATCTTGGATGGAAAAAGTACTTCCTTGGACGCTTTTCTCCTTGATGATTCTTGGGTTAGGAGTTATGATGGGCGGAGCTTGGGCATACGAATCATTAAGTTTTGGAGGATATTGGGCATGGGATCCAGTAGAAAATGCCTCATTAGTCCCATGGCTTTTACTTTTAGGAGGACTACATACGCTTTTAGTTTATAAAAAAACCGGACAATCGAGCAAAAGCACATTTTTGATGTTGATGTCTGGATTTATCCTTGTTCTATATGCCACTTTTTTAACACGTAGCGGCATTTTAGGAGATTCATCTGTTCATGCTTTCACTGACTTAGGCATGAGTGGTCAATTGCTTGTTTACCTTTTCATTTTTGTTGCCATTGCAGGCTGGCTACTTTACAGCCGCTGGGATGAAATACCCATGTCTAAATCAGAAGCACATCTAACATCTCGTGAATTTTGGATGTTTTTTGGAGCTTTAGTTTTACTAATTAGCTGTTTTCACATCACATTTGTAACCTCAATTCCAGTTTGGAATAAATTATTCGGCACCAAACTTGCACCTCCTGCCGATGCAGAAGCACATTACAACCGTTTTCAATTACCAATTGCTGTTCTGATTTTACTATTAACCGGCTTTGCTCAAATTGCTAAATTTAAACTATCCGCTTTTAAAGATGTATTTGTAAAATCTCGAATTGCGCTAATACTTAGTTTAACTTTTGCCTTAATTATTGGGTATTATAACGAGTTTCAAAACTGGCAATATTCTCTTTTGCTATTTTCTGCATTTTTCGGATTAATTATAAACGCACAAATATTACAAGAACGCTCCAAAAAACTTCCATCCCTAGGTTCTACCCTTTCTCATATTGGATTTGCAATAATGTTGGTTGGGATATTGATTTCATCGGTTCAAAAAGAGGTTATTTCAATAAATAGAACAGGACTAGCGCACGATGAAGCTTTTAAAGAAAAAGACAACGAAGAAAACGTGTTGCTTTGGAAGAACGAACCCATAGAAATGAAAGGCTTTAGAGTTACATTTTTAGGCGACTCAGCAGTTGAGCCAAACATTTTCTATAAAGTGCAATACGAGAAAATAAATCCAGACACAAAAAAGGTAGATTACAGTTTTGTTTTAACTCCAAATGCACAATTAAATCCTAAAATGGGGCTAATTGCCAATCCTGATACCAAACATTTTTTACAGTACGATTTATTTACACACGTTACCAAAGTTCCCGATAAAAAGGCTATTTCTGAAGCTCCAGAGTGGAGAGATGCACAAGAAGCCCAGTTTGATTTAACAAAACCTGATACCGTAATGCTATCAGAAATACTTTTGATAAATGAAGGTGTAACGAGAGATTTACCTGCTGATCTTCAATCAAAAACTACAGGTTCTCAATTAGCAGTTGCTTTGTCGATGCGCGTAAAAAGATTAATTGGCGATACTATTCTAAAACCTGTGTATGTCATCAAAGACAATACCGTTTTTACTTACGATGCTATAGACAACGATGCTGGATTACGAATTTGGATAAATAAAATTGACCCAAAAACAGGCAAAGTAAGTGTTTCAATTGCAGAGCGAACCCCAAAACCGCGCGACTATATTATAATGAAGGCAATTCGCTTTCCATATATAAACTTAGTTTGGTTAGGTATGATCACTATGGTTATTGGGCTTGGATTGGCTATGATTTATAGAAAAAAAGAATTTAAACGTTTACAACACGATTAACGGATGAGTAAGAAACCCATATCATTTTTTATCATTGGAACCGGAAATGTAGCCAGCTTTTTTACCCATACTTTTACAAAAGGGGGTTTGGCTCCAAAAGGTATTTTTGGCAGAAATAAAATTGCTGGAACCCAAATCAGCGATCGTTACAATATTCCGTATTTTTCTGATATCAATAATATCCCAACAGATGCAGATATTTATATTGTTGCTATAAAAGATGCATTTATTTCAGAAATCAGCAACTTAATTCCAGAGGTTTCTGGAGTTGTTGCACATACCTCTGGTACCACAAGCTTAGAAGCGTTGAAGAATCACAAACGCAGAGGTGTTTTTTATCCGATGCAAACTTTGTCAACTTCTGTACCATTTCCAGAAAAAAATGAGTTTCCAATTCTAATTGAAGCAACAAACGAAATTGACCTAAGGTTTTTATACAACCTTGCTTTTGAGTTTACTTCACAAGTAGAATTTGTTAATTCGTATACCCGCGAAAAATACCATTTAGCAGCAGTTATGGCAGCTAATTTTACTAACCAGTTACTAAGAGTTTCGAAACAATTGCTTGCAGAAAGTGAATTAGAGTTCAGTTTGTTAAAACCGTTAATGTTGCAACAGATAAAAAACTCATTCACCATAGGACCTGAAAAAGCACAAACTGGCCCTGCAAAACGTAACGATAGTTCCGTGTTGCAGCGTCACGAAAACTTACTATCAGAACACCCTGAATGGCAAAAACTTTACCGTTTACTTTCTGATCTAATTCAATTAGAAGAGAAAAAATGATTTATAAAACCCTTTACAAGTCCATAAAAGCTTTTGTTTTTGATATGGATGGCGTTTTAACATCAGGCACAGTTTTAATAGACAATAACGGCAATGAGTTAAGAACAATGCATGTACGCGATGGTTTAGCAATAAACATTGCGGCTAAAGCCGGATATCATTTGATTCTAATCTCTGGAGGAAAAAATCAAGCGGTTATTCCGCGTTTAGAAAGGCTTGGATTTTCTAAAATTTTTTTAAACGCTGAAAACAAGCTAGAAATACTAAAAGACATTGCAGCAGAACTAAACCTCCTCCCGACTGAGATTGCATTTATGGGCGATGACTTACCTGATCGTGAAGCCATGAAATGGTGCGGTATAAGCGCATGCCCCAACGATGCAGAAGCTGAAATATTAGCAATTAGCTCGTTTATTAGTAAGAAAAATGGAGGAAATGGAGCCTGCAGAGAGTTTATGGAGGAAGTTTTGCGACTAAACGGCCAATGGCCATACACTTTTGAGGCCAATGGCTAAATTGCTAAAATACTTCAAACTTATCAGGCCTCTTAATTTATTTATTTTAGGCGGCACACTTTACATCATTCATTCGTTTTTAATCACCTCTTTCTTAGCTGAATTTGGCATTTTAGCCTCAGCAAACTTTTTCGCTTTCTTAATTCCTGTTATTTTAATTTCAGCTGGAGGATATATCATTAATGACTACTTCGACATTGGAATTGATGCGATAAACAAACCAGAATCTCAAATTATCAATAAAACCATTTTAGCAAAAACTACTAAAATCGCGTATGTTATTATTGTAGTTTTTGGTTTAGTGTCGGCCATATATTTTTCATTTTTGGCAAACTCTAAGCTGCTATTTGCAATATATTTAACCTCAATTTTATTGCTTTTTTTCTATTCGAAAAACCTAAAATCGAAACCATTAGTTGGCAACTTAACCATTGCATTTTTAGCAACATTAGTTCTAGTCATTCCATTTATTTCTGAATTTTCGGGTATTTCCTTTTTAAAAGAAGTTTCATATTCAAGATATTCAGACTTACTATTTTGGATGGGTTTTATTAGTATTTTCTCATTTTTAACCACCTTATCGCGTGAAATTGTAAAGGATGTGGAAGACATGGATGGAGATTCGAAAAAAGGGTGCAGAACAATTCCAATCGTGTTAGGAATTTCAAACACTAAAACTATTCTAAGTTGGATTTCATCATTAACCTTTTTTTTATTGTTTTTTGGGATACTTTTAAAAGTAACAACACTTAAACTCGCTTTTATTATTTCAATAACAATCTTATCTTTTATTCCACTTTTAGCTCAGGCGTATTATATATCGGTTGCATCTGAAAAAAAACAATTTACAAAAGCTAGCTTTTGGCTTAAAATTGCAATGATTGGTGGTATTTTATCATTCACATTTATCTAAAAAAGATTGAAAACTTCGGTTCCTATAATATTAGCATCAGGTTCTCCACGTAGAAAAGAACTTTTACAAGCACTTGGATTTAACTTTCAAATTGAATTTAGGTCTGTGGACGAGACTTATCCTGCGAATTTGCCGCTGCATGAAGTTCCAACGTATTTAGCTACAAAAAAAATAAATGCTTTTGAAAAAGAATTTTTAGATAATAAAATAGTTATAACGGCTGATACGATAGTAATTTCTGAACATAAAATCCTTGGAAAACCAGAAAATCAAGTTGAAGCAATTAACATGTTGATTGCGTTATCAGGGAAAACCCATACTGTTGTAACTGGCGTTTGTATTGCAGCAAATCATGAAATTCATTTATTTGATAACACTACACAGGTTACTTTTAACGAATTATCAAAAAACGAGATTGAAGATTACGTAAATACCTTCGAGCCTTACGACAAAGCTGGAAGTTACGGCATCCAAGAATGGATAGGCTATGCAGCCGTTAAAAAAATAGAGGGTTGTTTCTTTAATGTGATGGGTTTACCAACATCAGCACTATATCAAACCCTTAAAAAAATTATTAAACCGCTTTAAGTTTAAATTGAAAAGGCATTAAGTTTTTAACTCCGCTTAAAACCAAGGTTTTTCCACTTTTGCTTCCCAAAATTATCTCAATAGGCATATCCTGCTTTCTTTCAGACTCTAATATTACTTGCAAGCAGCTCCCACATGGACTAACAGGATCTTCAATATTGTAATCCTCTGCAATAGCTGCAATTGCCATTGATTTAATTTTAAGTCCTTTATGGATGGCTCCAGCAGCAAAAAGTGCGGTTCTTTCGGCACACAGTCCACTTGGATATGCTTCGTTTTCCTGGTTCGACCCATTTAGGGTTGTGCCATCTTCGAACAACAACGTTACTCCAACGTGAAAACGAGAATATGGTGCATAAGCATCACGAGCGGCTTCATATGCTTTTTCAAGCAGAGCAGCGGTTTGGGGTGGCAATTCGCTTATATTTTCATATAAGGTTGCCTCAGATTTTATTATTATATTCTTCATTCAAAAACAATGAAAGGGTGACAAAGCTAAGTGCTAGATTTGCACTTGCAAAATTTTCTTTTGACATTGTCGCATTCATGAAAAATATTTTAATTATCGGAGCAGGAAAATCTGCTACTAGCCTGATTGACTACCTTTTAGTGCACGCCCTAGATTCAAACTGGAATATCACCATTGCTGATATTAATTTGAGTTTAGCTAAACAAAAATCAAATAGCCACCCTAATGCGTTTCCTATTTCTTTAAATACAGAAAACATTTCTGAATTAACAGACGTTATCGCAAAAAATGATGTGGTTGTTTCACTTGCTCCACCAGACCACCATATAGGTATTGCTAGAGTCTGTTTAAGCTTATGTAAAAGTTTATTTACGGCTTCGTATGTAAGCGAAGAAATGGCTGCTATGCATTTAGAAGTAGAACAAAATGGCCTTTTATTCTTGAATGAAATGGGTTGCGACCCAGGGATAGACCATATGTCTGCCATGGAAATTTTTGATCGTTTAAAGCAAAATGGAGCAGAAATTGAAGAATTTTATAGTTATACAGGTGGCTTGATCTCAAAAAAATCTGACGATAACCCTTGGCATTATAAGTTTTCGTGGAATCCTCGCAATGTAATTTTAGCGGGTGCTGGAACACCTGCAACCTATTTAGAAAACAACCAAGTAAAGTTTGTTCCTTACCAAAGGCTTTTCAGTAAGCCTACAAAGATTAATATCCTAAATTTTGGAATATTGGAATCTTACCCAAACCGCGATTCGTTAAGCTACATTAAAACCTACGGTTTAGATAATATTCAAACTTTGCAACGCGCAACATTCCGTTATCCTGATTATATATTAGGATGGCATGTTTTAGTAATATTAGGTTTAACAAACGATACGGTACATCTAAACTTGGATGGCAAAATGACTAACGAACAATTCTTAAATAGTTTTTTACCAAGTTCAACCGACACTAGAACTTCCCTTTCTGATTTCCTTATATCAAACCATTTCTCTGAAGTTGAAATTGTTACCCTATTAAATCAGTTCGAATTTTTAGGATTATTTGAAGCGGATATATTGCCAATTACAAATGCTACACCAGCTCAAATAATGCAATATTTGATGGAACCTAAATTAAAACTTCAAGAAACAGACAAAGATTTGGTAGTAATGCATCATGAAATAACCTATAAACTCAACAACAAAAAGCAAATTTTAAAAAGTACTTTATTGTTTGAAGGAGAGGATCAAATACACACAGCTATGGCTAAAATGGTTGGCTTACCCCTTGCAATTAGCCTTAAGATGTATTTAAATGGAGATATTACTCTAAAAGGTGTCCAAATTCCTATCGACCCTCAAATCTATAAACCAGTTTTAAAAGAACTTGAAAACTTTGGAATGATATTCAACGAGTCAATTATTTAAATTATTGACTTAATACCCTTAATTTCGCACCAATTATAAAAATTATCAATGGATCGTAATTCCATCATCGGGCTAACTCTTATCGGATTAATTTTAGTTATATCTAATTTATTTTTTTCTCCCGAGACAACAGAAATAGTAAAATCAAATGCAGATACCTCAAAGGTTATACAAGCTGCAACTCCTCCTATTGTAGATTTTGCTAAAGATTCCTTATTAAATCAAGAAAAGTTCGGCAGCTTTTCTAAATTAACTTCAGGTTTCGAAAAAGAAACTGTTCTTAAAAACAAGTTAATTGAAGTTACTTTTAACTCTAAAGGCGGTGTTTTTAGCCAAGTTAGATTGTTTGATTATAAGACCTACGATCAAGCTCCACTTTATATAATAAACAAAAAAGACTCGAAATACAGTTATACTCTTTTTGCTGAAAACAGAACTATTGAAACTGCTGATTTATATTTCGCTGTAAATGTGTCTGACTCAGTGTTAGATGCAACATCGACCTCAAAATCTATTACCTATACTGCGACACTTGAAAATGGTGGCACAATTGAACACGTTTATACACTAGAGCCAAACTCGTTTTTAGTTAAACACAAGCTGAACCTTTACGATTTAAACAAAGTGTTGCAGCCAAATGTAAACTATGCCGTTTTAAATTGGAATGTAAACACGCCCCATTTAGAAAGAAGTGTAAAAGAACAAAGACAAAACTCTACAGCAATTTATAAGCTTAAAGATGAAGATGTTGACAAAATTTCTTATGGCAAAGACGATGAAGAAGTATTAGAAACGGATGTTGAATGGATTGCATTTAAACAGAAGTTTTTTACAACCACACTTTTAGCAGAAAAAGGATTTGAAAAAGGTAAAATTTCTTCGAAATCTTATCCTACAGATAGCCATATAAAAATGATGGGAGCAGAAATGAACATCCCAATCACGCATAAGGCTAAAAATGAAATTAATTTTCAATTCTATTTTGGACCAAACCACTATAAAACGTTAAAGGCAGTTGGTCATGATTTTGAAAAACAAATTCCATTAGGTTGGGGGATTTTTGGATGGGTAAACAAGTACCTTATTATCAACGTATTTCACTTCTTAGATTCTTTTAGCTTAAATTACGGTTTAATTATTTTGATTTTAACCATTATCATCAAATTGATTCTATTTCCTTTCACATATAAATCATTTATTTCTGGAGCTAAAATGCGTTTGCTCAAACCAGAAATTGACGAACTGAAAGAAAAATTTGGAAGCGACCCAACTAAACTACAATCTGAAAACCTAAAACTATATCAAAAAGCTGGCGTAAACCCATTAGGAGGATGTTTACCTATGCTTTTTCAGTTGCCGATACTTATTGCCATGTTTAATTTCTTCCCATCATCAATTGAATTAAGACAACAAGCATTTCTTTGGGCAAAAGATTTATCGAGTTATGACTCTATTTGGAACTTTGGCTACATTCCAATAATTGATACAATTTATGGTGACCACATGAGTTTGTTCACCATTTTGATGACCATTTCAACCATCATTTACACTCGTATGAATAATCAGATGATGGGAGCAAATAATCAAATGGCTTGGATAGGATATGTAATGCCATTTATGTTTTTAGGAATATTCAACAACTACTCATCAGGCTTGAGCTACTATTACTTTTTATCCAACATAACTTCATTAATTCAACAATATATTATCAGAAATAAGGTGGATGAAAATGAATTGCATAGGATAATGCAAGAGAACAAAAAGAAGCCAGTTTCGTCAAAAAAGAGCTCTTTTCAAAAGCGTTTAGAAGAAATGTCGGCTCAACAACAAAAAAAGACAAAATAGTGACCTTTTTATAGCACTTTAATGTTTCTTATATTGCTTTTATTAAGTCCAATACATTACTTTGTGCATTAAAACCAAAAACAACTAAAATAAATATGAAAAGAACTTTACTTGCGATGTTAGCACTAGGATTTAGCCTTACTGCTAATGCCCAATCTTCAAAAGTTTTGCCGTTTGAGAACAATGCGTACTCAAATCAGGTACAAAACCAATTTGATGATCAAATTATGCTTCCTGCGAAAGGCCCAATAAAGGCAAACACAGGATTAGAGTCTACTAGTGCAATTACAACTGTTAAAATGGGCTCTTCATTGAACATTTTTGGTGTGTTGTTAAGCTATCAAACATGTATGTTTTATCAGCCAGACCTTAACTTGATTGCTTTTACTCATCGTCAAGCTCCAGGTAATGCAGGTGGTTCTGGAATTATGCAAACTACATTCTCAACGAATAACGGTGCAGCATGGGATACTACAAAAAAGCTAATGGCTGGAGTTGGATCTAACAGATATCCTTCTGGCGTAGTTTATAATCCAACTGGTAACACAAATCCAAGCAATGCATTTGCAGTTATTGCAGGGCCTTCTATCAATGATGCTACTGGTTTCCCAGCATCAACTTGGACTTCAAGCTTTTTCTTTAGCATGAAACTTTCAGGTACTAACCAAGAAGCTTTGTGGGATGAACATGCTCTTACTCCATTCAACGAAACAATCGGACCGCGTACAGGCATGGCTATTGACAATCAAGGTCGTGTACGTATTTTAGGGTACACAGTTAATACAGGCGGTACATCTTTTGATGGAGCTTTTGTTTACACTGGTATCTTTAATGCTGTTGCTCAAAAATGGGATTGGACTTCACAAGCAATTCCTGGCACTAACATGAGTTACTTTGGTGCAACATTAACAATGGCTTGGAGCAATGATGGTAATACTGGTTATGTAACTGCGATCGGAACTGATACCACTGCTGCAGTTGCACAAAAACTGGCTTATCCCCATGTTTGGAAAACTACAAACGCAGGTACAACTTGGGTAAAACAACCTTTTTACAACTTTGCTGCAATACCAGCATTTGCAGATTCATTGCGTCCAATGACCACAGGTGGTGTTCGTCCTTATTTCTTAAGCAATTTTGGAATGGATGCTGTTGTTGATTATCAAAATAATTTACACTTAATTTTTGGAATAGCTTCTGCATATAGCAACCATCCAGATTCAGTAGGATATACTTATAACTTTTCTTTTGGCCGTCATATTTATGATGTTTACCAAACTTCAACTGGATGGAATGCACGCCACCTTTACAAATTTGCAACGGATCAGGTATCTGATGCTGCAACTTCTCCTATTGGTCAAGCATATACAGCTCGTGTTCAAGCTGGTAAATCATCAGACAGTAAAAAAATATTTGTTGAATTTACAGATACTGACCCTTCATTATCTCCGACTGGCTTAAATGAATTACCTGATTTATTTGTTACTGCTTGGGATGTTGAAACAGGAAAATCAACTTTATGGAATGATGGGGGTGTTTGGTCAAAACACAAAAACATGACAGTTAACACTAACATTGAAGGCAGTTGTTATTATCATTACTTAGCTAAAAATGTTGGTAAAACTGGTACAAAGTTTAACATGCACACTAGTTATACTAAGCCAAATTCTACTGATCCAGCTAACGCATGGTGTGAGCACTTTTATGTAAAAGGTATTGATATTGACGAAACAGATTTCCGTTGGGCTACTGCTACAAATGCTGTAAGTGCAGCCAACTTCTCAGTTAGTCAAAACTATCCTAACCCAAGTAATGGTTCAACTAGCATCAATGTAACTTTAGAAAAAAACGCTGATGTTTCGTTGTCTGTAACTAACGTTATTGGTCAGCAGATGTTCAATAAAACATATCGCGGTTTAGGTGAAGGTGTAAATCGTTTAGATTTAAACTTAAACTTAAAAGCTGGTACTTATTTTTATAATGTAACTGCAAACGGTTCTACCGTTACAAACAAAATGATTGTTAAGTAATTTATTTATTAACCTAATCATAAAAAAAGAGAGCTGTAATGGACAGCTCTCTTTTTTTATGGGGTTATTATCACATCTAACGAAATATCATGATCATCGGCTTCAAAATCCGATGGATTGCTACTTAAACAATATCCTACTTTACACCCTCTAAACCCTTCATTAGTAAAGAATTTATCATAGAGCCCTTTCCCATATCCAATTCTGAATAAACCATCGTTAAAGGCTAATAAAGGAGTAATTACATAGTTTATATCCATTGATTCAACAAATTCATAGGGTGGAATTGGTTCTGGAATATCCCAAATGTTTGATATCAATGGTCTTTCTAAACTCCATTTAACTTGAAACATTCTGTTTCCTATAATTACAGGAACACAAAACCTCAAATTAGGGTACAATTCAACCAATTTCTCAATCAATAAAAATGTATTTGGCTCTTTTTGCTTTTTTATAGGTAAGAAAATTGAAACAATTTCGTTTCCTTTAAAAGCAATTTGCTGTATAAAGCTTTCTACTAATTGTTTAGAAAGATATTCGTATTCCTCGTGACTTAACTTTTTACGATTAGCCAACGTAGTTTTCCTAATTTCACTTTTTGAAAGCATGTCTATAATTCAATTAGCACAAATTGATCTTCGAAAGGGTTAGCCGTATTTACAATTGTATCAATAAAATCACTCTTGTTATCCAAATACATTAATACATTTTCTACTCTTTCTTGCAATTCATTTCCTGGGAAAACGCTTTCCAACATTTTATTTAATTGATTTAGTTTTATAGCCTCTTTATCAATTGTTGCTTTTATATATTTTTTTTTCAGGGTCTCTATTTGCTTAACAGCTTTGCTGTATTCAATATCTGTTGCTGTTTCTAATTGTTTATCAGTTGTTTTAAGCTCATTTCCTAATTCAACAAAAATAGAATTTAATGCAGATTTATATTTTTCAAAATCTACTTTGTTAGAACTATCAAACAAAATTCTATTTTCAATTTCTTTTATTGGCAAAAAAAGATCAGTAATAGACAAACCTAATTTACTTAGCTTTTTTATTAAACTTCCTTCGTATAACATAAATGAATTTCGAACTAATAATACAGGAAAATCAACCTTTGACTTTTCAAATAATGACTTTAATTGAAACCAATAAGCTATTTCTCCTCCCCCGCCAACATAAGCTACATTAGGCAAAATTACTTCTTGATAAAGTGGGCGTAAGATTACGTTTGGACTAATTGATTTTGGGTTCCTAAATATATAATCAGTTAATTCTTGCTTAGTATAGACGACATCGCCAACCTTAAATCCATCAAAATTTTGTTTAACTCTATTCCTAACGCCATCAATTACTAAAAACAAATTAATTTCCCTGCTAAAAGCCTGCTCTTTGTATCCAAGATTTAATAGTTTTAATGTTTGAGCTTTTACTTCAATATCCGAAAAATTACTTTCAAACTCATTAATAGCATAATTAATAAATTGTTTTTTAAGGCGAATATCTGTTGGATCTAAAATCAATAGGCCAAAAACCGCAAATAAATCGTTTATAACTAACCGGGTAAAAGCAGCAAGATTCTGTGACTTATCAGCATAATTCCTCCATCTTTTTACAGTTATTGAATCTGGTATAATTAGTTCGATTGAGTTCCAAAACTCATCCATATTTTCAATTTTAATATCTCCAACAGGTTGTTTTAGTGAATCTTTTTCCCAAGTAATTTTTTTTCCAAAAAGATTTATATGGTTTATTTCTTCAAAATCATGATCCTCGGTTGCCATCCAAAAAACAGGAACATACCTAAACTCCTTTTGTGTTTCATTCAATTGATTTGCGGTATTAATCACCGTTGCAATTTTATAAATGGTATATAAAGGCCCTGTTAATAAACACAATTGATGGCCAGTTGTAATTGTATAGGTGTTTGATAATTTTAATAACTCAATATTTCTACTCTGAGATTCAGTCATTTCAATTCCATCAAACTGATTTTTAATAACTTCAGATAATATATATCTATCTGAATCTTCAAACTTTCTATTTTTTGATGCTAATAAAAGACCATCAATACTAGGTTCATAACTGTAAAAAGGGGCTAATGAATTTAGCCCCTCTGTATAATTATTGATACGATTTGAAAACCTTCCAGTTTCTTTAAATGCTATTTTTCTTTGATTCATTTTAAATCATTTCACCGTATAAATCAAACTCTTCGGCATTGGTAATTTTAATGAACTTCATCGCACCTTTTTCTATAGGCGCCTTGCCTGTTAAAACTAAAACTTCGTTATCAACATCCGGAGAATCAAATTCAGTTCTACCAATTGAGTAATCTCCTTCAACTCGGTCAAATAAAACTTGCATTGTGCTTCCAACTTTGGTTAAATTATTCTCCAATGAAATTCCTTGTTGAATAGCCATTATATCTTCTGCCCTTTCCTGTTTTACCTCATCTGGTACATCGTCAACTAAGTTAAAAGCTGCAGTGCTTTCTTCATGCGAATAAGGGAAAACTCCTAACCTTTCAAATTTATTTCGCTCGATAAACGAAATTAATTCTTGATGGTCTTTATCTGTTTCTCCCGGAAAACCAGATAACATGGTTGTTCTTAGATGAATGCCCGGTACAGTTGCACGAATCTCATCAATTAAATCTTGAGTTCTGTTTGCTGTTATACCTCTGCGCATTGCTTTAAGCATGGAATCGCTAGCATGTTGAAGTGGCATATCTAAATAAGAACAAATTTTTGGAGTATCCCTTATAATAGACAATACTTCCATCGGAAATTGGCTAGGATATGCATATTGTAAGCGAATCCACTCTAACCCATCAACTTCAGAAAGCGAAGTTAAAAGATTAGCCAAGTCGCGCTTTTCGTAGATATCTAAACCATAATACGTTAAATCTTGGGCAATTAAAACTAACTCTTTAACCCCTTTTTGCACCAAATGGTTGGCCTCAAAAAGTACAGTTTCAATTGGTTTAGATATATGTTTCCCGCGCATCAATGGAATAGCACAAAAAGCACATGGGCGATTACAGCCTTCGCTAATTTTTAAAAAAGCAGTATGAGAAGGGGTTGTAATTAGGCGCTCTCCTAATAATTCTTTTTTATAATCTGCCTTTAGCGTTTTAAGCAAACGAGGCAATTCCATTGTTCCGAACCATGCATCAACTTCAGGAATTTCAGTAGCTAATTCATCTTTATACCTATGAGATAAACATCCTGTAACATACAACTTTTCAACATCACCCCTTGCTTTTGCTTCTGAATATTGCAAAATCATATCAATCGATTCCTGTTTTGCATTATCAATAAATCCACATGTATTAATGATGATGATATTAGAATCATCTTTAGTTGATTCGTGGGTTACATTCATATTGTTCGCAACTAACTGCGACATCATAACTTCTGAGTCGACTGTATTTTTAGAACAACCTAAGGTAATTATGTTGATTTTGTTTTTCTTTAATGTTTTTGTTTTCATGCACTTATGTTTTTACCTGCAAACAACGAAGCCACAAATGCTTTTCTGTCGAATAACTGTAAATGTTCTATTTTTTCACCTACCCCAATATATCTAACTGGAATTTGAAATTGATCTGAGATTCCTATAACAACTCCACCTTTTGCAGTACCATCAAGTTTAGTTAAAGCAAGCGCTGTAACATCTGTTGTTTTTGTAAATTCTTTGGCTTGTTCAATGGCGTTTTGACCTGTTGATGCATCTAAAACCAATAAAACTTCGTGTGGAGCATCCGGTATAAGTTTTTGCATTACCGTTTTAATTTTCCCCAACTCATTCATCAAACCTACTTTGTTATGCAAACGTCCAGCTGTGTCAATAATTACAACATCAGCTTTAGTTGCTAATGCCGATTTTAGTGTATCAAACGCAACCGATGCTGGATCAGAACCCATATTTTGAGCAATCATGGGCACATTAGCCCTTTCACTCCATATTTTAAGTTGATCAATTGCAGCTGCTCTAAATGTATCTGCTGCCCCTAACACAACCTTTTTCCCAGCATTTGAAAATTGATTTGCCAGTTTCCCAATAGTAGTAGTTTTGCCTACACCATTAACTCCAACAACCATTATTACGTAGGGTTTTGGAAGATTGTTTGAATCGAAACCTTTCGTACTTTTATCGGTTTCTGCCAAAAGAAATTCAATTTCTTCTTTTAAAATCTGATTTAGTTCGCTAGTGTTAACGTATTTATCTCTTAAAACTCTTTGTTGTATTCTTTCAATAATCTTGATTGTAGTTGATACGCCAACGTCAGATGTTATTAGAATTTCTTCTAAAGCATCCAGAACATCGTCATCAACTGTATTTTTCCCAACAACAGCTTTAGCCAATTTCGAAAACACATTGTCGCGTGTTTTCTGTAAACCTTCGTCTAAAGCCTGCTGATCCTCTTGTTTGTTACGTTTAAATAAGTCAAAAAATCCCATATTCAATTTCGAGCACAAAAATACGAAAAAGCAAGCAGGTACTTAAAAAAAAAGCCCCTGAAAATCAGAGGCTATGTACTTTATATAAAAAGATATTAGTTAAAATGCTCCTTCATTTTATCAGAAGTAATAAATTCTTCTTTAAAAGTGTAAGCACCAGTTTTAGGAGACCTACGAGTTCTTATAACTTTTACGATCTTTTCTTCTGCAGTAGCAGTTTTTTTCAGGGTTGCAACAACTTTCTTAGCCATAATTACTTAATTTCTTTGTGAACAGTTATACGCTTCAACACAGAATTATACTTCTTAATCTCTAAACGATCAGGAGTATTCTTTTTGTTTTTGGTGGTAATATAGCGAGACATGCCAGCCATTCCACTGTTCTTATGCTCAGTACATTCTAAGATCACTTGAACACGATTTCCTTTTTTTGCCATATCTTTTAAATTTTACCTCTCTTGATAAATTTATTGATTGATGATGTTATACCATTTTTATTAATGGTACGTAAAGCTGATGTTGAAACTTTCAACACAATCCACTCGCCCGTTTCTGGAACGAAGAATTTCTTAGTCTGAAGATTTGGATTAAATCTTCTCTTGCTTTTACGATTTGAGTGCGATACGTTGTTACCAACTATAGCTTTTTTACCGGTTAGGATACAAAGTTTTGACATTCTGAGCAGTTTACTTACGTAACTTTGGATTCAAATTTAGGAATTGTTAAAACGCTCCTTCATTTGAGGTGACAAAATTAGTTACATTTGCTGAATAATCAAAACTTTTTAAAACCTTTTATCTATGCCGATTAATACCAACGATTCTCGCGGTTTTCAATTGAGTACAATTTCTAGTAAACAAGCCATAAATTTAGAAGATAAGTATGGAGCTCACAACTACCATCCACTACCTGTAGTTATTTCAAAAGGGGAAGGTGTTAATGTTTGGGATCCTGAAGGAAATAAATATTTCGACTTTTTATCAGCTTACTCTGCTGTTAATCAGGGACATTGTCATCCCAAAATAATTGATGCATTAATTTCACAAGCAACACAACTGACCCTAACCTCTCGCGCATTTTATAATAATGTTTTAGGCGAGTATGAAAAATACATAACTGAACTTTTTGGCTTCGACAAAATCTTACCCATGAATACTGGAGTTGAAGGAGGAGAAACTGCTTTAAAATTATGTAGAAGATGGGGATACGATGTTAAAAAAATTCCTGAAAATAAAGCAAGAATCGTTTTTGTTGAAGGAAATTTTTGGGGACGTACGCTTGCAGCTATTTCTAGCTCTACCGACCCTAGTAGCAGAAAAGGATTTGGACCATATATGCCAGGGTTTGATATTGTACCTTATAACAATTTAGATGCCTTAGAAAATGCCATCAGCCAACCCAATGTGGCTGGCTTTATGTTCGAGCCAATTCAAGGCGAGGCAGGTGTTGTTTTACCTGATGAAGGGTATTTAAAAGGCGTTAGGGCTTTGTGCTCTGAATACAATGTGTTGATGATTGCGGACGAAGTGCAAACTGGCTTGTGCAGAACAGGGAAGCTAATTGCATGCGATCACGAAAACGTTAAACCAGATATCTTAATTCTTGGAAAAGCATTATCAGGCGGAGTACTCCCTATTTCTGCTGTATTAGCAAATGACGAAATCATGCTCACTATTAAACCGGGTGAACATGGTTCAACTTACGGTGGAAATCCATTGGCTTCAAAAGTTGCTTTAGCTGCTCTTCAAGTTTTAGTTGATGAAAAATTAGCAGAAAATGCTACCAAATTAGGTGAAATTCTAGAAAAAAAATTATTCGAAATACAAGCTAAATATCCAATAATTAAAGGCATAAGGGGTAGAGGTTTACTTTATGCCATTTTAATTGATAGTGATCCAGAAAGTGAAACTGCATGGAATATTTGCATTAAATTAAAAGAATTAGGGTTGTTAGCCAAGCCAACTCACGGTAATATTATTAGACTTGCGCCACCATTGGTTATTACCGAAAAGCAAATAATTGAATGTTGTAGTATTATTGAAAAAGCAATAAGCTTATTTTAAAACTCAGCTGAAATTCTAAAATTTAATATTCTACTTGATAAATAATTGGGTACTGCGTACATATTTGATTGTGAATCGCGTACCCACAAGTAGGAAATAGTATTGTTGGATTGTAATAAATTAAATACTTCAAAACTTGCCCAAAGGCTTTTGAATGATTTCCACACAGACCCATGAGGTCCTTTTTCATCAACACCAATAATTTGTTTAGAAAACCCAATGTCAACTCGTTTGTAGTGTGGCATTCTGTTTGTATCCCGCCAGCGCTGATTGTCAGGAGGACCAAAAGGTAGACCCGTTCCATAAACTAAATTCAAGTTTACTTTATACGATGGATTTTTGGGTAAAAAATCCTGAAACATCAAGCTAAAAATCATCCGTTGATCTGATGGACGAGGAATATAACCTGGCTCAATACGCTCGTTTTTTGAGTTGTAGTAAAAATCATCCGATAAGTTTTCTGCTGTTTTCAAAAACGACAGCGAAGCCCAAGACTCAAGCGATTTAACAAACTCTCCATTAACTCTAAAATCAAGACCAGTAGCGTATGCCTTTGAATTATTGGTAGCAAAATACCGCACACGAACATTGTCTACCTCGTATGGAATTACATCCCACATATTTTTATACCAAGCTTCAGTAACAAAACGCAAGGGTCTTCCCCATGCATTAAAACTCCAATCGCTTGCAGCTACAACTTGAGATGATTTCTGCGCTCGAATTTGGGTGTTTATTTCACCTACATAATTCCGCATTTCGCGATAAAATGCTTGTTGTTGATAAATTCCACCTTGTAATCTAAATACAACATCGTTATTCCAATTTGGATGAATCGATAATTGCAACCTTGGGCTTATGAGTAATTGATTATTAAAAGTCCAATAATTGTATCTTATTCCTGCAGTTAAGGTTAAGTCTGTTCTTTGGTCTAGCAAAAATGTTTCTTGCAAGTAGCCCATAAAACGGTTCGATTGAACTGTATTTTTTGCATAAATTAATTGCTCTAACACAATGGAAGTATCGTTGCTATGCGACATTGGTACGATAAACCCTGATGAATCCACAGAAACCCATTCGTATAATCTGTCGTTAATTTTGTCTGTTTGCCAACGAATTCCCCATTGTAGGGTATGGCCAAGGGGAGTGGTATAAATTCCTTTGTGTTCTAAATTTCCTACCCATACTTTTAACTGATTCCTTGCCCAATTTTGAAATCCGCCTACGCCTCTATTAAATATTACTTTTCCAAAATCTTTTGATCCTAAATCAGATTCTAACTGATCTAACCTATATGCTCCTTCAATATCAAACGATTCTTTTTCGTTTGAATGATAGCCGTAAGCTAGAAATTTAAGGGTTGTTCTCGGATTTACATCGATTTTATAATTAAGGCCAACGGTTCCGTTTTTAAACCCAGTTTGTTCTCTTCCTTCAAAAAACACTTTTAATTGCAATGCTTCTTTAGCAGTTCCAAAAGTTGTTTCTCGGTCTAATGGTTTAACAACATAATCATTCATCGAAAAATGAGCCAGTATACCAAGTTCATGATTCTTTTTTACTTGGTATGTTATCCAAGTTTGTGCATCGCCAAATGTTGGTTTGTAATCTCCTTTGGTGTCTAATGATGAAAGAAGATTTGAAATAGTTCGGTATCTAATTCCTGTTAAAAACCTCCATTTATGATTATTCGAAACGTCTTCATGGGTAATTTGACCGCCCATAATTCCAGCCATTACCTTCACATAAAATGTATCGGGTCGCTTATATTTAATATCTAACGATGAAGATAATTTATCGCCATATTTTGCTTCAAATCCACCAGCAGAAAATCGAATATTATCAACCAAATTCGAATTAATAATACTCATTCCCTCTTGTTGGCCTGAGCGCATTAATATTGGCCTGTATATCTCAATATCATTTATATAGATAAGATTTTCATCGAAATTTCCTCCTCTTACCGAATACTGGCTTGAAAACTCATTATTTGAACGTGCTCCAAATGCTTGTAAAATCGACTCGAAATTTCCTGATGGATTTGGCAGTGCGCCAGCAATTTTTGGGTTAATTGAAACTACTCCTGTTGAACGGCTAGTTTTGTCGTAAATAGTTACTACATCAGTTACTACACCGCCCTTTTCTAGGATTACATCTAACCTTAATCTTTCTCCTGTCTTTACTGTAACTTCTGTTTGATAAGATAAAAAACCAACATAAGATATATTTACTATATGCTTTCCTGAAGGCAATGAAAGTTCATATTTTCCGAACTCGTTGCAGAAAACACCTAAGTTTGAATTTATAACAGCTACAGTTGCTGATGTTAAGGCATCGCCAGAATTTTCTGCAGTTACCCTGCCAAATAAGGTTCCATTCTGAGCAAAACAAGCAGATAAACTAAAAAAAACTAAGAAAAAGGTATTGAAAAAAAGAGCTTGTAAACGCATTAATAAAAAACAACGGATTAAATGGTGAAATCGTGTAACCGAGCAATTTCTTTCAGCTCTCTAATAGCAACAATCGGATTTTCTGCTCCAAAAATTGAATTACCGCTTACCATAACATTTGCCCCAGCTTCATATAAAACTCCTGCAAGTTTATTATTAACTCCGCCATCAATTTCAATTAAAAAATTGCCATCAATTCTATTTTTAACATCCATCAATTTGTATAACTTTCGCAAAGTATTCATTATAAAAGATTGACCTCCAAAACCTGGATTTACAGACATCAACAAAATCAAATCTAAATCAACTGCAATATCTTCAATTAGTAAAACTGAAGAGTGTGGGTTTAATGCTACACCTGCTTTGCATCCTGCTTTTTTAATTTTTTCAACAGTTCGGTGTAAATGTGTACATGCTTCAAGATGTACTGTAATCGTATCAGCACCCAAATCTGCATATTTTTCAATATATGCATCCGGATTTACAATCATTAAATGCACATCTAAAGGTTTAGTGCTAGCCATAGCAATTGCCGAAACCACCGGAAAACCAAAAGATAGGTTAGGAACAAATACTCCATCCATAATATCAACATGAACCCAGTCGGCTTCACTTGCGTTTAACATTTCACAAGCAGCTCTTAGGTTGCCGAAATCAGCTGATAATATTGATGGCGCAACAAGTTTTTCCATTATGCAAAGGTATAGTTTGAATCGAAAGTAAGATTATAAAAAAGAGCGACCAAAGTCGCTCTTACATTTAACCTAAATAGGATCTTAAAACCATACTTTTATTAGTATAGCGCAATCTTTTAATCGATTTTTCTTTTATTTGCCTTACTCGTTCTCGGGTTAATGAGAATCTATCTCCAATTTCTTCTAAAGAGAGTGGACTTACACCGCATAATCCGTAGTACAATCTCAAAACATCTGCTTCTCTTCGATTTAAAACACAAAAAGCATTTTCAATTTCTTGTTTAAGCGACTCTGTTATTAAATTTGAGTCTGGGCTTGGTTCATCATTAGAAGTCATAATATCTAACAAATTATTTTCTTCAGAATCAGAAAATGGAGCATCTACAGATATATGCCTACCTGAACATTTCATTGTTTCAGTTACTTCTTCACATGAAAGGTCTAAAATATCAGCCAATTCTTGTTCAGAAGGCTCTCGTTCAAATTGTTGCTCAAATAAAGCAAAGGCTTTCCCAATTCTGTTTAATGACCCAACCTTATTCAATGGCAGCCTTACAATTCTTGATTGCTCTGCTAATGCTTGTAAAATAGATTGTCTAATCCACCAAACCGCATAAGAGATGAATTTAAAACCTCTGGTTTCATCAAATCTTTGTGCAGCTTTGATTAAGCCTAAATTTCCTTCATTAATTAAATCTCCAAGCGTTAACCCTTGGTTTTGATATTGTTTTGATACTGAAACCACAAACCTAAGATTTGCTTTAGTTAATTTTTCCAAGGCTTTTCTATCCCCTTGTTGGATTTTGCGAGCTAAAATAACTTCTTCCTCCGCAGTTATTAATTCAACTCTTCCAATTTCTTGAAGGTATTTGTCTAAGGAGTGACTTTCCCTATTTGTTATTTGTTTACTAATTTTTAATTGCCTCATAACCCTTTAATAATTAAATAATTATCCCCCCCTCAGAATAATATACATATGTACTTAATAGGATAAATTTAGCGAAACAAAAACGATATAATTCAAACATTTTTTGGTTATTAAAGAGATACCTAGTTTTATTGTGTTTTATTAACCATTTATAATGAATATTTTAAAGAAACACCCTCGAGGATTGCCATTTTTATTCTTCACAGAAATGTGGGAGAGGTTTGGATACTACCTAATGTTTGGTATATTTTTCTTGTATATGACTGATACCGAGAAGGGTGGATTGTCTATGACTAATGCTGAAGCTGCCGATATTTTTGGAACTTTTATAGCTCTAGTTTACCTCACTCCTTTTGTTGGCGGATTGTTAGCAGATAAAATAATGGGGTATAAAAATGCTGTAACCCTAGGAGGAATTTTAATGGGATTAGGCTATATGGGCCTTTCCATGAAAGGCATGGGCTGGTTTTATGCTTCTTTATCACTAATAATTGTAGGAAATGGGTTTTTCAAGCCAAATATTTCCACTTTGTTGGGGTATTTATACAATACTCCTCAATACAAAGAATTTAAAGATACTGGCTACAATATTTTTTATATGGGAATTAATATAGGAGCGTTTATTTGTAACTTTTTTGCAGCCTATTTAAGAAATACCCTTGGATGGGGGGCTGCTTTTATGGGCGCTGGAATAGGAATGATTCTTGGACTAATAATTTTTTGGTCGGGGAATAAAAATTATTCGTTTGCTATTCAACCAAAGAAAGACAATGAAATGCCTGTTGGCAAAGTGCTAGGAATAGTTTTAGTTCCTGCATTTATATCTGGGTTTTTAGGTTGGATAATACCTGGAAATATTTTTGGGTCAGATTCAACAGATGCTTTCTTACTTGGAGCATTACCTGTAGTTGGATACTATATAAATTTGTTGGTAAAATCTGAAAAACATGAACGTCAGCAAATATCCGCCATGCTAGCCATATTTGGAGTTGCCATTGTTTTTTGGGCTGTATTTAAACAAAACGGTACAGCATTAACTACCTGGGCCGAAAAATATACAAATAGAGAAGTTCCAGCTGCCATTCAAAAACCTTTGGAAACATTTAGTTTATCTCAAAAAATGACTTTTAATAAAGATTCAGTAACTCTTACTGATCATCATTTCAGACCAATTAAAAATGAATCGGGCGATATTCAAAAAGTAATTGACTATCCTGGGTACTTCAAAAACATTGCGAACAAATCCGAGTTAAAAGACGGTGACCAATTAAACTTAATTTCGACTGAGCTTTTCCAATCTATTAACCCATTCTTTGTAATTATTTTAACACCATTGGTCGTTTTACTATTCTCATTTTTAAGACGTAGAAAAAAAGAACCCGATACGCCTGCTAAAATTGGCTGGGGTTTATTTATTACTGGTCTTTCTACAATTGTAATGATTGCAGCAGTTTGGTCGGGGCAAAATGGTATTGAGAAAAGTTCAGCTTTATGGCTTGTAGGAAGCTACGCTGTTATTACGTTTGGGGAGCTTTTTATAAGCCCTATGGGCCTATCCCTAGTTTCTAAATTGAGTCCACCACGCATTACTGCCGTAATGATGGGTGGATGGTTTTTATCAACTTCTTTAGGCAATAAGCTTTCGGGAGTATTAGCAAGTATGTGGGACAAATATGAAGACAAATCGATGTATTTTACGGTGAATTTCATAGCCTGTATGTTGGCTGCAATTGCCCTTTGGATGCTTCACAAGTGGTTGAGTAAAATTACTAAAGAACATGGTGCTTAGATACCTCAATTAAAACTGACCTATCAAATTAATTTTATTAATTAACAGATAGAAATTGAGTTGAATAAAACAAATTAGTTAAAACTAAAAAAGGGGAGCAAGCTCCCCTTTTTTAGTTTTATGGTTAAGTAATTACTTAACTAACATTTTGTTAGTAACAGTAACTCCATCAACAGAAACTTGATAGAAATAAGCTCCAGCTTTAACATCTAGATTTAAATCTAAACGATTTGCGCCTTCAGATAAACCGTTAAACGTTTTAGAGTAAACAGTTTGTCCTATAACGTTTGTTACTTGAAGATTAACAGTAGCAGATTTTACTAAGTTAACATTGATACTTGTAACACCATTTGATGGGTTAGGGAAGTTTTGGCTAACAGAGAAATTTGCTCTTTTGATATCATTAACAGCAGTTGGATAACGGAAAGCAGTTTCATCAATATCAATACCATCAACATAAAAATGCGTAACTGCTAAGTTACCTGGATCGTTTCCATCAGGCTTAGAATAACTTATGTGCATATTGTACATGGTTCCTGTTTTTCCAACATTTCTAGCCATAAATTTATAATAACATGCACCTTCAATATTAGAACCTAAAGTCATATTGTTATATTTCTTATAGGTACCACCATCTAACCACATTGCAGTTTTACCAGACTCAACATCCCATGCGCCTACAAAAATATCTGGCAAATCATTAGTTAAGGTTGGAGTTAATGCTGGATCCGAATCAGTCCATGATGCAAATACTTTTTTCCCGTCTGATGAAGTTCCAGCATGTATACGAGCTGTGTATGCTAAACCAATTGGTGAAGTAGCGTCATCGGCAACTTCATCCGTTGCAAATTTATACATGTGTTTTGCATTCCAACCTGTTGAAGTAGTATACAAATCATATAGGTGACGACCAGAAGCAAAGTTCCAAGTGTAATCAATTGAATCTGGATGATCGCTATAAGCAGAAGCAACTGCATAGATCAAGTGTAAGTTGTCTTGATAATCAACAACTGCGTCTAATCCAAATGTACTTACTAAAAAAGGACGTACACCACCAGTAGTCATCGGACGTAAAGAATCTACAAAAGCAGGAATCGAACCAAAGTTATAAAAAGGCATCTTAGTCCAAGTAGTTCCAGCATCTACAGTTTTCCATACATGAGGTACAGGTTTCTTTTGAGCTGCAATTGCTGTTGTATCTGTACCCATTGCAGTTACATAACCTACAGTTCCGGATTTGTTCCAAGCCATTGACAATGTACTACCATAGTAATCCATATTAGGGGCTGGTATTTCCTTGAAACTAATGTCAAACTTATTTGTACCGGCATTCCAAGTACCAGTTAGTACAAATGCACCAGTATAGGTAGTTGAGGTTGCAGTATCTAAAGTATAACCAATAGCTCTAACTCTACCTTGATTATCAACAGTTAATCCTTTAGAAAGATTTGCATTAGTTTCGTTAAATGGAGTAGCAGAGTATGCTTTCCATTGAGCGTTTTTGTTTGTGCCATCCATTTTAGAGCTAAAGAAAAAGTGAGATGTCCATGCGCCAACGTTAACACCATTAGAATCATTTAAAGACGGTCCAACTCCAACTGCCACTGCATTTGCAACAGTTGTATTTCCAGCAGGGTTATAAATAACACCAGAAGGGTATCTATTTCCACCTACGCCTTGGGTCATTCTTAAAGTAGAATCCCATGTTGCACCACTGTTTACCGAATTAGTAATAGTTAAAATTCCAGAACCACCAGCTCCACCTGGCGCTTGACGATGCGTGAATGCTAATAAATTCAAATCAGGCTGATAAAACATGCATGTTTGAGTTTCAATTAACACACTAAATGGGTTTAAAGAATAGCCCATTTTGATTGGATTAATCGCTGATGTAGATTCAGTATTTCCTTTAGGATTTACTGGTGCCTTAAATATCGTAGCCAATCTGTCGTCAGACTGACTTGTAACCTTTGAAGTAAGGTTAGACTTCACAGGATAGTGACTAACCTTTGAAGTTTGAGCACTCAGTGATCCAGCTATTGCCAAAACACTTAACACTGTAAAAATTTTTTTCATGTATTTAATTAGTTTTATTTCTGAATTTCAAAGTTAAACATTAAAATTAAATTAAAAAAGCATTGAAACTACAAATAATGCCTTTCTATACTAAAATTACAAACTATTTATTGATATTTAATCATTGTTGTCCGGTAAAAGTAAATAAAAAAGAAAAAGAAGCCATAAAAATGGCTTCTCAATTAAAATCGTAATTTGGTTTTGTAAAAGACAAAAAACGATGGGTAAAAGTAATTATTTTTCTAGTAAATCTGTTTTCGGACAGCTGATTTCTTTAATTGATGATAAAATAGT
>CAMTUB010000001.1:0-70455 GCA_947084835.1 uncultured Bacteroidota bacterium | reverse complement strand
TTTCGAATTGAAAACAACCTCTTTTTCTTTAAAGTATTCGGGTCCGCGGTGCATCACCACTTCCATACAGGCGATTCTCAGAGCCTTTGTTTTACTTAAAGAAAGTCTTTAAATTCCTAAAGTACTTTTTCAGTGCCCTCAAATTATTTGGGGCTTTTTTTATGGCAGTTAATTGAGCTTTTCCCACTCTTTAAAAATAGTGTCGTTGCTTGGCTGCGACAATAAGCATTTACCAAATACTATTTTTGCCTCTTTCTTCATTCCCAATTGAAGGTAAGTATATCCTAATAGAGAAAGTCCATCAAAATCAAAAGGGTAAAGATTCACAACTGTTTCTAAATGCTTGCGGGCAGTTGCATATTCTTTTTTGTTGTAGTTTAATAAACTCAACCTATAAAGCGCTAAGGTGTTTTTAGAATCAATTTTTAAAATCGATTCATATTGATCTTTTACTTGATCCCAATTTCCCAAAGTAGAGATTGGATAGATTAACCCAAACTTTGCTTCGATGCTAAATGGCATAATTTTAATAGCGGATTGATAATGCTTAATAGATTCAATTTGCATACCGGCTAAATAATGTAACCAACCTAGACGCAGTTCTATTTCGTATTGATCTGAAATGTTTAAAGCTTTTAAGGTTTTAATGGAACCCGCATAATCCCCTTTGGTTTCTTGGGTATACGATTCTGAAAATGCGTGAACCTTTTGTTGAAGCGATTGAGCTTTCACATTTGAAAGTGAACCTATTAACAATGTGCAAATAATAATTTTTGCAATTTTTTTATTAAAAACCATACGATATGTTTATTGTTAAGTTGTTTAAATTATAAGGTAATGATTGATAGGATTGAGTCATATTTTCGTGCGAATAATATATTGATGCAGTAACTTTTGACTTAAAAGGATAACTTAAAGACCCACCAAATCTGTATCGAGCAATGTCGGGTCTATTAAAAATAATATAACCATGTATGTTACTTGAATAACCAAGAGATTTTGTAGAAAACCAAGTGGTATAGTTAAATTTCTTCAAGAATTTTCCAGATATACTTGGCTCAATATACAAATTATTAGTATTTGTTTGAATTTGATAAACAGTATTTAGCGAAATTTGTCTGATTTTATTACTATTTACAAAAAATGATGAAATTGACTCGATTTGATTTTGACTTTCTTGATTCAAGTTCATATTAGAAAAACCAAATTCTGAGCGGAATCTCCCTCCTGTATAGGTTCCCCAAATGCTAAATTGAGTGTTATTATTTACGAGGTTGCCTATAGAATTATTTATAAATTGAAAGCTAGAATAAACCCCCAATTTCTGTGAAATCTCTTTGCCTACTAATATTCTGTTATAATATTGGCTAGAATTATAGTTTACGCTTGTATCAATTTCAAAATTACTTGCACCTGGATTTAAATAACCTATGTAATATTTATTCTGCAATACGGTTCCAGTATTAAATCCGATGTGCCATCTATTTTTAACGATTGTTCTAAAACCTACCGTTGAATAATAAAAGTTGCCCATTGCATCGTTTCTCGTATTCATTGCAACTCCTGATTCAAACAAAACCCTATTTTTTAGCAAGCCTGAAAGAGCAGCCGTTCCATTTGCATGTATTTTTTCATAATAGCCCAAAGCTAAATTTGATGAATCTAATAAAAAGGATGAAAATAGCTCGATTGAGTTTAACCGATTAGCTTTTATAGCCCAAAGTCGCGCTTTCCCATATTCTTTCATCTGAAGAGCGCTATAAGCTGCTCTAGCCCAAAAATAATAACCCAAGTTATTCGATGCATTATCTTTTGAAAATGTATATAAACTCGACCAATTTGAAGTAGCATACAACGAATAGGTTATAGAGTCAATCCTTTGATAGTCTAAAGTATCAGCTACGCTAATCAAAGGCGCTAACAATGCAAAAGAAAGACAAACAATTAGTAAATATCGCATACTAATGCATATTGATTTTTTTTGAAGTTAATTTTCGGAAAAGATATTTTATTAACTCCAACAATCATTTCTGTACTTAAAATTGGCTGACGACCTAAAACTCCAATTCTTATAAATTTTATGACTTTTGTTGTTTTAAGTTCACTGTCTATTTCAAAATGTGTACTTGAATATTTTAGTCCTTTTAATTTTAAAATTGGCGCAATAAATTCTTTAATCCAATTTTGGGTGGAGTATGGTAAATAGCTTCTACTAATATCATCTACTATATTTATTTGAGAATAATAGCCATGAATTACTCTATATAAACTCAGAAACAACAAGTATAACGGTCCATTTTTATCGCCCGTAAACGAAGTGAAAAAAGTAACACAATCACTTTTTTCGAACCAAGCAAAGCTGTCTGTTTTTTCGCACCAAATATATTTTTTATCATTTTCGTTTGCCAAAACAAACCATGTAAACTCTTCAGTTTTTTGACTGTTTATTGAAAATTTGCTAGAAATTTTAGTGCCCACTTCAAACGAAAATGTAGTTGAAAGCATTAAATTCGTTTGCAATCGAGATACTAATTCACCCATTTTAGGTATTCCACTTGCTACGTATTTAAATTGATTATTAGACAATTTAATTAAGTAATTTGATAAAGAATATGAAATGGTTTTTGAACCCAAATGCGGTGTAGTCTGCACCTGAAAATGCAAATGCGGCTCAGGTGATCTACCAGAACTGCCACATGTTGCAATAATTTGACCAGCTCTTACATAATCTCCAATGTAATTATAATAACTACCAGATTTAATATGACTTAGTTGAGTATACAAACCAAATGCATGCTTTATAATAATCGAGTTACCCCAGTTTTTATTTAAATCTGTATCGCCTATAGCATTATCAGTAATTCCATCGATAATGTTTTCTATATATCCATCTGCAGGAGAAACTACAGGCTTGTTATAGCAGTAATAATCTTCAACTGAAGCTCCTGGGAGCTTATAAGTCCTCTTTTCATTATCAATTAACACAAAATCCCAAGCTTCTTTCCAATCCCCTTTGTGGGTAATATTTCCATCATGTGCTTGAGAAACAAACCATTCTCCCCAAATAGGAAGCGAAACGGGAATAGGCATCACATTTGAAAATCGAGTGATGTAATTCTGAAAATCAAATAGGTGTTTTTCAGGAGAATATTGTTGAATAGTTACCAGATTTAATCCTTTGATTTTTGTATATCGATACATTACCAATATCATCCAAACTACTACCGTAAATGGCAGCGAATAAACCATTAAGTCTAGCTTTTGAAAAAAACTTATCAATCCAAAACCTAAAAAACTGGTTATCAACGCTATAAAAGGCAATGTAAAAAGCGCAACTTTATCAGGGACCACAAAAAAACCACCTAATGCGATAGATATCAGAATAAAATTAAATCCAATTCCTGTCGTAAAAAACAAATGCTCAACTCCTAGCGCTGTACTAATTATATATCCAAATGAATATCCAATTACAGCCAACAAAAAGCTAATTCTGCTTGATATTATTAATGCAATTGCCAGTGGAATCCCAGCTAATATGTTTCGTTGAAAAAACAGAGAACCTAAATCACTAATAAAACCACTTACTAATTCTGGAAAGTGGTACTTAAACGTATACACACTATTCAATAAAGTTTGGCCTCCCGCATCAAAAAGCCTGTTTAACAAATAAATCGAATCTGTATTTGGCAATAAGTAAATGTTTTTATTGGCTGCTAGCTCAACAATCCAAAAAGTGATAAGAAAAGGCAAACTTAAAAATGGCAACCCTTTCTGAGAGAACAAATTATATACCCACACTGAAACAATCAGACACAAAAAAGCAGAGCCAATTATCCAAAATGGAAACCAATTACTAAACTGATAAAAATTACCTAAACCTAACCCAACCAGAAGTGCATTAAAACCAAACAATCCTGAATGGGTTAGGTGTTTAGGTAAATCTAAAATAAAGGCAAATAATTGAGCCACTATCAAAGCCAACAAACCAGAAAAACCTGTTTGAGGATCAAAAAAAGTGGCTATAAGTATAAATAGAGAAGCATATTTATTGTTTGTAAATAAAACTTGTCCGTAACTATTAATCAGACTTTTAAAAAAAGGAATTACTTTATTAGTCAATTTTAAAGTTTAAATGATTTAAGGTAATCTGGTATAACTTCCAATTTTTCAAGGTAGGCTAAATCTTCTTTAGCGCGAAGTAAATGTGCATTATCCTCTAAGTCAACTATGGTAACGTTGGGTCTCATACTTATAAATTGCATCCACTGTGTCATATTATATGCCCCTACTTTATGAACCACTACATTATCCCCAACATTTAGCAAAGGTAAATTAATACTGTCTCTAATCACATCAATATTCATGCATAAAGGACCATACAACACCATGTCTTCTGAGTAGGTGCTAAATTCCTGAGCAGGAGATATTTTATGGTCATACCAAAAAGATGTGAATAAAATATTTACACCAAAATCCATAATTGTTGCTCTTCTTCCATCGCTCAACCTCTTATTTGCAATAACAGTACCTAGCAAATAACCAGCTTCATCTATCAAATATCTGCCCGATTCTAATATTAATAAAGGCAATCTATCTCTTTTAAAACCTGCATTAAGTAAAGTGGTTGTAATAGCCTCTGCATAATCATTAATCGAAGGTACATAGTCTGAACCTTGCATAAACGACCCTTTTAATGTGTTTGTAGATGCAAATCCACCCCCTAAATCTAAATATTCGATGCTTTTATCGTATTTCAATTGAATTCCTAAAGCAAGATCGGACAACTTTGATGCAGCAACCGCATAAGCGCTGGCAGTCAACATAAATGTTCCAATATGGCAATGTAAACCAACTAAGTCCATTTTATCTAAAGCTAGAATTTTGGCAATTGCATTCCAAGCTTGGCCATTTTCATAATTGAAACCAAATCTATCCCAAATTGGGTACACTCCAGTGTCCATATTTACACGAATTGCAACTCTTGGTCTCAACTTAATGCGATCAACTATGTCGGTAAGCAAATAGAGTTCATCAAAATGATCGATATGAATCAACGAATTATTACGAATAGCTACTTCTAAATCTTCAGCAGACTTATCAGGACCATTGAAAATTATTTTTTCTGGAGGAACACCATTATTAACAGCTTTATCATACTCAAAACGGCTAACAACTTCAGCCCAAGACCCTAATTGATGAAATAATTTACATACGCCATTTATATAATTTGTTTTGTAAGACCAAGCAAACTGCACTTTAGGATATCTTGATTGAAAAGCATGAACTGCTTCAGTATATTTGTTTCTAATTTGAGATTCGCTCAACACAAATAGTGGCGAACCATATTCATGAATTAATTCCTTAACCGATTTCCCATCAATATGCGTTACCGGTGCATACTCCGTTTTTACACCGAATTTATTCATTAAGCCAGTGTTTAATTTCTTTATTATTGGACGCTCGTAGCGTAATCTTGATGTATTTGTCATTTGTAGCTACTTTTTGGGATTAAACTCACCCGTTGTTGATAATTGTTGAAAATCACTTACGTTTACAATTTGATCTAATGCATGTCGAATGAACATTTTACCTACATCATAGGCATCAAAATATTCAATCGACTTACCCATTGCTAATTCAACCGCTGCTACTGGTAAGTTTTGGCCTACTCCTGCTGTCAAGTAAATCCAAGCTGGAAATCGTGGATTTATCTCCATTATATAGAGAATTCCTGTAGGTGTTTTCATGATTTCAATTTCAAAACCACTTTTCCATTTGCTGAATTCACAAAACTTTTTGGTTAACTCTATTAAAGAATCATCCTGAATAGTAACTCCAGACCATGCTTTACCTTTATCGGTTATATACAATTTACGCATTGCAACAGCACCAACTAATCCTCCTTCTCCATCTCCTAAGCCTGCTACATTCACTTCTGTTCCCGATACAAACTCCTGAATAATGATAGGTAAACCCCACTTTGCATTCAGTTTATGAAAGTACTTATGTGCCTGTTCTGCTGTATAAGCTACATAAGCCTCATAATACTTGCCCTTAACAACATATGGATATGAATATTCAGTAGTAATTGTAGTTATTTCATCAACTGAGTATATTGCTTTAGTTCTAGGAACAGGTAAATTATGCTTAGTTGCAAAATCATAAAAGTGAAGTTTATCAATTGCTTCAAATTGGTTAAGAGTGGGTAAAAAAGTCTTAATTCCGCTAAAATTCAACTGTTTTTCAATTTTTATAAAATTGATCAATTCTGCGTCAAAATTAGGGATTACCATATCCAACTCTTCTCTCGCATGAATATAATCTAATCTTATTTTCAAGGCTTCAGAACCAGCTGAGGGATACGGAATTTGATAAACCATATCGCAAATACCCTCCATATATATACCAGGTTCTAATGCTTCGTAGCTTAAACCAACAATTCTAACATTAAAGTTTTTGGCTTCTCTTAGGGCTCTTATAACGGCTACCCCAGGTCCTGGACTATCAATAGCATTAAGTCCTGAAATTGCTATGGTATAACTAGGCTTCTGACTCATCATCTAAAAACTGAAAGTTTTTAAGGGTATTGATAAAATCTTCTAAATCTTTATCCACTGTAGCATTATCAGTTTCATATTTTTCTAATAAAATATTTTTTATTTCTAAATATGATGACTTATTCAAAATATGATTAATGATTTCGTTTCCTATGGGATTTAATGAGAATGAATCCCCTGTGACTGGATTAAAAATATAACCCGATTCACTTACGGCAATGTTCTTTTTTAGTTTCATAATTATTTATGGTTGTAAGACCATAGTATCAAACCAAGGTTTAATAATAATAATTAAAAAAGACTTAAATAGGAGAATAAATTAAATTCACAAAAAAAGGAGACGATAAATTGTCTCCTTTTTTTGTGACCCCGGCACGATTCGAACGTGCGGCCAACTGCTTAGAAAGCAGTCGCTCTATCCACTGAGCTACGGGGCCTTCTAATCTTCGGTAAAGATTAAAACTAAAAATACCGCTGTTGGGCGGCATTTTATAGTCGGGGTGACTGGACTCGAACCAGCGGCCCCCTGGTCCCAAACCAGGTGCGCTACCAACTGCGCCACACCCCGAATTCGCTAAGATTTTGCGAAACTTGCTATTTGCAAGTGGCGGAGAGAGAGGGATTCGAACCCCCGGACCTTTAACAGTCAACGGTTTTCAAGACCGCCGCAATCGACCACTCTGCCATCTCTCCGCTGCAAAAGTAGAAAAGGTATTTTAATTTCAAACACTTTTTTTCAATAAAACCTTTATTAAAACCCCATTTTCGCCCTATTTACCTATAAACCAATAGATAGTACTTCGAAAAAAAGTTATAATTTTTTCTAAAAGCTATTAAAACAGGAATAATATTATAAATTCACAAATTTATGTAACGCCTTTTTTAGATTTTCTGGAGCTAAAACAAGTCTTCCAGTTTTTATTTCTTGGAACACTAAAGTGGTAAATCCTTCATTACATAATTCGTTTTCTTCATTAAAAAGCTGATAGTCGAATCGTATTGTCCTCGATGGCAAATTTGAAATAGTAGTAACAACACGAATAGAATCATCGTAACCAAAGGGTTTTTTAAAGCGGGTATTCATTTCAACTACTGGCATCATTATTCCACTTTCTTCAAGCTGCTTATAAGAAATTCCAAGAGACCGCATTGCTTCTACCCTCCCCATTTCGTAATATTGAGCATAATTGCCGTAGTAAACAATCTTCATTTGATCAGTATCTGCATACCTAACTCTTATATTGATTTCTGAATGATACATTAGAAAATTTTGGAGTTATTTAGGGCTTGTTGATACATCCTTGCGTTTTGCAAATGAGTTGCAAAGTCTTTAGCAAAATTATGATATCCTGAAAAATCTTCTTTTGCACAGAAATATAGATAATTATGGGATTTGTAGTTTAAAACTGAATTAATGGATGCAATAGAAGGTGTGCATATAGGACCAGGAGGTAATCCAGCATACATATAGGTATTATATGGAGAATCTTTTTGAAGATGTATACGAACAATTCTTTTTATTGAAAAGTCGCCAACAGCAAACTTTACAGTAGGATCAGCCTCTAGCTTCATGCCCTTTCTAAACCGATTGATATAAACTCCAGCAATGGTTTCTTTTTCATCATTCTTGTTAGTTTCTTCTTCAACTATTGATGCGATTGTCAAAACCTCATTTTGGGTAAGTTTTTGAATTTCCAGTTTTTTTTGAATTTCTGGATTATTCCAAAATTTATCTGATTCTTTAAGCATTCTGTTTAGGAATTCTTTAAAGTTAGTATTCCACCAAAATTCGTAAGTGTTTGGTATAAATAATCCTATAACGTCATTTGGAGTAAAACCAAATTGCTTTATAGAATCAATGTTTGTAACAAAATTTAAAAATGACACTGAATCAATTTCTAGTTTTTGGCTCGTATAACCACAAAACTGCTCAATGGTTCTAAATTTTTGGAAAGTAAACTTTACAGGTTCTTGGTTTCCAGAACGCAATAATTTTATTAAATCGAGGTTAGACTTAACATTTTTCAATGAATATTTTCCAGCTTTAACTGTTTTATACTTCAATAACTTTGAAGCTAATTCGAATGAAAATTGATTTTTTAAAATCGATTTTTCCTTTAAAAGAGAGTTTACATCCAGTTTTGAAGAGCCTGTTTTAATATAAAAGTAGGGCGATTCTGTACTGTTAATATTTCCTTTCAAAAAAACAAACCACACTAATATACAGGCTAATATAAATATTGTTAATGTTATTGTAAAAATTCTCTTGATCATTGTTATTCTAAGTTTGTTTTAAAAATTCTTTTAATTTGAGTACTCTTTCGTTATTTGGATATTTTTTAAATAGTTCTCCAAAATGCTTCTTTGCCAATAATTTGTTGCCGTTGTATAAGTCTAATCCAACCCTATTTAGTAAATTATCCAAATAATCTGGATCTAGGTTGTAGCAATAAGTGTATAATGAGTCTGCTTGTTTAGGTAAATTAAGCTTTAAATAGGTAAAACCTAAGTTTGTTATTGCTGAGGTATACTTTGGATTCAATTTCAAGACAGATTCAAATACTTTTTTAGCATCTGTATTCCTATCTAAATCTAACAAAGCGCCTCCTTTTTTTAGTAAAAAGTTTAACTCTTCCGGCTTTTTAGAAACTGATTTTGAATAAAATTTTAATGCACTTTTCGGATCTCCTATCAAATCATACGATTCACCAACACGGTAGTTTGTCCAAGCATCCAATTCATCCACATTAACATTTAGAGAATACTTGACCACTTCATTAAAATTCCCTTTGAGGAACAAATAATGAATTTTAAGAGTTTCATACTCTATAGAATTTTGATTTTTGTGCTTATTCAAATACGTATAAGCAGAGTCTAAGAAAGTATAATTGTTTTCATACTTTTCGTACTGCTGCAGATATGCTTTAGCTAAGGTTAATTCGTCTGGTGATGGATTATTTAACGAGGCTAGACCAATAAATCTTTTATGAATTTTTGAAACTATCGGCTTTTTTCTTTGAATCTTATGATCGGTAATGCTAACATGTGGAATATCTGTAGACGAAGATTTTGGCATATGGCATTGGAAACAATTATTGCCATTTTCTATTCTTTTTGAAATAGGAAATTTACATGTATATACCTTATGGCAATTGACACATTTTGCGTTAAAAAAAACAGATGGTGTTTCTTTAAAGCTTTTATGTGGATTATGACATGTTATGCATGACATATTTTTTGACTTTTTAAAACAAGCCGACTGCATTAACCTATCAGAATGCGAAGCCATTATAAACGCTTCTTCTTGACCTTCATACCTCGGAGAAAACACACTAATAACATCATGCAATTGCATTCCCGGTTTAAAATCAAAGAAAGTTTTACCTGCTTTTAAAACAGCATTTCCTTGTAAATGACATCGCTGACACACGCTCATCTGCAAGTTAATTGCCAATTTTTTAGGGTTTACAATTGTAAAATCCGTGTCCGATTTAATGTTAACTAATTTCCCCTCTTTTTTTTGTGAAACATGAATGCTTCCTGGTCCATGACAACGCTCACAATCTACTCCTTTAGGTATATATGAATATTTATTGTCGGCATGATCTGAGGCAGTTGGATAGGCGTTATGGCAAGTAATGCATTCCGTTTCAATAGTTCGCGTAAATCTCGAGTTATTATCTTCAAAACCGGGAGGCAATGACCATTTTCCTTTTTGAGCATAAAAAGTCATTGGCATTTGATACAAAAAACCATTAATGTTAAGTAAATGTGAATTAGTGTGTTGCCCTGAACCAATTATGTAGCTTACGAACTCTTCGCGCTTATGGACTGTATCCTTATTAAGGATTCGAAATTCGGTAATTTTTAATTGATTATTTACAGCTTGAAAACTAAAAAAATAATCTGTTTTAGGATCATAAATGGTATGGTTTTTAGATAAATCTGCTATTGAATTTTGTTTCAAAGCAGTATCAATAGACATTCCCATGCCTGTATGAGAAAAGGAGTTATAAATTTCTTCGTGGCATGTTTTGCAACTCTCAATACCTACATATTTTGCAGAATCTGATAAGTTTAAAAACGAGGTGCTTTTTTTACTCTGCTCATAAGAAATACTATTACTAGGGTGATTATCATAACAACCCCCTAAAACATAGATTATAAGTGAAATAAAAATTACAATAATTGATGTTCTAACCATTTCCTGATTTCTCAGGACAAAAATGCACTATTTCTAATGGATTTTGTAGGAATAAGTGGTTAGTTTTTGTCAATATTTGATGCTTGGGCTGAGAATCTATACAAGTTTTTCTTTCTACCCAGGTTTAAATTTGCATATCCTAATGCATAATTTATATCGTAACTGTTGTTGTTTAACTTGTTTGCGTTTGTCAAATCAACTATTGCTAGGTCAAATTTTCTAAGGTGATTATAAACAATACCTCTTCCAGTTAAATACGAAGAATTGGTTGGATCTTTTAATAAGGCTTTTGAGAAATCTTCTAATGCCAAATCGTGCTTTTTCAAAAGAATATAACATGCACCACGGGCAGCTAATGCTGAATCGTTTCCAGGTGAAATTTCAAGTGCTTTTGTATAATACGTAACTGCTTGCTCTATCTGAGCTACATTTTGATAACAGATTCCTTTATTATAACAGACCAGTTCTTCATCATTAAGTAACCTGTTTTCAAGCCTACTTAAATACATTAAGGCATCGTTATAATTGTCGTTTTTTAGGGCTAAAATTCCTAAATTAAGATTACAAGCGTTGTTTGTGCTGTCTTTAGCAAGTGCCTTATGAAAAAATGCTTCTGATTCAGCAAAGTGCCCTTGAGTTTTAAGGAAAACAGCATAATTAATTTCGTACTTCATGCTTTCACATGTTTTTACTAGGTCTGAAAAAATAATGGAAGCCTCCTTTACTCTATTTACTTTTGATAATGAAATTGCATAATTATTTAAAAAGCCACATTCTTTCTTCTTAACATCGTAAACATATAAATAATGTTTTGCAGAGTTTGTATAATCTTTCTTATAGAAATACACATTTCCTAGCTCTAAGTTTGCTCCCATGTGGGTTGGCTGAAACTCGTATATTTTTTGGAAAAACGACTCTGCTTCTTCGTATTTTTCTTGTTTTTCTTTGATCAAACCTGCAAGCATGAAAACTTCAGTGTTCTTCATATCTGGCTTTCCAATTTTTAATAGTTCAACTTCTGCTTCTGCAATTCTGTCTAACTTATAAAGACTATACGCTTTATAATATCCAAGCTCAACGGGTCTTAAATGAGTTTTTGGTGAGATGTATTGTATTACCTCATTGAATTTTGATTGTCTGATATACGATTTGCATAATAAATCAAGTAATTCGAAGTCGTTTGGATTTAATTGTAACCCATTTAATATATAACCCTGAGCTTCTGCATATTTCCCGGTATTATAGGCTTGCAATCCTTTATTGAAATAAACTTTCGAGTCGCTGTTTCCATTTTCGTTTACTTTTTCAACTTCTTTGCCTTTATTGTTATCTGTTGCATTTTCAACCAACATTAACTTGGGATCATTTACACCTAGGGCAATTAATTTATCCTTATATAATTTTACTTCAGCATTGTTATTTGCTTTTTGGCTTATGGCCAATAAATTATAATAAGCTTCCGTATTTCTATCATCTAACAAAAGTATGTGCTTAAGGTCTTCAACAGCTTCGTTTGTTCTATTTGCTTTGAGGAAACAATCTGCTCTTAATTTTCTAGAAGATAAGTCATTTGGGGTTTGAGAAATAAATAGATTTAAATCGGCAATTGCATTGTCATATTGTTTTAAACTTGCATACGACCTCGCTCTATTCAGATTGAGTTTAATCTCCGTATTACTGTGTATTAGGATTTTTGAAAATACTTCAATTGCTTCTTTATGATTATCAGATTTTTGAAAAGCTAAGCCTGAAAAATACAATGCATTTTTATACGATTTATTTGTTTCAGGAATATTGTTAAAAGTAGCTATTGCATCAGAATACTTTTTAGATTCGTACAAATTCATTCCTAAATAATACATAGCATCAAAATTTGTATTATCAAGTTCTACAGCTTTTTTAAAATCATTAAAAGCCTCTGATGGTTTGGTAAGCTTAGTATATGTTAACCCTCTAAAATAAAATGCTTTAGTTGAGGGTTCTTCGTTTATAACCTCAGTAAGGATAACTAACGCCTCTGAATAGTTTTTAGAATTATAGGCACTAATAGCATCGTTGATTTTTGTGCCAGTAAATGACAGTACTATAAATACCATCATAACTTTCATTGAAGTATCTAATATCCTGATAAACATATCCTTCTGTTTGTTTATCAATATTAATATATATAAATTTTTGTTTTAATTTATAAAACCTCTTTATATTATATAGTAAAGAATTAATTAAATAGGCGTTTTAATCAACTTAATTTGACAAATTAATTTTTAAATTTTAACCCAAAAACGCTCTTTCAAATGTAAATAAGAATAAAATAGGTCTGTTTTTTAATATAAAAGGGCATTAAATCAAGATCCATTTTTATGTAAGGAATCTAATGAAAAATACATAAAATACAAATAAAATTGCAAAAAGCAGTTTTGCTATTTTTTATAAAAAGTAGTTGTCATCCATTTTTAATAACTCGATTCAATTGATTACAATTTTTATTTAATAATTAACCAATTAAAAAACACTATTTCTTGCCAACGATTCTTAAATCCTAAAACTCTTTTTTGTTTTAGAATATAAATACATTATTAATAATGAAATAAGCACTTTGTCCTCCTTTTTTTAAAATCTTTAGAGCTACGCTTTATCAAGAACTTCTTGTATTTAAATGATATTGAATGTCATTTGATTTAAAATAACAAACAAGTAAATACAAATCAGACCATTGACAAACAACCTTCTTTCTGTTTATCAATATTAATAAAGAAACTTCTATATTAAAGACAAATGTTTATTGCTTTATTATGCAGTAATAAGTTTTGTGAATTTATAATAAAAAAGAACCAATTAATAAACAGCTACTTTAGTATTTAATCCAAAAACTGTTCCTTTTGAATCAATAAGTGATATAATGTATATTCCTGAACTTAAATCAGTGAAGGTTAAAGAAGAATTGAGGATGTAAGACTCACGAACTAATTTACCATAAATATCATATAAGTACACTTTTTTATCTACATAATTATTTAAATTATCATTAAATACCATGAAATTTATTGAAAGCTCTCCTAAACCAGAATTAAATGAGAAATAAGCGTTATTTGCGGAAAGACCCAAATCAGGAACCCCAACCGATGGGGAAAACCTTTTACCAACAACAGGTCTAATCATCCAACATCCTTTAATAACACTAACACGATTCCAAGAACCCGTAGTATTGTAGAACATTTTATCATTTGCAGTTGTATTTAAATCCATACCAACATTTAATATTTTAGTAGTGCCTTGAATCCAACCGATGTAAATCGAATCAGAAATATAAATGCTAGTATCTAGCATATAGGTATAAAAACCATTAATAGAATCTGTGTATCTTGGTTTTAAAAATGTCTTTTCATATAAAATTACATCAGAGTTAGAAGTTCCTGGCTCTTTAAGGGTTTTCCAAATGCGAAGTGCAAATAACTCATTTCCAACAAATTGCCCATTTTGTGTAAAATAAAAATTAACGGCTCTTAACGAATCGGGTTTAATCAATTTAAATTTCATAGCTATTTGCCCACCTAATGTATTTAAACCATACCCAGCCTCCGCGCTACCGTCATCATATGCATATGCGTTTCTGAATGAATGCAGGAGTTTTAAAGTATCATTTGCCCTGTGTTTATCTGGGGTTGTACTTACGCTGTATTGGTATAATACATCAATTGTGTCTGCTGTAGCAGTGCTTATAGGCTTATTTGCAAAAGGGAAATTTAATTGGGTTTTTGGGTTGACATTTAAAACAAACGGAGCCCCAGAAGAGGCTAATATTGTTTTGGATGGAAGTAAAAGAGCATCCCATTTAACACCCGTATTTTTAATCTGAAGTCCTAAATTTCTAAAATTTAAATCCAACTGCGGATTGTAAAGTCCACTTCCAGATGCTACAAAATGATCCCAGGGAAGTTCAGTATATTCTAAAAATGTTCTTTTCGACATCCTACTTATTGCAACATCGTCAAACAACGAATCCGCCTTATGTCTATTAGCATTCACATATACATAATCAACATGCCAATGGTCAAAAGAACCGTATAACGATGCAAAGTTTCTGAATCTGAATTGAAAACTATTGTGAAGCCAAGTTGTTTTTGCAATCGGAATCAAGACAATCCTAAAAATAGTATCGGTTTGCACGCCTCCTGTTACCCTCCAAACATTATTCCATTTTCCATTAACATCTTTAAATTCAACAAAAAGTGAGTCTTCAAATTCAGGTCTATTTCCTATGCCGGTTGCTTGATAATAAAAACTTAAATAAATAGAATCGGAAGGAATATTTAATGATAAATCGATTGGAAGTATAGTTAATGTATCAGCAGATCCATAGGTTGTGGTTGACGTATTGTCGTAAGGAAAACCTTTTGAGTTTAAACCGTCAAAAGTTGCAACTCCTATTGTTACCATATTTAATGAATAAGTATTGTTTAAATAAACAGACTTATCTGCCCATAAATTCGGATTTGGGGTAATTTCTCTGTTGCTAAAATCATCTAAAATTGGCAAATTTAAAGAGGCCCCTCTTTGAAGTGGAATTAACTGCTCTTCTTTTTGATATTTCAATTTTGGGTTTGAATATAAAGGGGTTAACACCTCTTGTGAATTAGCTTTAAACCAAAAACCAATAATAATGAGCAATAAAAAAGTTATTTTATTCATTTGTTATTTTTGTTCAACCCAGATATCTACAATTGAACCTACATTTAAAGATGGTTCAGATCCAGACGCTGGCTTTTGTCTAAGAACGTATAATCGGGTAGAATCTGATACTGCTCCTACAGGAATTATCGAACCCAAATTTAAAAGTGAATGCCCGAGTAGCATTTCAGCTTCAATTATGGATAAGCCAACTAGGTTTGGAACTGCTACCAAGGAGTCTAAATTATTAATACTTACTACCAAATCAATTTTACTTAATTTAGGTATCATTTCTCCAGTTCTTAATATCTGATTGTTAAATCTAGCTTCTATAACCAAATTTGTAGTGAAAATATCGGGCTGGGTAGTAACCTCTCCTAATTGTAGGCCAGAATTTGAAAGCATAATTTTTGCCTGTCTTAGCGACATTTCTAACAAATTGGGAAGAGGCACTTTTGGTTGATTTCCAGTAGCAATTGTTAAATATATAATTCTTCCCTCTTTAACCTGCGAACCTGACTTTGGATCTTGGTCGATTATCATACCAGCATCGAAATCTTCTCTATACAAAGAATCAATAACGGCAAAACTCAGATTGCTGTTTCCAAGTATGTGTTCAACTTGTGTCAATTGTATTTTTGATAAGTTTGGCACAATGATAACCTCTTTATGGTGAGTGTAAACATCCATCCATTTGTAAGCTGCAAAAGAAAGCGCAACAAGTACCCCTATTGCAAGAAGAATGTTTTTTAAAAATGTTTTACTTATTATATAATTGAATATGCTCATTAACTTATTTTGGCTGTTCTTTCTTTTCCGAATTCTAATATTTTATCGATAAAATCATAGGGTTTCATTCCTTCTATTGCGGTTTGATGAAAAATACAGGTTGCTGGAGTCATTCCTGGCAACGAATTTATCTCAATAATATAGACTTCAATAACATTATTAGCAAAAATCTTCACAAAAGCGTCTATTCTGCAATAACCAGCAACACCCATAGCTTTTGCTGCTTTCTCAAGTTCGACTTTAACCTTTTCAGAAATATTTTTTGAAGAAACAGGATCGTTGCTATATCTCGGTGGAGTTATGTTCTGACCTTCTCCAGCTAAGAATTTTTCGTTTAAACTTAAAATATCGTTTTCGGCTAACGATTCTGAAGGATTAAACATCTGATATTCAATTTCACCCTCAGAATTAAAATGGGTTAACAGCCCGCCAGTAACTTCTAAAAAATGAATTGCTTCCCCTTTTTGGATAAACTCTTCAACCAATACTGTTCGTTTTATTGGGAACTCTTCTTTATCAGAAATATTTAAAACCTGTTTTAAAGTATCCTCAATAAACGTAGAATTCCTAAACATGGTATCAATAAATGCCTTTAATTCAGTTTTGTTATTTACTTTTTTAACGGCTGATGAGCACCCATCGTCAGAGGGTTTGCAAATCATTGGGAAACCAATCTTGGTAATAATTTTCGATAGTATAGTTTCATTATCAAGCTTGTATTCATCTATGTTAACCAAAAAATGATTGGCAACCTTTAATCCTGCATTTTTTAGAATTTCGCTGGTTAAATATTTATCAATGGTTTTATTGCTCGATTCAAAGCCTGAGCCATTGTAAGGTATTTGGTAAAAATCAAATTGCTTTTGTAATGTCCCATCTTCTCCAGGTCGGCCATGAAGCGCGATAAATACTGAATCAAACTTTGATTTTAAATCCTCAATAGAAATTTGAATTGGTTTTTCAAACACATCCGAAGTAAACATGCTAGTAATTTCTTGAAATTCAGCCCTGATGTCTAGCATAATATTAGCTTCATGAAAATGAAGGCACTTTTCCGCAATATCATCGGCATTATCTTTTAACATCAAATTCACTGGAATTTTCCAGAGTTTGAAGGTTTCATCATTTCCTGTAAGGAATACAGAGGTTGGCGAATATTTAGTTGAACTAGAAAGTTTCTCGTAAATATTTCTACCGCTTTCAACAGATATATGTCGTTCAGTAGAATACCCACCCATAATTACTGCCACTTTTTGTTTTGATGCTGCTAAATCAGCACCACTTTTTAAATAAGCATTTATTTGGTTCAGTAATTGATTTGAAACCTCACTTGCAATTCCTTTTCTAATCCGTGCTTTAAGCGATGTCCAAATTATATACGTCAAAAATTGAGAAGGATTGAGTCCAATTTCAGCGGCCTGATGAAAGAAAAATGAACTTGGCATCATCCCCGATGTTGTGTTGGGGTCATTCAAAAAAATCTCTCCTTTCGAAGATAAAAATCCGTCAATACGAGCATATACTTCAAAACCGAAATAGCTGTATAGTTTTTCTGCTTCATGACGAATTTGGTTTAAAATCTCATCCTCAACATCTATTGGTGTTATTTTCCTGGAAATTCCAGGTAAATATTTTGATTTATAATCGAATATTTTTGACTTTTTGATGATTTCTGTTGGCGGTAGTGATTTAGGCTTTCCGTTTTTGTCTTCGATTACTATGCATGAAAACTCTTTTCCATCTACAAATGCCTCAATTAAAAGCTCGTTTTCTATGTTTAATGTTGCTTCGAGTACCCAAAAACTGTTAAAATCCTCGTTTAAATCGAGGTAGTTTTTTAAATTATCTGGGTCATAAAATATAATTCCATTAGACTTTAATGGAAATCCTAAACCTGACCTAATATCTGTTAAATCTCTTAAATAGGCCTCTTTTTGAAGCTCATTTATATTTGACCAGTATCCAAATTCGATAATTTTTCTGAAAAAAGCATTTTCTATGGCCATTGAAAATACATCGAATGTGTTTTCAATTAAAATCGATACACCAATCGAAGAACCTTGATTTGCAGGTTTAATAACCAACGGGAAACCAATATTCTTTTCGATTGTAATAAAAATAGCTTCTTTTTCAGGAACAGACATTAAATCCCAATCCGACTTTTTTATCGAATCAAAATTTGGGGTTTGGAAACCAGCTGCTTTAAGAAATTGCTTTTGATGCGCTTTATTTATACCTAAAGCTGAAGAAAAAATACCCGAACCAGAATATGGAATTCCAATCCACTCCAACAAGCCTTGCAACCTTCCATCTTCGCCATTTTCTCCATGAAGCGCTAAAAATGCAAAGTCTATAAATTGATTTAACTCTGAAATGCTTATTGGAATTCCAATTTCATTTCTCATTTCAGAAGCCTGAAGTGCGCTTATTGCTAAACTCTCTTGGTAAATTTGAAAATTACTTTCTATTTGATTAAGGTATTTTACAGGAGGGAAAAAATCGCGGATACTTCCTTTATAAACAAATTCCCAATTTAATAAGGTTAAATTATTAAAAGAATCTACAAAAATAGGAACGGGTTCAAAAACAGATTTATCTAAATTGTCGTAAACAGTTCTACCGCCAGCAAATGAAATCTCGCGCTCACGAGAATTACCTCCAAAAAAAATGCCTATCCGCATTGCACAAAAATAGCTTATTTTTCAACTCGAAATGAACCAATAAACAACTGTTTAGGTTTCTTTTAATGAAAATCAAGAATGATAGCATTTACATTTCTACTTTTTTTAATCCTAATCGACTTTTATAGCTACAAAGCCATAAGTTCTCTCAAGAATGTAAATCTATTTTACAAAGTCATCCAATACTTTTTTATAGTTTCAGCCATACCAGTATATATTTGCATTTTACTATATACTTCCGGCTATATATCAGATCCGTCAGCATTAACCCGTAATTTAATTGGTGGTTTATTTGTAGTACTATATTTAAGTAAAATATTTATGATTCCCTTGCTTTTGAGCGATGAAATCCGAAGATTAAGCTTAATCCTTCGACAGTCTGTTAAATATTTTTATAGTAAAAATATTGACGATAAACCTTCTCTTAAAAATGAAGGTTTAACCCGATCACAATTTATCAGTAAAATGGCACTTGCAACTGCATCTGTGCCTCTTTTTGGATTAACATGGGGTATCACAAACGGAGCTTATAATTATAAAATTCACAAACAAAAGCTGATTTTTCCGAAATTGCCAGAATCGTGGCATGGATTAAAAATTGTTCAGATTTCAGATATCCACTCAGGAAGTTTTACCGATGAAAATGCTGTTGAAAGAGGAATTCAATTGATTTTAGATCAAAAACCAGATATAATATTTTTCACAGGAGATTTAGTAAATAGCGTTACAGAAGAATTTGACAATTGGTTTACTGCATTTAATCGTTTAGAAGCGCCACTAGGCATTTATTCTGTTTTAGGAAACCACGATTATGGATTATACGCAAAATGGGATTCTGAAGAATTACGATTAAATAATGTTCAAAAAATGATTGAAACCCATTCGCGATTAGGATGGAAATTATTGCAAAATGAACATGTAATTCTAGAAAAAAACAACGAAAAAATAAGCATTATTGGTGTTGAAAATTGGGGGAAAAAGAAAAGATTTCCTCGATATGGACGTCTAAGAAAAGCTGCTACTGGCACTGAAGAAATTCCGTTTAATATACTATTATCACACGACCCATCGCATTGGGACGCACAAGTAAAGAAATTTACACCTCACATCGACCTCACTTTATCCGGTCATACACATGGTATGCAATTTGGTTTCGAAATTCCAGGAGTTATTAAATGGAGTCCCGCTAAATATATGTTTAAGCAATGGGCTGGTTTATATACAGATAACGAACAATATCTCTATGTAAATAGAGGTTTTGGATTCCTTGGATATCCAGGAAGAATTGGCATTATGCCTGAAATTACAGTAATCGAATTACAAAAGGCTTAGTTATTTCTGATTTTTTCGGTACTTCGCATTCAAGATGAATAAAAAAGTAGTGGTTATTACTGGTGCATCTTCAGGAATTGGAGAAGCACTCGCAAAAACTTTTTTTGATCAAGGCTATTCTCTTGTTTTAGGAGCACGAAATGTTGAAAAACTTGATGTACTCGTCACTAATTTGGGTGGGATATCTAATGCTATTGCTGTTAAAACCGATGTTAGTATTGAATCAGATTGCGAAAACCTAATTCAAACAGCAATTAAAACCTTTGGTAAAATAGATGCATTGATTTGCAATGCTGGGATTAGCATGCGAGCCTTATTTACCGATACCGATATTAAAGTTTTACATCAATTAATGGATGTAAACTTTTGGGGTACAGTTTATTGCACCAAACATGCCATGCCCTATTTATTAAAAACAAAGGGTTCACTGATAGGTATATCTTCCATAGCTGGCTATGTTGGGTTACCTGGCAGATCAGGATATTCTGCTTCAAAATTTGCAATGCAAGGTTTTTTAGAAACTATCCGTAACGAAAATATACAAAACGGACTTCATGTTTTAGTTGCTTGCCCCGGATTTACAGCAAGTAATATACGATTTACAGCTTTAACAGCTGATGGGAGTGCGCAAAGCGAATCACCCAGAGAAGAAACCAAAATGATGCAGCCAGAAGAGGTTGCATCTTATATTTTCAAAGCAGTTAAAAACCGTACTCGTGATTTAATATTAACCCCGACAGGCAAAGCTGCGATTTGGCTGAGGCGTTTATTCCCAAAACTGAGCGACAAAATTATATTTAATCAAATGGCAAAAGAGCCAAATTCACCTTTTAAGAAATAACATGATTTTACAAGAAGCTAAAGAATTAATTGAACAAATCTGGGAAAATAGAAATATTTTAACAGACAGTAAATCAATACATTGCATCGATTGGGTTATAGAAGGACTTGATAAAGGCACCCTTCGTGTTGCTGAACCAATTGAAGGCGGTTGGCAGGTAAACGAGTGGGTAAAAAAGGCGGTAATTTTAAATTTCCCTATCAAAAAAATGGAAACAATTGAAATTGGCCCTTTTGAATTTCACGATAAACTTCCGTTGAAGAAAAACTACGCTGAATTAGGCGTTAGAGTAGTACCACATGGCATCGCTCGTTATGGCTCATATTTGGCAAAGGGAGTGATAATGATGCCCTCGTACGTAAATATTGGCGCCTATGTTGATGAAGGAACCATGGTTGACACTTGGGCCACAGTAGGATCTTGCGCTCAAATAGGAAAGAACGTACATTTAAGTGGTGGTGTTGGCATTGGGGGTGTTTTAGAGCCCATTCAGGCTGCTCCTGTTATTATTGAAGACGATTGTTTTATAGGCTCTAGAGTAATCGTTGTAGAGGGCGTTAGGGTTGAAAAAGAATCTGTTTTAGGAGCTGGAGTTATTCTTACTCAATCTACTCATATTATTGATGTTACGGGAAACGAACCCATTACTTACAAAGGTTATGTGCCGAGCCGATCTGTAGTTATTCCTGGAAGCTATGCAAAGAAATTTCCATCGGGCGAATATCAGGTCCCTTGTGCACTGATTATTGGCAAAAGAAAAGAATCGACCGATAAAAAAACTTCTCTAAACGATGCGTTAAGGGAAAATAACGTGGCTGTTTAATATGAAAATAGGGTTTGATGGAAAAAGAGCGTTGCAAAACAACACTGGTTTAGGCAATTACAGCAGGTTTATTTTAGACAGTTTAATCACTAATTTTCCATCAAATTCGTATTCTCTTTTTGCTCCCCAAAAAACATCATTGTATCAAAATGAAGCCATTGAGTTTCATTTTCCAACAAAATTTTATTCATCATTTCCAGCCTTCTGGAGATCTAAAGGCATTCTCAAAGATTTAAAAAAGTTTAATATAGATGTTTTTCATGGATTAAGTAACGAGCTGCCATTTGGAATTGACAAAGCTGGAATTACATCTGTTGTAACCATACATGATTTGATTTTCGAACGATTTCCAGCTCTTTATAAACCAATTGACCGTAAAATATATCGTTTTAAATTTAAAAAAGCCTCTTCTGAAGCATCAAAAATTATCGCAATTAGCAATCAAACGAAATTAGATTTAATCCAATTCTATCGCATCCCTGAAAATAAAATTGAAGTAGTGTATCAAAACTGCCATTCTCAATTTTATACGCTTTTGGCACCAGAAAAGATAAAAAGTACCCTTACAGCATACGAAATTAATAGTCCGTACATACTTTGCGTTGGCTCCATAGAAGCACGAAAAAACCAACTAAATCTAGTAAAGGCATTTCATCAATTAAATATTGATGATCATATTTTAGTTTTGATCGGCAAATCCACTAAATACCAAATCGAAATCGAAAATTATATTCAAGAAAATCGACTAGAATCTAAAATTAAAATAATTAACAATGTAAATTTCAACGATTTACCAGCAATTTACCAAGGAACATCTGTTTTTTGTTACCCAAGTATTTTTGAAGGATTTGGCATTCCAATTATAGAAGCACTGCATTCAAAAGTACCTGTTTTAACATCTACCGGAAGTTGTTTTGCTGAAGCTGGTGGAGAGGCAGCTTATTATGCTGACCCGAACAATGTGTTAGAAATTGCAGAAAATTTAAGGGCTTTATTAACTGACTCAAACGCACGAACATCTCTCTTGCAAAATGCAGCAAGTCAACTAAAAAAGTTTGAAGCAAAAAAAATAGCATCAGAAATTAATGCTATTTACAATTCGATTTAAAAAGTGCCCAGGACCGGATTCGAACCGACACAGCCTTGCGGCCACTACCACCTCAAAGTAGCATGTCTACCAATTTCACCACCTGGGCAATTCTGCCACGAAAGTAATAAATTTATCCTGCTAAAATATCTTTTAACGCTATAAATCAAAACTAAGTTGAGTTTGTAAAAAGTCTGTATTTGTAAGGTGAGAAATGCTTATGCCTATCAATCGAATTGGGGTTTGTTTATCCCAAAATAAATTAAAGAGTTCAAGCGCAAAAAACTGGATTTCAATTTCCGAAGAAATCTCATTATCAAGCATTTTGCTTCTACTAAAAGTTGAAAAGTCTGAAAATCGCACTTTCAAAGTGATATTTTTACCAGATAATTCTTTTTTTAATAAGCGTTCTGATATTTTTAGAGCAATATTTTTAATTATTTCTTTGATTTCGCTTTCCGAAACTAAGTCATCAAAAAATGTGCGCTCTGCTCCTACACTTTTGATTCCATGTATAGATTTAACAGGCCTATTATCAATACCTTGACAAATTTGGTGAAAGAAATATCCGTTTTTCCCGAATAATGCTTCCATATGAATCAAATCTAAATTTTGAAGATCCGCACCCAAATTTATATTCCTTTGCCTCAATTTATCAGCAGTTACTTTCCCAATCCCATAAAATTTATGTATGGGCAATTTGCTTAAAATTTCAACTGCTTGGGTTGGATGAATAACCTTAATTCCGTTTGGTTTATTTAAGTCAGAAGCAATTTTAGCCAAAAACTTGTTGTACGACACTCCTGCTGAAGCTGTTAACTGTGTTTCGTTCCAAATGTCGTTTTGAATTTGTTTTGCAATTTCTAAAGCAAGTGGCTCATTTAAATTATTCTCAGTTACGTCTAAATAGGCCTCGTCTAACGACATCGCTTCCACTAAATCTGTGTACCTGTTAAAAATTTCCATAATTTGCTTTGAAGTAGAGGAATAAACCTCGTATCTCCCTTTCACAAAAATCAAATCTTTACATAAACTTGCTGCTCTACTCGATGGCATAGCTGAATGTATTCCAAATTTTCGTGCCTCGTAACTTGCTGCTGCTACTACTCCACGTTTTGCAGAACCTCCTACAACTAATGGCCTTCCTCTATATTCAGAAAAATCTCTTTGCTCTATAGATGCAAAAAATGCATCCATATCTACATGAATAATTTTTCTATATTTTGGAGGCAAACTCATGGATAAATATCTGTAAAATAAAAAAGCGATTCAAATGAATCGCTTTTCAAAAACAAAAAGGAGGGTTTTTATAATGTTGTGAAATCAAAAGTTACTGTGAAATCATCGTAAATAGCTTTGTCGCCTAAGCCTTCAAAGAATTTTCCAGAGCCGTACTTGATATCAAATTCAGTGCGATCTAAAACAGCAGTTCCTGTACCAGTTACTTTTCCTTTATTAATTGAAACATTTGCAGGAAATGAAATTGAACGTACAATTCCTTTTATCATCATGTTTCCTGTTATTTTAACATTCATTCCTTCAACTGCTTTTTCCAAAGGTTGAACAAAAACAATTTCAAAACTAGATGTTGGGTGTTTTTCAGAACCGAAAAAATCTTCAGAATTTAAATGGCCAACTAGTTTTGAATTCCACTTCTCATCTTTGATATCTTCACATGCAATAGTTTTCATATCGATGTAAATTTTACCGCCAACAATTTTGTCATTGTTTATACGAATTTCACCCGTTTGAATTTTAATTGAACCATTATGTTGTCCTGTAACTTTTTTTCCAAGCCACAAAATCTTGCTTTTTTCAGTGTTAATTTTAACTGTTTTGTCGCCTACAGCTTTGGTTACCGATGTTGAAAACACTAATGCTACTGAAAGCATTAATGTGCTAATTGATAATTTCATAATAATATATTTAGTTTTTTTTGTTTCTTAATTTGTCTAGCAGATTACTGAGTAATTCAGCATCATCCTCTGTAAAGGTTTTATTTATCAAGTCCTGATTATCAACCATTGGGCCTAATTTTTCTAATAGATCCAATCCTTTTTTGGTAATGATAACATCAACTGCTCTCCTATCAAGCTCGTTTATTTCTCTAGATACAAGTCCTTTCTGAACTAGTTTAGAAACTAGCCTAGAAGCATTTGACATTTTATCTAACATTCTGTCAGATATCAAATTTATAGTTGCTGCATTTCCCTTTTGTCCACGTAAAATACGTAAGACATTGTATTGTTGTAACGACAAACCGTGCTTTTTAAAAAACTGATGCATAATTTGTTGATACCACATGGAGGTATAGTACAAATTAATTATTCCCTTTTGAAAGGAGGACACAAAAACAGGCTGCTTAATGGCTGCTTCAATATTCATACAACAAATGTATGTATATACATTTAATGTTGCAACAGATATTCAATTAAATACATTAATTTTACATTTCTCAATGAAAATTTTATTCAAATACCTCAAAAGACAACGCGGCATTTTAGCGTTTACTTTATTCTGTGCTGCAATAAATCAGGTTTTCTCGTTACTAGACCCCTACATATTTAGATTTATAATAGATGATTACGTAACCAAAATTGACGTCTTAACTAAAGATGAATTTATAAAAGGAGTTGGTTTACTGCTTGCAGCAGCTGTTGGAGTAGCATTTATTTCACGAATAGCAAAAAACATACAAGAGTATTTTGTTAATGTTATTACACAACGAATAGGTAATCAAATTTATACCGATGGTTTAGCACACTCATTACGACTTAAATTCAATGTTTTTGAAGATCAACGTAGTGGCGAAACTTTAGGTATTTTACAAAAAGCACGTTCAGACTCTGAAAAATTAATTTTTGCTATGGTAAATATTTTATTTACCTCGCTTGTAGGAATAATTTTCGTGTTAGCATATGCAGTAAGTATTCATTGGATTATAGCTCCTTTATTTTTATTGATGATTCCTATTATTGGTATCTTAAGTTCTAAAATTGGAAAGAAAATTAAAATTATTCAAAAGAAAATAGTAGCAGAGGCTACATCTTTAGCAGGCTCTACAACCGAATCGTTACGAAATATTGAATTGATTAAAACACTAGGACTCGAGAGCCAAGAAATTTTACGACTCAACAATACATCTAATCAAATACTTGAATTAGAGCTGCGTAAAGTAAAATATGTCAGAAGTTTAAGTTTTATTCAAGGTACAAGTGTTAATTTATTTAGAACACTTATTATGTTTGTATTGCTTTACTTAATAGCATTAGGTGATATCTCAACGGGTCAGTTTTTTTCATTATTTATTTATTCTTTTTTCATTTTTGGGCCATTGCAAGAATTAGGAACCATTATAAACACCTACAAAGAGACTGAGGTATCTCTTGAGAATTTGCAGAAAATTTTTGATACAGAAGTTGAGTCAGTTCCTGATAGACCTAATCAGATTATTAATCTAAATGAAATTGAATTCAAGAATGTGTCGTTTATTCACGAAACTGCTACCAAAAGAGCACTCAATGGAATTGACTTTTCTATAAAAAAGGGCGATACCATTGCATTTGTTGGCCCATCTGGTTCAGGAAAAACTACATTAATAAAATTATTGGTTGGATTATATACTCCAGAAAATGGCGAAGTATTGTATAATGGCATTAAACAGTCTGATATCAATCTAAGTGAGTTAAGAACACTAATTGGCTCTGTTACTCAAGATATACAACTTTTTGCTGGTTCAATCCGTGAGAACTTGATTTTCGTTAAACCCAATGCTACTGATGAAGAATGCTTAAATGCCTTATTCTTAGCTGCTTGTCAAACTTTATTAGAAAGAGCTGAAAAGGGCTTAGACACCTTAATTGGAGAAGGCGGAGTAAAAGTATCTGGTGGTGAAAAACAACGTTTGGCAATCGCTAGGGCACTTTTGAGAAATCCAGATTTATTAATTTTTGATGAAGCTACATCTGCCCTTGACTCTATTACAGAGGAAGAAATTACCAAAACAATGGCTAATATTTCAGATACCATGAGTCATATGGTTGTTTTAATTGCCCATCGATTGAGCACTGTGATGCATGCAGATAGAATTTTCGTTCTTGAAAAAGGAAGAATAATTGAAACTGGTACCCATTCTGAATTAATACTTCAAAAAGGACTGTATTATGCCATTTGGCGTCAACAAATTGGAGAAGAAATGTATGCTTAAAGTCTAACTCGTTTCAAATCCAACATATTTATAGCATTGATGGGTAAATCTTTTACAGCAGGATTTACCAATCTAAAAACCTTGTCGTAAAAAAGAACTACTACTGGACAACTCAACATAGCTATACTATCTGCTTTAGAATATTGTTCAAATCGATCGTTGTCTTTAATTGCCTTATTTGCTAATTCAATAGTATGGTCTACCACTTTTGAATTAAAATGCGTGTAATTTGGGCCATTGGGGGCATGATTTGGAGAGTAAAATAGACTCAAATAATTTTCTGCATCTGCATAATCGGCAATCCAACTACCCCTAAAAAATGCTGACTCTTGTTTGCTAATGAGTTGTCTTAATGTTGGCCCTGGCAAAACATCAATCTTAACTCTTATTCCCACTTGTTTTAAATTTTCTTGCACATAAGTGCATAAATCAAGATACGAAGGATTGGTTTGCAAAGTTATTTCAGGCATTCCTTTCCCATTTGTGAAACCAGCATTTTTTAATAGAATACGTGCTTTTTCTGGGTTATATGCGTAAAATTCAGTATTTACATGTCCTGGCAAACCTAATGGTATTAAACCCGATACATGGGTATTACCAAGTCCACTTCTTAAATATCGAATCATTTGATCTCGATTTATTGCGTATGAAATTGCCTGTCTAACCTCTAATTTATCGAAAGGAGACTTTAAATGAGCATCAGAGAGTTGAAATCCTAAATACTCTGTATTTAAATAAGGTCCAGTTTGAACATTCATTTTGGTTTTAATATCATCTCTAATATTTCCAAACTTATCCATTACCAAGTCCTTAAAAGATGGGTCTAAACCACTAATAACATGATATTTGCCTTGTAAAAACTTTAAAAACACGGTTTGCTTATCCGAATTAAAATCTATTTTAACACCATCTAATAAAGGCAAAGAAGCTCCATCCTTGGTTTTTTCAAAATAAGACTCGTTTTTTTCTAAAATCAACGTTTCACCTTCAATCCAAGATCTTAATTTGAACGGACCAGTTCCTATAGGATTATCCCTCACTCCTTTTCCAGTTTTATTTACCAATTCTTCAGATACAATGCTACAATAGGGCATAGTAAGTAATTGAAGAAAAGGAGAATACGGTTTTTTTAATAAAATCTCAACTACACTGTCGTTGAGAGCTATAATGGAATAATTGTTTTGGTTTTTAGTTGAATCAAGCAATTTATCGTTCAAAACCCAAGCACCAGGCGAAGCCACATCTTTATCAATCAACCGTAATAGAGAAAATTTTACATCACTAGCTGTTAATTTTCTTTTTTGTTCATGATTATCCCTAGAATGGAATGAAATATCTGTTCTTAAATTAAAAACATAGGTTAAACCATCCTCAGAAATGGTCCAGGATTTTGCTATAGCAGGAATAACTTTTAGATTAGAATCCAGAGAAACTAATCCGTTAAACAACATATTAATAACCCAAGAATTTGCTTGATCTCTTGCAAAAGCTGGATCTAGAGAGCTAATTCCACTTTCTTGATTATAAGTAAATATTTTTTTTCCTTGATTTGGTGGTTTTGATTCGCAAGAAATCAATAAAATCAAAATCAAAAGTTTTAAAATGTGTCGCATAGATTGATTCAAAATTCGGTATTTTCGTGATTTAATTCTCAAAATGCTGTTTACTTTTTATGGTCATGCTTGTTTTAGCCTTGAAATTGGTGATAAGCATTTAGTTTTTGATCCATTTATCATTGATAATCCGCTTGCTAACAGCATTAATATAGATTATGTGGCATGTGATTATATTTTACTAAGTCATGCTCACTCCGACCATTCTGCTGATGTTTTATATTTAGCGAATAAGAATAAGGCAACATTAATATCTAATTACGAGTGCTGCATTTATTTTGAAAAACAAGGATTAAAAAAATATCACCCAATGAACACGGGTGGAAAATGGAATTTTCCATTTGGAACTGTAATTAGTACTTTCGCACAACATTCTAGCAGCTTTGCTGATGGAACATACGGTGGAATTGCAGGTGGATTTATCATAAAAACAGATAAAAAATGTGTGTATTTTGCCGGAGACACCTCTTTAACTCAAGAGATGAAACTGTTAGGCGAGCTTTATAAATTTGATTATATCATATTGCCAATTGGCGGCAACTTTACCATGGATATTGATGATGCAATTCTTGCAAGCAATTATTTAAATTGTTCGCAAGTAATTGGTATTCATTACGATACCTTTGGATTTATAAAGATTAACAAACAAAATGCAATTGATAAATTTAAGGCACAAAACAAATCGTTAATTTTGCTGCCGATAGGAGCAAGTAAGCATCTTTGATGCAGTGAACAATGGGAAAAATTATATCAATAGCAAACCAAAAAGGCGGAGTTGGAAAAACTACAACTGCCATAAACTTAGCTGCAAGCTTAGCCGTTTTAGAATTTAAAACGCTTTTAGTTGATGCCGATCCTCAAGCTAATTCAACTTCTGGAACAGGATTTGACCCAAAAGCTATAAAAACCGGTATTTATGAGTGCATGGTTAATGAGGTTCCTGCAAAGAATAATATTTTAAACACTTCGGTGCCTTATTTAGATCTTTTGCCATCTCATATAGATTTGGTTGGAGCTGAATTAGAAATGATTCATCATCCCAAGCGGGAGTTGATTATCTCTAAAGTGTTAGCTTCAGTAAAAGATGAATACGATTTTATTATAATTGACTGCTCTCCTTCTTTAGGATTGATAACCATTAATGCTCTAACTGCATCAGACAGTGTAATTATCCCTGTGCAATGCGAGTATTTCGCACTTGAAGGTTTAGGTAAATTATTAAACACGATACGAATTGTACAATCAAGGTTAAATACCAATTTAACTATAGAAGGTATTTTGCTCACCATGTTTGATGGCAGACTAAGGTTATCTCAGTCTGTATCTGAAGATGTAAAAACACATTTTGGCAATATCGTTTTTGAAACAATTATTCATAGAAACACTCGTTTAAGCGAAGCACCAAGTTTCGGGAAATCAGTTATTATGCACGATGCATCTAGTAAAGGCGCCATACAATATTTGAATTTAGCTCGAGAATTAATTTTGAAAAACAATATTGGAACAACTCCGGCTGCAAATACAACTATTGAATCAGAAAAATGAACGGAAAAAAACCAGCTTTAGGACGAGGTTTAGGTGCGATTTTGCCTGGATCAGACTCAGACTCTTCAAATTCTGAATTTAATTCAGCAATTTCTAGCAATAATAAATTACCTGTAGATCAAATTGAAGCAAATCCTTTTCAACCAAGAACAGAATTTGAAGAAGGTGCATTAAAAGAATTATCTGAATCTATCAAAATTCATGGCATTATTCAACCATTAACCGTTAGGAGACTTGGAAATAATGTATACCAATTAATTTCTGGCGAACGAAGGCTTAAAGCCTCGCGTATGGCTGGATTATTGGAAGTGCCTGCCTATATTATCGATACTGACAATCAAGGTATGATGGAAATGGCGTTGATTGAAAATATTCAACGCGAAAACCTAAACGCAATAGAAATTGCAATTTCTTATAAGCGACTAATCGAAGAATGCAGTTTAAAACAAGAAGAATTAGCACAACGTGTAAGCAAAGAAAGAAGCACAGTAACAAACTATATACGTTTATTAAAACTTCCCCCTGAAATTCAAGCAGGGATCCGCGATAATGTTATTACCATGGGTCATGCAAAAGCATTAATCAGCATTGAACATGTAGAAAATCAATTGCTTTTATATAAAGAAATTGTCAACAAACAACTTTCTGTTCGAAAGGCGGAGGCTTTGGTTAAAACCTTGAATGAAAATAAACGCATCAGTTCAAATACGCCAACTACACAGTTGCAATTGCCTTTATACATTCGCAATTTGCAGGATCAGTTAAGTTCTCATTTTGAAACAAAAATTCAATTTAAACCTAAAGGTGAGGGAAAAGGAGAAATAATTATACCGTATTTATCTAACGATGATCTCAATCGAATATTGGAAATTATTGGGTAAATCCCTCCTATTTGTTTTTATTTTAACATTTTTTACGAATTGGGTTTGTGCTCAAAATGATACTTTAATTCACAAACCTCGTTTTAATAGCATACAAAAAACAACCCTATATTCTGCTATTTTGCCTGGTTTAGGTCAGATTAATAACAAAAAATACTGGAAATTGCCTATTATTTATGGGCTTTTAGGGTACACTGCCTATAATGTTGTTCAGTCTAACACATCGTATTTGCTTTTTAAAGATGCCTATACCAATAAAATTAACAACACACTCCCAACACCAGACCCATATTCTGGATTTTCAACTGCCTCACTAAAAGCAAATAGAGATTACAATAGAAAAAATAGAGACCTATTTATTCTGTTTACATTCGTTATTTGGGGATTAAATGTTGTAGATGCACATGTTGACGCACACCTACAACAATTTAACATCAATGATAACCTTAGTTTATCATTAGATCCTCAACTTCAATCCAGTTTTGGTCAAAACTCAACCAGTTTAGTATCCCTTAAACTAAAACTAAAGTGATTTCTACCTCTTTCTGAAATCTAAATTATATTGATAAGAAAGTTGAAAAGTGTGATTGTTCTCAGCCTTAACACCGTCTGACTTAATAATATACTGATTTAAATATCCTATTTGAAGATTAAAATTTGCATTAAATCTATAACCCAAGTTTAAACTTAATCGGTTCTGATCAACTACATTTTTTGAAATATTCTTACCAAAACCTGCAAATACTTCATCATAAGCACTTAAAAACAAGGTGTTATCTTCCATAGTTTTTTTATTTAGAGGATAACTAGCCATAAAACGGTATCTAACTCTGTTTTTATAAACAGATCCATCTCTAAAAAAATTATCGTTTGCATCTTTCGACCACGTATTTAAAAATCGTTGTTCAAGCCTGTATCTATGCTGAAAACTAAATCTAGCTACTTTTTGGTTCAATATAAGTTGCTCCCAAATTCTATTCTCATCAAAAACATGAGCTATTGGCTGATCTCCATAAGGATATGATTTTATCCAACCGTAGCCACCAGTTAAAATAGCTCCGGATTTAGTATAATAATCAACACCAACCCTTAATAAAGATTGCTGCCAATTATCTAAAAAGTTGTTTCTTCGAAATTGGTATTCAGTATGAATACCAATTTTATCTGTGATTCTATGATTCCCAAAATACATTAACCATGCGTGATCTTGTTCTGATATCTGGTGCTGAGCATATGTTTTTGTGGAACTTATTATTGCAAAAAAGGATATTATAAGAAAAGCTAATTTAGTTTTTGTCATTGATTATGTTGGTTTTCTAAGCACTAAATCAGCTAATGGGTGATCTGTTTTTTTGTATAAATGCTCCTGGTTAATAAAATACAGTTCTCTTCCTTCTTTAATTAAATCTAATTTAATTTCATGAAGGTGATGTTGAACTGAATGATCTACAAATTTAACTTTTGCAAAATCAATTTCAATCATTGTCGCTTGTTTTAAAACGTCCGAAATCTGATTTTTAAACACTAAATAATTAGTAAAAGTTAATGTGCCATTTATTTTTATTGAAATTATATTTTCGTTCTTATCAATTTCAATTTTTGAATTAAAAACATACTTCAAAGTCCTGCTTTTCAAAATATTAAACAACAAATTAATTACAATGCCTATAATTATTCCAATTAATAAATCTATAACCAATACAAATAGAATAGTACTTAGGAATACAATAAAATCTGTTATTCCAATTTTATAAATCTTTATGAATTCTCTTGGACTAGTTAGCTTATATCCAACAAAAATCAGCATTGCAGCTAAAGCTGCTAAAGGAATCATATTAATTATTGAACTTGCAAAAACCAATATAACTAGCAAAAATGCACCATGAAAAAAGTTAGACCAATGCGTTTTTGCTCCATAATTTATATTTGCAGAACTTCTTACAATCTCAGAAATCATGGGTAGCCCACCCAAAAAACCAGATGTTACAATACCTAAACCGATACCATTTAAATCCTTATTTATATTGGTTTTCCTTTTAAAAGGATCCAAAATATCAATTGCAATTGCACTTAAAATGGTTTCTATTGCTGTAACTAAAGTTATGCTAGTAACTGCAAACCAAAATGTAGATGTTTTAATTTTCCCAAAATCGGGTAAAGTTAAAGACTCCATAATATTGTTTGGAAGATTTACTAAATAGGTTGGTCCAAGTTCATACTCTGATCCATTTAAAAAATATGTGTGTTCCTCCGATAAATTAAAAAATTTACCCATAAATATCCCAAATATTAATACAAAAACAGAAGCTGGAATACTTTTTAAACCTTTAATATAAGGGTGAACAATTAAAATCAAAAGTGTGCCCAATGCTATGAATAATATAATTGGATTAGCCTGCATAATTGCACTTGGAACTTCAGCAATTAATTCAATTAATTCTTTGCTTTGTGCTTTTACTCCAAATGCATTAAATAATTGTTTGAAAATTATTATTAAACCAATTGCTGCAAGCATTCCATGTACAACTGAAGATGGAAAAAAATCACCAAATTTTCCAGCTTTTAATTTACCAAGTATAAATATTAGAATTCCTGAAACTACAATAGCTGCTAAAGCGAAAGGATAGCCTATTTCATGGTTTCCTCCACCTAAACTTTCAATAGCTGTTAAATTAACAACTATTAACCCTGCTGCAGGACCAGTAATAGTAATATGTGAGCCGTTTATTCTAGAAACAAAAATACCCCCAACAATAGCAGAGATCAAACCTGCAATTGGTGGAAAACCAGATGCAATTGCTACACCTAAACATAATGGTAATGCTATTAGAGAAACACTGAAGCCTGCTTGTAAATCATTTTTCCAAGTAGATTTTAATTTTAAATCAGAATTTATAGTCAAATTGTTTGTTCTTATCGAGAAAAATTATTTTGTGAAATAGAAATTATTGAATTTTAAATTAATAACTTCTTCTAAATCAGAAAAAATCTAAAAACTACGTATTTAAATTAATTAGTGACTAAAATTAAGTATTTCAAAATAAAAGTATTATATAAAAATGAAAAAGTATTTAATTCTAGACTACTTCTTAATTTTGAGAAAAAAAAAATACAAATTTAATATGCTTTCTTATTTTAAATTCTCAAATAATGTGTAAAAATTATATTCCTTATTGATATAATTAAATATTAAACTATTTAATTATATCTCTTAATAATGGTTGAAATCAAAGTGAAAACCTAGTATAAATATATGTTTTGTCATTTTATAATTCATTAGTTTTTAATATATTATAATATTTAAAAAAAATGCCAAATTTATTGAGGCCACTGAAAAAGTACTTTAGGAATTTAAAGACTTTCTTTAAGTAAAACAAAGGCTCTGAGAATCGCCTGTATGGAAGTGGTGATGCACCGCGACCCGAATACTTTAAAGAAAAAGAGGTTGTTTTCGAATTGAAAACAACCTCTTTTCATAAACAGCCACTTTTTCAGTGGCCTCCATTTATTGTGGCCCCTTTTTTTGTTTCGAAAAATTCAATATTATTGAGCAAAAGAAGCTCTTGATCCTCCAGTAACAAAAATTGCTAATGCACGATTTTTTTGTCCACTGCTAAACATGTACATACAAGCATCGTCTGTATAGTCCATATAATTCATAGTCATTTCTGTTGGCAAACCTGCACAAGTACTTTTATGAGGATAAACTGGGCAGCCATAATTTGCTGTATTATGGGTTGGAGTATCATTTACTAAATCACTTCCACAAGTGGCATCCCCCCAGATATGACGTAAATTCATCCAATGTCCTACTTCATGAGTTGCGGTTCTTCCTTTATGGAATGGCGCAGACAAAGTACCAACTCTTCCAAAGAAGTTGTAGCCCATTACAACACCATCAGTTGCTGGATTTCCACCAGGGAATTGAGCATATCCTAAAATAGTTTGGCCTCCTGAAGTCATAGAATTCACCACCCACATGTTTAAATGAGTTGTTGGGCTGTATGGGTCGATACCTCCTTTAGTAGTTTTTTTCATATCATCGTTTGTCATCCAGCTATTCTTTGTCGATGATTTACGAATAGTTCTGTCTAGCACAAATCGTATACCTATGTTGCCTACTGCAGTAGAAAATAAAGCTGGTACTCCAGAAATATCTGCATTAGTAGCATTATAGTCTTCATTCAGTACATCAATTTGAGATTGAATTTGAGCTGCAGAAATGTTTTGAGCTGCAGTTTTATATAATACATTAACCACAACAGGTATTTCTATAACCCCATTTACAAGCCTATCTAATGAACCATTTGCAATAATAGTATTGGTAAACTTCTCAATATCTTCCATTCTTTTAGCTAAAGAAGGATCATCTTTCAATTGCTGTTCTAAAACTTCAGATGCAGCGCATTTTCTTTCAGTGACAACAGTTGAAACAACTTTGTCTTCAGTATTCTGTAATTCAACTTTAGAACATCCAGATAAAATACCAAGGGCTAAAAATGGTAAAATGGTAAAAATTATTTTCATAGGTTATAAAATTATTGATTAAAATCATGATTAAATTGAGATTAAACAACTGACAGAAAAGCCTAAATCTTAACAATATATACATATTAGAAAATGTAATTTCAATATGTATGTATCAACTTAATTGTTAAATACGGTCAGTTTTAAATAAAAAAATTGAAAAAAAGGATTGAAAATGAATTTTAAACTCAATTTAAATTGAATTTATTACATATGTAATTGAAAATATTTTAAATAAAAAAAGCCAAGTAAATTATTACTTGGCTTGTTGGCGGTCCGGACGGGACTCGAACCCGCGACCCCCTGCGTGACAGGCAGGTATTCTAACCAACTGAACTACCGAACCGTTTTTGTTATCGTGGTGCAAATATACTACTTATCTAATCCCTACAAAGCATTTTTATAAATTTAAGGTTAAAAAAAGGCAAGCAAAAAACTAACCGTTTCATTTTCAACTTTATAATGTGCTATTTTTTTTTAAAAATGAATCCAGTGAAACCGTAAACCTTGATAAATATTAAATTCTACAGCAGGAAAAGGGATTTTAACAAGGTTTATAGGATACATCAATATATCTAGACATTTATTTTTAGATTTTGGATACCAGTTTAAATCCAAAGAAATATAAACTTGCCGATACCTTTCTATGTTTGGAAACGCAGTATTTAAATTATTCTCTCCACCAATCATGTTTTGCCCCCCATATCCAACAGCTAGATTAATAAAAGGTGGCCAATACTTCAATCTCAACATTTTTTTAACATCAAAAACAGACCAATAGGTTTGCCCGTTATAATCTTTCAATACATTTTCAGAAAATGTATTGCCAAAAATTTCAGGTCTTAATTTAGATATCCAAGATGGAGAATAGCTAAATTTCAAAAATCCAAAAATAGGTTGATTGTATATAATAAATGTTCCACCTAATATTGCCCCTAAAACATTTGCCACCATATCCGAAATTGAAGCTCCCCAACCAACTGAAAATCCATCTAAAATTTCAATAGGAGTTTGAAATAAAATACCGCAAATTATTCCGATAGTCGCAGATATTTTTAAATCTGAATGTATTTTCAAATAAATACGAGAAGCGAAAACAGAAACATGAAAAGCAGTAAATAAATGGCCAACCTTGTCCATTTGTAACCATTCTTTCCAATCATTAAAAAAATGAAAACCAACTAGAGGAAAATTAGAATACCATGAAAACCATAAGCCCCAAAAAAGTATCAAATAGCAGGCCAAAAGCAATATTATTAATAAAAATATTTTGCTCTTTGAACTTTTAAAATGTTGAAACATAAACAATTTAACGGTTACAATATGTTGAAAAAAGTTTAGAACTTACCTACTAATCTTAAATACGTATATTTGCCCACAAAATAATTCAAAAAGGGGATGATTTTTCTGGATTTTGAAAATACAATTGCCGAATTACACCTTGAACTTGAAAAGATTAAGGAAATTCAAACAAAAGGACAAATAGATCTTTCTGCTTCTATCAAAGAACTTGAAAAAAGGATTTCTGAAGAGCGGAAAAAGATATATTCCAACCTAAATGGTTGGCAAAAGGTACAAGTCTCAAGACATCCTGAAAGACCTTATACTCTTTACTATGCTCAAAATATGTGCAATAAATTTATTGAATTGCACGGGGATAGAAATATTGGAGATGATAAAGCTATAGTTGGAGGTTTTGGTGACTTAGATGGCAGGACGGTTATGTTTATTGGACATCAAAAGGGAATAAATACCAAAATGCGTCAATATCGCAATTTTGGAATGGCTAATCCTGAAGGTTATCGAAAAGCATTGCGCTTAATGAAATTAGCTGAGCGCTTCAATAAGCCCATAGTAACTTTGATAGACACTCCAGGCGCTTTTCCTGGAATTGAAGCCGAAGAAAGAGGTCAAGCAGAGGCAATTGCACGAAATATCCGGGAAATGTTTATGCTTAAAGTGCCTGTAATTTGTGTTATTGTTGGCGAAGGTGCATCGGGTGGAGCTATTGGAATTGGCGTTGGTGATAAAGTTTTTATGCTAGAGAATACGTGGTATTCTGTAATTTCTCCCGAATCTTGTTCATCAATTCTATTCAGAACATGGGATAAAAAAGAAGAAGCTGCTGAATCTCTAAAACTTACAGCAGAAAATATGTTGAAAAATAAATTGATTGATGGCATTATTCCTGAACCAATTGGAGGAGCCCATATTGACCCTCAAACAATGGCAAACACGCTAAAAAAACACCTTATTGAAACCTTATCTGAACTTGACAAAATGGACGTAAATGAACGGATACAAAGTCGAATAGATAAGTTTTATGCAATGGGAGTTATTAAAGACTAAATCATAATAAATAGAAAAGCCCGGAAATTCCGGGCTTTTCTATTTATTATGATTTACAAGCACAGGTTTTTTAGTATTTTACACCAATGATTAATAAGATTGAGTCCAAATTAAAAATAGAAGATTTAACTCAAAAAATAAACAGTCATAACCTTGCGTATTATGTAAGTGACAAATCAGTTGTGTCTGATTATGAATTCGATTTATTACTTAAAGAGTTAGAAGAACTCGAAAAAGAATACCCTGATTTAATTTTGCCAGACTCTCCTACCCAAAAAGTTGGAGGAACTACTATTGATAAATTTATTACTGAACCGCATTTGTTTCCCATGTATTCTCTTGGGAATACCTATTCATTTCAAGAATTAGATGAATTTGAGAATAGGATTGTTAAAATAGTTGGAGTAAATCCCAAATATTCACTTGAGCTAAAATACGATGGAGCTGCAGTTAGCCTATTATATTCCGATGGAATTTTAACTAGGGCTTTATCTCGTGGCGATGGGATTAATGGTGATAATATTACCCATAATATCAAAACCATATCGTCTATACCCAAAAAGCTAAAAGGTACGGATTGGCCAAAAATATTTGAAATACGAGGCGAAGTTTTTGTACAAAAAAATGATTTTGAAGCTATCAATAACTATAGAATTGAAGAAGAATTACAACCATATGCTAATCCAAGAAACTTTGCTTCGGGCTCGTTGAAATTATTAGATTCTGCAGAAGTTAAGAAAAGAAAGTTGTCTTGCATATTTTACTTTATTGCTACCCAAGAAGCTGGTTTAAACACCCAAATTGAAAGTTTAAATAAAGCAAAAAAATGGGGTTTTAATGTTTCGGAATATACAAAAGGACCTTTATCCTTAACCGAGGCCAAAGAGTTTATTCTAAATACAGAAAGCGAAAGAGATACTCTGCCTTTTGAAATTGACGGAATTGTTTTAAAAGTTAATGACTTTAAATTACAAGATGAGCTTGGGTTTACAACCAAAAATCCTCGTTGGGCAATATCTTATAAATATAAAGCACAAGAAGCTAAAACAAAACTATTAAGCATTGACTATCAAATAGGTAGAACTGGTGCTATTACTCCTGTTGCTAATCTAGAACCAGTACATTTAGCTGGCACAACCATTCGCAGGGCATCATTATACAACGAAGCTGAAATTATTAGGCTTGATTTGCATGAAAATGACACAGTAATTATTGAAAAAGGGGGAGAAATTATTCCAAAAATAACAGGTGTAGATTTGACAAAACGAGTTCAAAAAAGTAAAGTTTTTACATTTGCAAGTTTCTGCCCTGAGTGTAATTCAACCTTAATCAAAGCTCCCGAAAATGCCATTTATTATTGTTTAAATGATGAAAATTGTCCTCCACAAATCAAAGGAAAAATTGAGCATTTTGTTGGCAGGAAGATGATGAATATCGAATATTTAGGCAAAGAAACCATAGATCAACTTTTTGAAGTTAAAATGATTCGAAATGTATCCGATCTTTATACGTTAACTAAGGCAAAATTGGTTTCTTTAGATAGAATGGGAGAAAAATCCATTGAAAACCTATTAACAGGGCTAGAAAATTCTAAACAAATTCCGTTTGAAAAAGTATTATTTGCAATAGGTATTCGACATGTTGGAGAAACAGTAGCAAAAAAACTAACAAAGTATTTTACCTCTATCGATAATTTGCAGCAGGCAACGCTAGAAGAAATTGCATCAATTCGTGACATTGGGTTGAAAATTGCAGAAAGCATTGTTCACTGGTTTTCAAAAAAATCAAATTTAGATTTATTAGAAAACTTAAAAGATGCGGGACTCCAATTTAAATTAAGAAGTGAAAATTCTCAGTTAGGATCATCCTTAAAAGGATATACATTTGTTGTTTCAGGAGTATTTGAAAATTTTGATCGAGAAACAATAAAATCCTTTATAGAAAAAAATGGCGGAAATGTTGTTTCAAGTGTTAGCAAAAAACTGGATTTTCTGCTAACAGGAATTAATCCTGGTTCTTCAAAGGTCGAAAAAGCGGTTGCAAATAACATAAAAATAATTACTGAAACTGAACTTTTAAAAATGGTAAACGAGTATGAAACTAATTGATTGGTTCAGACAAAAACTTTGGTTTTGGGGTTATAACCATATCAAAAAAAGCTTTCCAGAAAAAACCAGAAGCGTTATACCCTATAACGAAGCTGTTAAAATAGGGATACTTTTTAATGCAACAGATCCAATTATTTCAGCGACCATTAGGGATTTTGGCAACGAGTTAATCTCTGATAATAAAAAAGTCCAAATGCTTGGATTTATCAATTCAACTAAGTTAAATAAACAAGTTAGTAATACGCTGGCTATTAGTTATTTTAGTCGCGATGACATAAGTTTTTTAGATATTCCTAAAAGCAATATTTTATCTTATTTTGTTGATCAACCTTTCGATATACTAATTAATTTACATTTCAATTCTAGCAATGTATTGCTATTTTTAGGGCATATGTCAAATGCATCGTACCGAATTGGTTCATATACCAATGACCACTCTTTTATAGGATCTGACATAATGATAAATTGTAACGGAAAAGAAGATATTTTAGACCTAATCGAACAAATTAAACACTATTTCAATTTCATTAAATGATAACATCCGAAATTTATAAGACAGGGGTTGCATTAGTAACTCCATTTAACCCTGACGGCAGTGTTGATTTCAACAGTATAAAAACATTAGTCGACTATGTTATTAATGGAGGCGTAAATTATTTAGTTGTTTTAGGAACCACAGGCGAAGCCGCTACATTAAATGAAACTGAAAAGGTTGAATTAGTAGATTTTATTGTAAAATATACCAACAAAAGAGTACCAATTGTATTAGGTATGGGCAATAACGATACCGCTGCTTTAGTTAATACTCTTAGAAATTATAATTTTGAGGGAATTCATAGTATTCTCTCTGTAGTACCTTGGTATAACAAACCTAATCAGAAAGGAATCTATTCTCATTTCGAACAGGTAGCTTTAAACTCACCTGTACCAATTATACTTTACAACGTACCAAGTAGAACATCATCATGTATATCGGCTGAAACAGTTATTAAATTAGCCAGAAATCATCCAAATATAATTGGTATAAAAGAGGCTTCTGGAGACATAAACATTGGAATTGGTATAGCAAAAAACAAACCTGAAGGCTTTTCACTTATATCTGGCGATGACCAATTTACCTTACCCCTACTATCTGTGGGAGGTAACGGTGTAATTTCTGTAATTGCAAATGCATACCCAGCAATAATGAGTACATTAGTTTCAGATTTTTTATCAAATCGTAGAACTGAAGCTCAAAAAGAACTTTACAAATTGCATGAAATTACAAATGCCATTTTTGAAGAAGGTAATCCATCAGGAATTAAATATCTATTAAATCAACTAAATATTTGCAAACCTTTCGTAAGATTGCCTTTAGTTGAAATTAGTGAAGAATTATCTTTAAAAATCAATACCTTTCTTAAATTAGTTTAAATTTAAATATATGGAATTCAAAATTCTACTCGTAGAAGACGAAAAAAAAATAGCTGACAGTTTAAAATTATTCTTAATATCAAAAGGATATGAGGTTGATATAGCCTATGATGGCTTAATGGCTGAAAAACTATTCACTGAAAATAATTATTCACTTTGTTTATTTGATATTAATATTCCATACAAAAGCGGATTAGAACTTTGCAAGGAATTGCGCATGATGAAAAGCGATATTCCAATTATTATCATTACTGCTTTTGGAGAATTAGACGACAAATTGGTAGCATTTGGCTTTGGTGCCGATGATTATATTGTGAAACCATTTCACTTTGATGAATTATATGCTCGTATAAAAGTTTTTTTAAAGAGAACAGACGTAAATACTTTATTTGATGAGATAATTAAAATTGGTGACTTAACCATTAATTTAAATGACAAAAGTGTTACAAGAGGAGAAACTAAAATTTCTTTATCAACTAAAGAATATAAACTTCTTGAATTGCTTGCAAAAGCAAATGGGAAACCCATCCATAAAAAAATAATATCAGAAAAAGTATGGGATATAAATTTCGATACGGGTACAAATACTATCGAAGTTTATATTAATTTTTTAAGAAACAAAATTGATAAGAATTTCGATTCAAAATTAATTCATACCAAACCTGGATTTGGGTACTTTTTAAAAGTTGAAGACGAATGAGCTTAAAAGCACGGTTTACACTGCTTTTTACATTACTTTTTTCGATATTACTGGGAGTATTATTATCGGCAATATTTGTTTCATTCTCTCAGTTTAGGTCTGATGATTTTTATATTCGTTTAAACGAAAAAGAGTTTTTTGTATTTAAAGGATTTATAAATTCTAAAAACTCCGAAGAACTATTAAAAAAAATTGACCAAAAGGTTTATCAATTACAAAATGAAACTATATTAATTTTAGACAATGACAATAAAATTTTATTCACAAATAATTCGAAAAACGATTTATTAAAAGAATCACATTTAATAAACAAGATTAAAGAAAATAAAGAAATCTATTTAGAAATAAAAGATAACGATGTAATTGGGAAAACACATTATTTTAATAAAAAAAATTATATAATTCTAATTTCAGCATTTGATAAATATGGAAAGAGAAAGTTAGACTATTTAAAAACTACTTTCCTAATAGCATTTATTTTTGGCATATCCCTTTCCCTAATTTTGTCGCTATATTTTGCACATAGAGTTCTTAAGCCTTTAGCAAAATTAAGGTTTCAAATGAGTAATATTAGTGAAAATAACTTAAGTAAACCCATATTTATCCAAGATGAAAGCATAGAAATTAAGTCTTTAGCCCAAAGTTTTAATCAAATGCTAGAAAGGCTAAATAGTGCTTTTTCAATGCAAAAAAACTTTGTTCAGCATGCTTCACACGAGCTCAGAAACCCACTTGCTGCAATGATGAGCCAAACAGAGTTAGCCCTAAATTCTACCTTAACTGTTGAAGAATATAACTCACTTCTTAAGTCATTATACGAAGATCAAAAGTTTTTATCAGAGTTAACTACTCAATTACTCCTTCTTTCAAAATACGAATCATTTACCCAAAATAACGAATTCTCTTTGGTTAGAATAGATGACATTATTAATAGATGTATAGATTTTTGCCATAATACTTTTCCAAATATCATTATAAATTTAAATTTCGAAAATATACCTGAAGAAAACTATTTAGAAATTACCGGAAATGAAACGTTGTTAACAAGTGCACTTAATAATTTGGTTAAAAATGCTTGTGCTTATTCTATTGACAACATTGTTCATATATCAATATTAGCTACTGTAAAATATATCTCTATAAAGGTGGTTAATAATGGTAAATCAATTCAGGCAAATGAAATTGAACGCTTATTTATGCCTTTTTTTAGAGGTAAAAACTCGACTTATATAAAAGGTTTTGGTATAGGTTTATCAATATCTCAACGTATTGCAAAAATTCATAACGCAATAATTAGATATGAAACGCCAACTGATAATAAAAATATATTTGAATTTTATTTTGAGAAAAATGAAAACATAGATTGACCATAAATTCTTGAATCAACTAAATACTCATTTTGTTTAAAACTTATTTTATTAACGTGCTCAATTATTAATAAAGTATTTTCTTTAAATGTATTACTATTCATAATTAAATCGGGAAGAAGATTTAAATTTTTCAAATCATACGGAGGATCTGCAAAAATTAAATCAAATCCTATTTCATTCTTTTTTAAATAACTAAAAACATCTGATTTAATAATTGTAGCAATTTCACTGTATCCCCATTCCTTAGTTTGAGATTGAATAAAGGCACAACTTTTTGCATGAGATTCAACACAAGTAACATTTGCAGCACCACGTGAAAGAAATTCAAGGCTTATATTGCCCGTACCTGCAAATAAATCCAATACTTCTAAATCTTCTAAATCTAGTTGATTATTTAAAATGTTAAATAAACTTTCTTTAGATAAATCAGTAGTGGGCCGAGCGGGTAAGCCTTTCGGTGGAGATATTATTCTGCCCTTATATTTTCCTGAAATAATCCTCATGAAATGCAATTAATGATAAATTGATTCTCAATTAATTCTTTACTATTAAGAATATGGTTAAATTTAATAGGTAGGTTTGGTAAAAAATAGTTTACCTCTTTTATATACTGCTTTAATACTCCAATTAGCGTTAAACTTGGTAAATAGCCAAGCTGAATATAGCAATTGACGCTGTGTGGACGAATATTTTCAGTTTGCAAGACTAGAAGAATAAAATATAAAATGTCTTGATCAGAAAAAACTTCGTAATGGTTATACAATTTCAATTCGGATTTTTTAAACACTGAGATTGAAACAGTATTGTTTCCAACTAATACAAAAACTCCATCTGGATGGGTTTGGCAAAAACTATGGATTTGGTTTAGCCATAATCCTTGAATATTTAAAAAATCAGAATTGGGAAAAGCAAACTTTATAGCATCGTCTAGTCCAATAGGTAGTGTATATAAAAGTTCTGAATTGGGATTAGACAATGTTTCTTTTGTTAAAGTCTCATCAATTTCTTTTTCAAACAATAAAGAATAGAAATCTTCTCCATTTCCTGCAACATAAACATCCTTAGGAACCAATACTGCTTTATTTCCAGGAAACACAAATGACATTGAACCCCATTCTTGATTTAATAGCAGTTCATTTTTTAAAACAGGGATCAAATCAATAAAACTAGAATGAGTATAGTTCGTTCTAACTATTCCTAACAACGCTTTCTTTGAGTTATCCAAAATAACAAAATACGGGTATTTGCTATTCAGCATAACCAAAAGATGATACGTTGAAGAATTTCTCTGTAAAAAAGAAGTTTCAAACTTTTCAAAACGCTCCATAAGCTGTAAAATTAACAGATATTTGCAGTAATGATACAAATAGATTCAACTTACTATACTTCAGACATGATTCGTGAGAAATTAAATGGTCAGCATTTTATGCATCACATTGGTTTTGAACTTACGGAAATTAGAGAAGGATATATAGAAGGGGAAATGGAGTTGAAAGGGTTTTCAAGACAACAAATGGGTTACGTGCATGGAGGAATTACTGCAACTGTGGCAGATATTGTTGCAGGATTTGCTGCATATAGCATGACTTCGCCTCCTAACAATGTGGTAACCATCGAAATTAAAATTTCTTATTTTAAGGTAGGAAAAGGAGATAAATTAAAGGCAATTGGAAGGGTTATCAAACCCGGTAGAAAAGTGCATTTTTGCGAGAGTGAAGTATATGTTTGGCAAAAAGATAAATGGGAACTGATTGCAAAAGCATCTACTAGTATGGCTGTAATATGAATAATATAGGAACAGTTTACAAATCGACCGGAAGTTTTTACATTATTAAAGATGAAAATGGCAACTTCAGGAATTGCGTTTTAAAAGGCAAAATTCGATTGCTCGATAAAAAAACAACCAACCCTATTGCGGTAGGAGACTTAGTTGAATTTGAGGTTGAAGATGAAAACACTTGTGTCATAAAAACAATTTTACCTCGGAAGAATTATATAATCCGAAAAGCTACAAGAGCATCAAAACAATATCATGTAATTGCTTCCAATTTAGATTTAGCCGTTTTAATTTTCTCAGTATCTAGGCCAAAAGTCTCACTAGGATTCATAGACCGTTTTTTGCTAACAGCAGAAGCTTACGGAATTCCAGTATTACTTGTAATAAATAAAATTGATTTATTAACCGAAGAAGAATTTGAGTATGCCTATGATATACAAAACATGTATACCTCCATTGGATATGAAACCATTTTAACATCCACGTTTAATGCCAAAAGTATTGATCTTTTAAGAGAAAAAATCCAACAGAAAACTACTTTATTTTCTGGATTCTCTGGTGTGGGAAAATCAAGCTTATTAAACGAACTAAAGCCAAATTTAGGCTTACGGACTGGTGAAATCTCTGATTTTTCAAATAAAGGAAAACACACTACAACCTTTGCTGAGATGTTTGAATTGCCTGAGAAAACTCTGGTAATTGATACCCCTGGAATTAAAGAAATGGGAATTATAGAAATCAGCTCGCCAGAGGTTTCTAAATATTTTAAAGAAATGCTCCCCTTACTAAGTCAATGCAAATACAACAACTGCCTGCATGTAAATGAGCCTCAATGTGCTGTTATCAAGGCTCTTGAAGCAGGGGAAATTTCACAGTCTAGGTACATAAATTACTTAAGCATTCTAGAAGATGACGATTCGCATCGGTAATTAACCGATTAAATATGCACGAAGCTCTGGTGCGTCTTCTGGCTTTAATCTTCCTGCTAAAATTAAACGAACTTGCCTTCTGCGTAAAGCACCATCGTATAATTTTTGATCATCATCTGACTCAAGTTCTAACTCAGGCACATTGATTGGGCTTCCGTTTTGATCTACTGCTACAAAAGTGTAATATGCATCGTTGCATTTAAATCTTACGCCTGTTGGAATATTTTCGCTCCAAACTTCAATGTAAACTTCCATTGATGAGTTGAATGCGCGCGTTACCTTAGAGGTAAGTGTTACTAAATCTCCCAATTTTATTGGCCTTGAAAAAGAAACATTGTCAACCGAAGCTGTTACAACAATTCTGTTTGAATGCTTTTGAGCCGAAATTGCTGAACAGATGTCCATCCAATGAAGCAATCTCCCTCCCATTAAATTATTAAGCGTATTGGTATCGTTTGGCAACACCATTTCGTTCATAATTATTAAGGATTCGCTCGTTTTTTTTGATTTTTTTGATTTACCCACAACTACTTTTTCTCTTGTTTATATGAATCATTTAAATCATTTATAACTGTACTAGTTATATCATACTCTTGATTACTATATAAAATTGCTCCACCATCCATATTTAAAAGGATATAATCGAAACCATTTTTCTTGCTTAAAATTTCAAGGTATTTATCCACTTTTCCTCTGAACAATTTATTTAATTTTTCTTGCTCGTCTAACACTGCTTTTGAAGCTAATTCTTGCTTCTTTCTTAAATTCTGTTCGCGCATACCCATTTCTTGCTCCGCTTTTTGCAACTGCTCTTGGGTCATTTCTCTGGCTTTAGATTGATATCCTTTAAAATCAACTTCAAGTTTATTCATTTGAGTTTTGATTTCGGATTCCAACTTATCGCCCTTAGTTTCTAATTGCTTTTTTAAATCTAGGTAATAATCATAGTGCTTATACAGTGAGTCAATATTCACATAAACTACCTTCATAGGCTTTTTATTGATGTCTATTTTAGAAGTTTTAGGAATATTTACCTCTACATTTTGCGATGAAGGCTTTTCATTAAAATAGACAAAAAGCAATGTAGCCAATGTTATGCCAAAAATGGCATTTAATATATTTTGAATTTTCATAGATTATAATGGAATATTACCGTGCTTTTTTCTTGGTAGTTTAACCGCTTTATTTTCGAGCATTTTAAATGCACGGATAAGTTTAATACGTGTTTCTGATGGTTTTATTACTTCATCGATATATCCGCGAGCAGCTGCCATGTATGGGTTGGCGAACTTTTCGGTGTATAAATCCACCTTTTCTTGAAGCTTTGCTTCTGGATTCTCAGATTTACTTATTTCATTTTTGAAGATAATTTCTGCTGCACCCTTTGCTCCCATTACCGCAATTTCTGCAGTAGGCCAAGCAAAATTCATGTCAGCTCCAATGTGTTTCGAATTCATTACATCGTAAGCACCACCGTAGGCTTTACGGGTAATAACTGTAATACGTGGTACGGTTGCTTCGCAAAATGCATACAATAATTTTGCGCCATTGGTTATAATTCCATTCCACTCTTGATCTGTTCCTGGTAAAAAACCCGGGACATCTTCAAATACTAAAATTGGAATGTTAAAACAATCGCAAAAACGTACAAATCGTGCTCCTTTTACAGATGCATCTATATCTAACACCCCAGCTAATGATGCGGGTTGATTTGCAACTATTCCTATGCTTCGACCAGTAATTCGGGCAAATCCAACTACAATATTTTCAGCAAATTCTTTATGAACTTCTAAAAATGAACTTTCATCAATTACTTTGTTAACTATATCTCGAATGTCGTAAGGTTGATTTGGATTTTCGGGCATGAATTTATCCAACTCTAAACGCATATCATTACCCTGTACATAGTTTTGAGCAGGAGTAATTTCTTCGCAATTCTGAGGCATATAGCTCAATAATTGCTTAATCGTTTGGATACATTCTATTTCATTTGCTAACGCAAAATGAGTTACACCTGATTTTGAAGCATGTGTATGCGCTCCGCCCAATTCTTCTGAGGTAACATCTTCATGTGTAACCGTTTTAACCACATTGGGTCCAGTTACAAACATATAGGATGTTTTTTCTGTCATTAATATAAAATCCGTGATTGCAGGAGAATAAACTGCTCCTCCAGCACACGGGCCTAAAATAGCTGATAATTGAGGTACAACTCCAGATGCTAAGGTGTTTTTATAAAAAATATCAGCATATCCAGCTAATGAAACAACTCCTTCTTGAATTCTAGCTCCACCCGAATCGTTTAAACCAATTACTGGTGCGCCATTTTTCATAGCAAGATCCATAATCTTACAAATTTTTTCTGCAAAGGTTTCGCTTAACGAACCCCCAAAAACAGTAAAATCTTGAGAAAAAACATAAATCAATCGGCCATTTACAGTTCCATAACCTGTTACGACACCATCGCCTAAAAAAACCTGATTTTCCATGTCAAAATCAGTGCAGCGATGCGTTACAAACATGCCGATTTCTTCAAAAGAACCTTCATCTAGGAGGATATGAATTCTCTCACGGGCAGTTAATTTGCCCTTTTTATGCTGCGATTCGATTCGATTTACACCACCACCCAATAAAGCTTGAGCTATTTTCTGATCTAATTGATTGATTTTCTGATCCATAAAAAAATGTAGCCTGTATTACTACAGGCTACGAAATTAGAAATTAAAGGGTATTTCTTTGAATATTTATGGAATTATTACTGAACCAGCTATTTTAATTGGTCTTCCATCATATCCTATTGCTTGTATAAGGAATGGATAACTGCCAGTTTTAGGCATTTCGTTATTCACTTTTCCATCCCATGAATTTGATAATTCTTTTGTATTGAAAACAATGTTGCCCCAACGGTCAAACACTTTCAATTCGTATGCTTTTATATGCTGCCCTACAACTTCAAATTTATCGTTTGTACCATCGTTATTCGGAGTGAATACGTTAGGAGCATACAATGTTATTGGCAACACATCTAGTGAAACGTTAGAGAAACTTGACTTGTTGTTTCCACCTCTTTCAAAAGCAGTAATTCTATATTTGTAGGCACTGAAATTCTCGTTAGAATAAATATAAACAAACCTATTTTCTGTATTTTGGGACATTCCTATAGAGTCAAATTGGTTAGTGTTAGGATTTAAACGCTCAACCACATAATAATCAACTCCGTTTTTCCACTGGTTATAAGCCGACCACTCAAGGCTAATTTCCCAGTCTTCATTCTGCTTGGTTTTAAGCAACATGGTTTGCCCGATGTTTGAAAGTGGAGATGTGATTAAACATTTATCTTGAACACGAATCCTGTAGCTATAACTATTAGCACCCACTTTTACATTCTCGTCAATAAAGCCATTGTTTGAAGGACTAACCACTTTATACATTGTATTCCAATCGCTCTCGTTTACTCTTCTTTCAATAATAACATTTAATAACTCAGAAGATCCATTTAATCTCCAGTTTAATTCAACCTTATTATCTGCTGTTACTGATGCGTTATAAATTTCAGAAGGTAATTGTGCCGTTGAGTTAACAATTTCCGCTTCATCTTTATTTGATAATGAACGTTGAACACCTGAAGTACCGTTTGCTTCTACATAAAATGAATAGGATGCAGAACATAAGCCTTTAACTCTATATGTATTTACGTTTCCTGGAACAGACTCTAAGAAGGTATATTGAGAACTACCCACAGATCTGCGATAAATTTTGTATTCGCTAGGATCCCATCCTTTATAATGATTCCAATTGATTTCTGCCCCTTCGTTGTTTGCTAATGATTTTGCTTTTAGCAATATTGAGCAATGCGCTTTTGACTGATCAATAGTTGAAACAATTCCACACTGATCTTTTAAAAGAACCAAATAACAATATGAAAATTGGTTTACTTGCACAAACGAGTCAATCATATAAGTCATGTTGATATTTGACAATTCAGACAACAAAACAAACTCATCAGAGCCAATGTTTTTCTTGCGATAAACTAAATACTTATCAAAATTTGAAATACTAGTTCTATTCCACGTTAATTCAATTTGCTTTTTAGTATTCACTGAAACTGCTTTGATGTCTGCCATTACAGGCGGTATGCTGTCGTTTACTTTAATATAATTGTTTAATACTTGGGTTGATTTACACTTGTTTGCATCCGTAATAGTAAGTCTAACATTATAAGAACCCGGTGTATTATATATAAAATTTGGGTTTTGGATAGTCGAATTATCGTTTATTCCAGTTCCAAAACTCCAATTCCAAGAAGTTATTGGCGCACCACTTGGAGTAGATTTATCTTGAAAGTTTGCAGTTACTGGCAAACAAAAAACAGTAGTTGAAGTAATAAAATCTGCTTTTGGATTTGCATATAAGCGAACTCCATTTGTTACAATCACTGTATCAGAGCATCCATTTGCATTAAACGCTACCAACTTTACTGTATAAGATCCTGTTTTATAAGTGTGTGATGGGTTTTGCAATGTACTTGTTGATCCATCACCAAAATCCCAAAACCAACGTGATGTACTTAACGAGCTGTCGGTAAATGTTACTATGGCTGTAGAATCGCAAAATATTGAATCTGACATGGTGAATTTTGCCACTGGACCTTCGCTCACATAAATATTAGGTTGAGGGTTATATGTAGATGAACAGTTTAACGAATCCTTAACTATCAAAATTGGATTATAAACACCTGCAGCATATAAAGTAGATGGATTTGAAGATGTATCTAACTTACCATTACCAAAATCCCAGGTAAATTTATGTCCACCAACCGATTTGTTTGTGAAAAAAACAGGAGACATTGCACAGGTATCTAATTGAACGTAGTCATATTTTGCTGTTGGTCCTACAATTCTTACTAATGAATCAATTTTAAGTGAATCGCGGCAACCTAAAGTACTTGTTACCAATAAACTAACATTGTAATAGCCGTTTTTGCTATAAATTTTATTAGGATTTTTTTGAGTACTCGTTGTACCATCACCAAAATTCCAAGCCCAAGTATTTGAATTAACCGTTGAATCTTTGAAGTTTATGGTTTGAGGCGCACAAAATTTAACCGATGGATCTGCTCCAAACTTTAAATTCAGTTTCACAATATTTACTCCGTTATTCTTAACTATTGAATCAGAACATCCGAATGCATTAATTGCTATCATTTTTACGGTATATAATCCCGAAGTTGTATAGGAGTGAGAAGGATTTTTAACCATAGCAGTATCGCCATCGCCAAAGTACCAAACGTAATTAGTGGCTGTGCTATTAGGTACATTTACTGCATTTGCGTTAAAATTCAAAGCATTGTTGATACACTTGATAGTGTCTTGGGTCATCGAAACAATTGGGTTTCTTGTTTTTATTAAAGCAATTTTTATCAATGTATCAGAACATCCAGAAGTATCCTTAACGATTAATTGCACATTATAATCGCCATTTGCATTGTAGGTATACGATGGATTAGCAAGATTTGAAGTATCAGCAAGTGTAGTTAGGTCACCAAAATTCCATGTATATTTTACAACTTGAGTCATCAATCTTGTTGAGTCTACAAATTGTACTCCTGCAGGTAAGCAGTATATTTTTGATGCAGGCGCAAAAGCTACAATAGGACCTTTTGCATGAATATGATTCACCTTAACCATTGAATCGGTACAACTATTTGAATCTGTAATTTTCAAAACTACTCTAAATAAACCTGGTTTTGTATAGGTATATGAAGGGCTTGTTACTGTTGATTTTGCTGTGTTTCCAAAATCCCAAGAATATGTTCCAGCAGTAGATGTGTTTGTGAAAGCAACTGGGAAAGGTTTACATCCAATTTGTTGATTTGATGTAAACCTTGCAACTGGGTCAGTTATAACCACATAGGCTACACGAATAATACTATCAATACATCCATTTGAATTGGTTACAACCAACTTGACTGTATATGAATCAAAGGCGGTATAAATATGGCTTGGGTTTTTTAATGTAGAATAATTGTTTACACCTGAAGTTGGATCTCCAAAATCCCAAAACCAGGTGGATGCTTGTGTTGAAGCATCAATAAAATCAACCTTGTGAGGAATTATTTTACATCCTTTTCTATTAGGCGCAGTAAAACTAGCTTTAGGAGGCATAACAACAATTGCATTTGATACAATCATAGAATCTGTGCAACCATTATTTGACACATACAATGCAGCAGAATAGGTTCCAGGAATTGCCAATAACACCATTGGATTTGCCACTGCGTAAGTAATATTGTTAAACTTCCATAAATATCCTGCGTCTGGAAAAACATTGGTGGATAAACTGTTAAACTGCATAGAAAATGGCGAACAGCCTGAAGCTAATTTTGGCAAAAAATTCACCGTTGGTTTGGTGCCTGTTCTTATAGTTTTAACAAAAGTTGAAACACAACCAGAAGTCGCTGTTGCAGTTAGAGTTACATTATAAATTCCCGTATTTACAAAATTATGGCTAGATGTGGTACCCGTTGCAGTGTTCTGTGCTCCAGAAGAAACATCATCAAAGTTCCACTTATAACTTGCTATTGTTGTACCAGCCGGAATTACAGAATTCTGCAAAAAACCAACATTTAATGCAACGCAACCTGAATCTAAAGAATTTGTGAAAGATGCTTGTAATTTCAACTGATTGATAACCACAACTTGGCTGTCAACAGAAAAACAAGAATTACCTACCCAAGCTCTAAGAACAATTGCATAAGTGCCTTGGGTATAAAATGGGTGTACAAAATTTGGAGTTGAATAGGTTGCCAAAACATTTCCAGCAGCAGTTTTCACCGTATAGACAAATCCTTGTGCATTTTGGATGTTTCCATTTACAGAATAGTTAATTGGATAAGCGCATTTTGAAGTATCACCATTTTTTGTAAATGTGCTCGTTGGAGTATTGTAAACAACCACTTTTAAACTTGCAGTATCTTTACAACCTGAAAGATCCGTTACGTAAGCGTTGATATTAAAAGTTCCTGCATTTGGGAAATTGCTACTTATAGAAACCCCTGTTTGAGTTCCACTTGTAAAGTCCCATACATACGTATTTGAAGTCTCTGATCCATTAAAATTTACTGAACTTCCTTTACAAATTACAGAATCAGAGGCTGATATTTGCGCTGAAAAGTTCTTTTTTGTAATAACAACTGATTTGTCAAGAGTATCTATACAACCTTGAACATTGGTTGCAATTAATCGTACGTTGTATGTTCCAGGAGATGGAAATGTAAAACTTGGAGATATTAAGATTGAAGTTCCTAAACCTGCAAAATTCCATTTATAAGATGTGATAGCAACTCCGCTTTTGCTTTGGTTCTCAAATTTCACTTTGTAAACTCCATTACAAGAGTTTGAATCGTTTGCATTGAAAAGCGCTTTTACTCCACTATTGATAACTATTGGCACATTTTTTTGTACTGTATTTACACAACCTGATGTGTTTCTTGCAAATAATGTAACTGTATAACTCCCAGTAATGGAATAATTATAGGTTGGATTTTGTATGTAAGCAGAACTTCCATCACCCATATCCCATTCCCAATAATTTACATCAGTTGGCCCTTGACCTATAAATGAAACCCCTACGCTATTTACACAAACACCAGAACCTGAATTTGTTGTGAAGTTGAAATTCAAACTTGGCTTTGCAATAGCACGAATGTAATTTGCTTTTGTTATAGTTTGAGTTGTGGAATTTGAAAATGTAATGGTTAGTGCTACCGTATATGTACCACTGGTTGCATAAATTTTTCCTGGATTCGAAAGTGTGGAATTTGATCCATCACCAAAATTCCAATATACAGATGTAACATTTGAAAAACTATGCGAAAACAATGTTACTAACGGTGTGCATCCGGTTGTATCGGAAGCCCAAAAGTTATTAGCGCTTACCTGGATACCCCTACCCAATAATGCTAATAAAAAAATGAATAAAAACTTTTTCATACCCTTTAATTTCTACATCGAAATAAGGCATGAAATCGCTTTTATTCAAAAAAGGCAATAATCAAAGTAATAAATTATAGTAAAGTGTAATAAAATAATCATAGTCTATTGTCTATTTATCAATATAAACATGCTTTCTTACACTAACACCAAGGCAATAATTAATCAATAATGCTATATAATTATTAGTTACCCTGCAATATTAATTCACTTTTACAAGTATTACACACAAAACAAGCCAATGTATGATTCTTAAAAAAGTTGAATTATTTCAGAGCGAGTTTACTATGCTTATAGCCAAACAAACCATACACAATTAGCCCAATTACCATCCAAATAATGAAGCCTATCCAGTTGGTATGGTTTATTTTAGACATTAAATACAGGGTAGATAACAAACCTAAAACCGGGATAAGTGAAAAAGATTCTCTAAAAGAACTATAAGCTATAGCCGCAAATACCAGTGTAAAGTAAATATCAAACTGCAAGGCAATAAATATGGTCTTACTCCACATATTTATCCAAGATTCACTTCCTAAAAATAAATATGCACAATAAGCAATAAACATTAATGGAATAATATATTTGCTATTTACAAAGGGGATTTTAAAGCGTGCTTTTTTGCTTTCGCCCGTTTTGTCTAAAACCAAGATTCCACCGCATACCAAGGCAAAGGCGAATAGAGTTCCAATGCTGGTTAAATCTGTAACTGAGGTAAGATTCATAAAAAGAGCGGGCACTCCAACTACAATACCTGTAATTATGGTAGAAAAGCCCGGTGTTTTATACTTTGGATGAATTTTTGAAAACTTTTTGGGTAATAAGCCATCGCGACTCATACTCATCCAAATTCTTGGCTGACCTAATTGAAAAACGAGTAATACAGAGGTCATTGCTATAACAGCGCTTACGGCTATAATTCCAGAAAATTTATTTAATCCAACTCTCTCAAATACAAAAGCTAACGGATCTCCAACATTCAACTCAGTATAAGGCACCATTCCAGTTAAAACAAGCGCAATTGCAATGTATAATACGGTGCAAATCACTAATGAATATATCATTCCTTTGGGTAAATCTCGTTGTGGGTCTTTGCATTCTTCGGCAGTAGTTGAAATTGCATCAAAACCAATGTAAGCAAAAAACACCGCTGACACTCCTTTTAAAACACCTGTAATCCCATTTGGTGCAAATGGATTCCAATTCTCTGGCTTTATATAAAATGCTCCTACTACTAATACCATAAATATTATGGCTAGCTTGAATAACACTAACATATTGCCTGTTTTACGAGACTCTGAAATTCCAATATAACATAGTCGTGTTACAAAAATTACAATCATTAAAGCTGGCAAATCAAAAACAAGTGAATATCCAAATACCTTGGGAGCTGACATCCAAGCTTCAAATCCAATTTTCATATCAGCTGTGATAGCCGCTCCAGAAACAATGGCTTCGTTATACGCGTTAAAGCCTTTAAAGGCAGAAAACATATCCATTTGTAACCAAATGGGTATGTGTAATCCTAATCCATCTAATAGCGAGGTAAAATAATCGCTCCAAGAAATAGCAACTGCAATATTCCCAACTGAATATTCCATTATCAAATCCCAACCAATAATCCAAGCAACCAATTCACCAAAAGTGGTATAGGCATAAGTATATGAGCTCCCACTGATTGGCAATATACTCGCAAACTGAGCGTAACATAATGCCGAAAATCCACAAGCAATGGCAGTAAACACAAATAATAATGTTACTGCAGGTCCGCCATGAAAAGATGCATTGCCAATAGTGCTAAAAATTCCGGCACCAATAATCGCAGCAATTCCCATTGCAACAATATCTTTTAAGCCTAAAACACGATTCAATTCTGGACCAGCATGTGTTACATCTGCTGGTTTATTTAACAAAATTTCGCTAATTGATTTTTTTCTGAAAAAGGTATTTAGTTTCACAGTAATATGTCTTCGGACGCAAGTTTAAACTTAAATCTGATTTATTTAACATCAAATAATACATTTGCATCCAGAAAAGATTAATCGAACTTATTTTTTTAAATCTAGTTATACCTCTATGCCTGTTACCGTTTGCAGAAAAGCTTCTTTTAATGCAGCTCATCGCCTTCATAATGATGAATGGGATGCAGAAACCAATGAGCAAATATTTGGTAAGTGCAATCATATAAACTACCATGGACATAATTACGATTTATTGGTAAAAATCACGGGCGAAATTGACCCAAAAACAGGTTATGTTTTTGATTTAAAACGACTTAAACAAATTATTGATAATGAAGTTTGTGAAAAACTTGATCATAAAAACCTAAACTTAGATGTACCTGAATTTAAGCATCTTAACCCAACTGCTGAAAACATTGCTGTTTTGATTTGGGACATTTTACGTTCATTTATCGATATATCGTACAAACTATCTATTACCCTTTACGAGACCAACAAAAACTTTGTAGAATATGCAGGAAAATGATTTTTTCAGAGATGATGAACTAGGAAACGAGCATTTATCAACTTCTGATAAAACACCTTTGAGAGAGGATGCTTTTGAATTAGATGCCGATCTAAAAATTAAATTAATTGAAAAGCATTTTAAAGAGATTATGTATATTCTAGGTTTAGATTTAACAGATGATAGCCTGAAAAACACTCCACATCGAGTTGCAAAAATGTATGTAAAGGAGATTTTTAATGGTCTAGACCCAAAAAACATGCCTTCTATTAGCTTATTTGAAAATAAGTTTAACTACAATCAAATGCTAGTAGAGAAAAACATACATATAGTTTCTAATTGTGAGCATCATTTTGTACCCATAATTGGTCAAGCTCATGTAGCCTATATTCCAGGAAGTAAGCTTATTGGATTATCAAAAATCAACCGAATAGTTAAATATTTTAGCAAAAGACCGCAAGTTCAGGAGCGACTTACGAAACAAATTGCAAATGAACTGAAGCAAATATTAGGAACAGATGACGTTGCTGTTTTAATTGAAGCTGATCACATGTGTGTAAGTATGCGCGGAATTGAAGATACCAATAGCAATACGATTACTGCAGAATATTGTGGTAAATTTTTGAGCGAATCGGTTCGTATGGAATTTTTACAATATGTAAATTCTAAGCGTTAACAACATCAAATAAATCCCAAAAATTCGACCAGGATTTTTTAACTACATCCGGGTTTTCTATTTCTAAGGCAACGCCTTTTATGCTTGCTAACGACAAACTCATAGCCATTCTATGGTCGTTATAGGTGTTTATTTGGATTTTGTTTAATGGTAATGGTTTCATTCTAGACACTGTAACCTCCCCTATTCCAACTTCATTAAGTTCAATTCCGATTTTCGAAAGCTCATTTTGCATGGCTAAAACTCTGTTGGTTTCTTTGATATACAAAGTTTGTAATCCAATCAGTTCAAGCCTAATATTTAATAACCCGCAAACAACCATAACTACTTGGGCTAAATCGGGTGTTTCGGTAAAATCAAACTTTAGATTTGTAGGAGGTTTAACAGTTATATGTTTTATTGATATTCCGCTCTCTAAAAATGTAGTTTCAACGCCAATACATTTAAATATTTCTACCAGTTTTGTATCGCCTTGATAGCTATTTTGGAAAAGATTGGGCATTATAACACTTGAACCTGGAGTTAAGCTCACCATACCATATATAAAGGCTGCAGCGCTCCAATCTGATTCAATTTTAAAATCAATTGGATTAGGATTACTTTTTTTAACCTTAATTATATTTTTGTCATAGCTCACTTTAAAGCCCCACTTTTCGACCATTTTTAGGGTCATCAAAATATAGGGTTTTGATACCGTTTGTCCTGTTAAAGCTAATTCTAAACCACTTTCTATCAAAGGCGAAATCAACAATAATGACGAAACAAATTGACTACTCACCTCAGTATTTATCTCAATACGATTTGAATTCAACCTTTTCCCTAATATACGTACAGGTAAAAATCCATCTTTCTCTAAACAGATTATTTCTGCGCCCAGACCTCGTAATGCATCAATCAATTGCGCCATAGGCCGCTGATTTAGCCTATCAGAGCCATATAAAATGATGTTTGCATTTTCGGTTGCCGCAAAAAATGCCATTAAAAAACGGGCAGTGGTTCCGCCATGCCCGCAATTTATAGATGTTTTATTTTGATTAATTGCAGAAACTAAAAGCTGAGTATCTTCTGCATCAGAAAGGTTACTTAATAACCCACCTCCAGCTATTTTGTTTAAAATTGCTGCCCGATTCGAAATACTTTTCGAGCCGGGCAGCATAATTGTAACCCCTTTCAATTCAGACTTTAGTCCTTTTAGGGAAATCATTAAATTATTGCTAAAGCGTTATTTAAATCTTCAATTAAATCTTCAACATCTTCAACCCCCACCGATAAGCGTAAAAGTCCATCAACCACTCCCGCTTTTAATCTTTCTTCGCGAGGAATTGACGCATGTGTCATACTTGAAGGATGCCCGATTAATGATTCAACACCGCCCAATGATTCTGCTAAAGAAAATAAAACAGTTGATGACGCAAACTTCATTGCATCGTCAAAATTGTCTGATTTTAAAGTAAACGACATCATTCCTCCAAAGTCGCGCATTTGTTTTTTTGCAATATCATGATTTGCGTGTTCTTCAAATCCAGGCCAAAAAACTTTTCCAACTTTTGGATGTGCTTTTAAGAATTGGGCAATCGCTTTTCCATTTTCGCAATGAGCTTTCATACGTAAATGCAGCGTTTTAATTCCTCGCATCACTAAAAAACTATCCATTGGTCCTGGAGTTGCACCACACGAATTATGGATAAATGCCAATTGATTATAAATATCTTCATTATTTACACAAAGTGCTCCCATTATAACATCAGAATGACCACTAATATACTTTGTAACTGAATGCATAACGATATCAGCGCCCAAGTCTAATGGGTTCTGTAAATAAGGCGATGCAAATGTATTATCTACAGCGAACATCACTTTATGGGCTTTTGCCTTTACTGCAATAGCTTCGATATCAACAATTTGCATCATTGGATTGGTAGGTGTTTCAACCCAAATTAACTTCGTATTATCGTTGATATATGCATCTACGTTATGGGCATCATACAAATTAATAAAGTGAAATTTAATATTCATTCTGGCAAATACCTTGGTGAACATGCGGTAACTTCCACCGTAAATATCATCGCCAGTAATTACTTCGTCACCTGGACTTAATAATTTAATAACTGCATCAATGGCACCCATTCCGCTCGAAAAGCACAGACCATATTTTGCATTTTCTAATGAAGCTATATTATTTTCTAAAGCTGTACGAGTTGGATTTTTTCCTCGGGCATAAGCATACCCCTTATGTTTTCCAGGATATTCTTGAACGAATGTGGATGTTTGATATATCGGAGTCATTATTGCTCCTGTTACAGGATCTGGCTCTTGACCCGCATGAATTGCTCTAGTTCCAAATTTCATGATAAAAAGTTTTTGCAAAACTAAATGAACAAAGCTTAAGTTAGCATCATGATTGTAGGTATTATTCCGGCTAGATATGCATCTTCTCGTTTAATGGGCAAACCATTGGCCATTATACAAGGTAAAACCATGATTCAACGGGTTTGGGAACAAGCAAAAAAATGTCAAGAATTAATAGAAGTTATAGTTGCAACCGATCATCAAGCAATTTTTGATGAAGTTTTAAGGTTTGGTGGAATACCAATATTAACAGACCCAGATTTACCCAATGGAACATTGAGGTGTTATGAAGCACTTACTAAATTGGATATTTCTCCCGATGCAATTATAAATATACAAGGCGATGAGCCCTTTGTTCATCCAAATCAAATTGCTCAACTTGCTTCACTGTTAACTATAAACAAAGCACAAATTGCAACGCTAGTTAAGAAAATTGAAAACGAGAATCAACTGGTCAATCCATCAGTAGTAAAAGCCGTGGTTAATATTAATTTTGAAGCATTATATTTTAGTAGATCTCCCATCCCATTTTCACGAGATATTTCAATAAAAGATGCCCTTGAGAAATATCCATTTTACCATCATGTGGGTTTATATGGTTATAGCATCAGTGCATTAAAAGAAATTGTTTCGTTAAAAGAAGGTATTTTAGAAAAAATAGAATCTCTAGAACAACTCCGATGGTTAGAAAATGGATTTAAAATCTCAACTGCGCTAACCAATTATCTTACAATTGCCGTAGATACAGCCGAAGATTTAGAAAATGCAAGAATTCACGCATTAGAGTTTGATTTAGTTGTTTAAATCAGATACTTATTCTATCTTTGCACCTCATTAAATTAAATCACTAGTAATGATTAAACAATACGAATGTATTTTTATCATGAATCCGGTATTATCGGATGAAATGGTAAAGGATACGGTTGTGAAGTTCGAAAAGGTCCTAAAGGAAAATGGGGCCGAAATAGTTTTCCAAAACACTTGGGGACTACGTAAATTGGCGTATCCAATTCAGAAAAAGAGCACCGGAATCTATCAATTGATAGAATTTAAAGCGCCTTCATCGTTAATTGCTAAACTTGAAATCGAGTTTAAGCGTGACGAAAGAATCATGCGTTTTTTAACAATTGCTTTAGACAAGCATGCGATTCTATACAATTCTAACAAACGTGCGGGAATATCTAAATTCGTAAAAACGGAGGTAACAGTATGATCAGTAATAACTTTGTAGCACAGCCTACCACCGAAATTGCACGTAAGAAATATTGCCGTTTCGAAAAAAACAAAATCAGATTTATCGATTATAAAGATGCTGATTTCTTATTAAAGTTAGTAAACGAACAAGGTAAAGTTTTACCAAGAAGATTGACTGGAACTTCTTTGAAATTCCAACGTAAAGTTGCGCAAGCAATTAAGCGTGCAAGACACTTGGCTATGCTTCCTTATGTAGCTGACGGATTAAAATAACCTATAACGTAAAGTAAACTTAGTATGCAAATCATCCTTAAAGACGATATGAAAGGCTTAGGCTACAAGTACGATGTAGTTAAAGTAAAATCTGGTTATGCTCGTAATTTCTTAATCCCTCGTGGTTTTGCAGTTGTAGCTAATAGCAGCAACCTGAAAATGCGCGATGAAGAAGTTCGTCAGACTACTTACAAAATGGAGAAAATCAAAAATGATGCGCTTGAGTTAATCGCTAAATTAGATGCGATTGTATTATCAATTGGCGCTAAGGTTGGTGAAACTGGCAAAATCTTTGGTTCTGTAACTTCATTACAAATTGCTGATGCTTTGAAATTAAAAAGCATTGACATTGACAGAAGAAAAATCACTATTCCATCTGACATCAAAACTGTTGGAGTTTATCAAGCTGAAATTGACTTACACCGTTCTGTAAAAGGAATTGTAAAGTTCGAAATCGTAGCTGAATAGTTTTAGATTTTAATAATTGAAAAGGGAGCTCTGCTCCCTTTTTTTATGACTCAATTTGTTGGATTTTATATAAACTTGAATATAATCCATCCGATAATAAAAGCGCATCATGAGTATCATATTCTTCAATTTCACCGTTATTTAACACTATTATTAAATCTGAATTTTGAACAGATTTGACTCTATGACTTATAATTATTGTGTTTTTACTTTCAGCTATTTGCTTCAAATTTCGCATAACATTTGCTTCTGTTTCCGTATCTAATGCAGATGTGCAATCGTCAAAAAGATAAATAGATGGTTTCCGCAATAACATTCTGGCAATAGATAAACGCTGTTTCTGACCTCCAGACAGATTCACTCCCCTTTCGCCCAAAATAGTATCAGTTCCATTTGGCAAATTCACAATAGTATTTTTTAAATCAGCCATTTCAATAGCTTGAGCAATCTCATCTGTGGTTGCTAATGAATTTGCTAATAAAAGGTTTTCCTTTATAGTCATCGAAAACAAAAAAGGATCTTGTTGAACATACCCAATTTCTTTTCTAATACTCGCAGTAGAAATATCCCGAATTGATAAGCCATCAATAAAAATATCTCCGCTAAAATTAGAATATACACCTGCAATTAGATGAGCAATTGTTGATTTTCCTGATCCAGTTAACCCTATAATTCCCAATGTTTGTCCGGGTTTTAACTCAAAAGAAACATTATTTAATACCTTTTTGGTAGTTGATGGGTAATTAAAACCAACCCTTTCAAAAATAATTCCGCCTGTAACCTGATCCAATTGTAAACCAGTATTTATATCCTTTTCATCTGATTTGTATTCCAAAATCTCATTAATCCTTTTTTGAGAGGCAGAGGCCTGCTGAATAATTGAAGCAACCCACCCTATTGACGTTACTGGCCAGGTTAACATATTTATATAAATAACAAATTCCGCAATGTTTCCAGGAGTTATTTGACCTTTATAAACAAACAATCCGCCTACAAATACGGTAATAATTGTGCTCAAACCAATTAGCATAAGCGACATCGGAAAAAACAGAGAATCAATCCTTGCCAAGTCTAGATTTAAACCTTTGTACTCTTTTATATGATCTTCAAATATATTTTTAAATGAAAAATCCTTCCCAAAAGATCTCAATATTCTAATTCCTGAAAATGACTCTTGCGAAAAAGTGTTCAAAAACCCTAATTTTTTTTGGATTAGTGTTGATTTTTGAAGTATCAAAGTATTTAACTTAAAAATACCCACGGATAAAAAAGGAAGCGGAAGCAAAACGCAAAGGGTCAAAATTGCATTTACTTTTAACATGGCAGTTATAACTAAAACAAAAAGAATTACAAGGTTAATACCATACATCAATCCTGGACCAATATACATCCTTACCTTACCAACATCTTCGCTGATTCTGGCCATCAAATCACCTGTGTTTCGAGTTTTGAAAAATGAAATGGGTTGATCGATGTAAAAGTTAAAAAGTTCGTTTTTTTGATCAAACTCAATCCATCGCGACATCACAATGATGCTTTGACGCATCAAAAACATAAAAAAACCTTTCAATAACGATAGCCCAAATACCAATAAAGCAAAATTTACTACCGATTTGGTAAGTAATCTTAATAATAAATCTTGTTCACTTTTAGATGATTGAAGCTTTATTGCACTTAAAAATCGAATAATTTCATCAATTGCTTCTCTGATTAATTTGGGTGGTAAAACTCCCAAGTAATTGGCAATCGTTACAAAAAGAATTCCTCCAACAAAATGATACTTATATTTTAAAAAATATTTATTGAGAACAGTTAGTTCAGACATATTGATGCAAAAATACTACTGAAATCGCCTTAAAAAAACTTACATTTGCGCTGCAATCGCTAAAATCTAGTAAATGTTAGATACTACAAGCAAAACAATTGAACAAGACTCGATTTTTGGTCTATTATCATCAATGGGACATGAACAAGTAGTCATGTGTCAAGATGAAAAAACGGGACTTAGAGCAATAATAGCCATCCACAATACAGTTTTAGGGCCTGCCTTAGGCGGTACAAGATTTTGGCAATATGCTTCTGATATGGACGCCTTGGTTGATGCCTTACGCCTTTCAGAAGGGATGACATATAAAGCTGCAATTACTGGGCTAAACCTTGGAGGAGGAAAAGCGGTAATTATTGGTGACTCAAGAAAGGATAAATCTGAAGCCTTATTTAGAAGATATGGCAAGTTCGTAAACAATTTAGGAGGTAAATATATTACAGCTGAAGATGTAGGAACCACCAAACAAGATATGCTTTACATAAACATGGAAACCAAATTTGTATCTGGTTTGCCTGAATTTAAAGGCGGCAGTGGCGACCCATCACCTGTTACTGCTTACGGTGTATATATGGGTATGAAAGCTTCAGCAAAGCAAGTTTACGGCTCCGACAGTTTAACTGGAAAGAAAATCCTAATTCAAGGGATTGGTAATGTAGGAATTAACCTTGCTGGAATGTGTTTAAAAGAAAAAGCAATAGTTTATATTTCTGATATTTTCCAAGATCAAATCAAAAAAGCAACAGACCTTTACCCAGAATTAATTGTAGTTGATCCAAACAGTGTTTATACTATGGAAATGGATATTTACGCTCCATGTGCTTTAGGTGCAACCTTAAATTCTGATACAATTCCATTATTAAAGTGTGCAATAGTTGCAGGTGCTGCAAACAATCAATTGAAAGATTCTAAAATACATGGAGAAATGGTTTTAGAAAAGGGTATTTTATATGCTCCTGATTTTTTAATCAATGCTGGTGGATTAATAAACGTTTATTCCGAATTAGAAGGCTATAACCGCGACAATGCAATGTCAAAAGCTGAAAATATCTATCAAACAACATTAGATATTTTTTCAACAGCAAAATCATCAGGTATAAACACACACGAAGCAGCATTGAAACTTGCTAAAAACAGAATTGAATCAATTAAAAATATAAATTCAGTTCTTTAATGTTAAACAGACACTATTTAAGAGCAAAATTATTGCAAGGCTTGTATGCCTATGTACAAAGCGGCCAAAAAGAATTACAAAAAGGTGTAAATTATCTTGAGTCTACGTTCATAAAAACCCATGATTTGTATTTGGTGATGTTGTACCTTTTAAAAGAGATATGCTTTTATAACGAAACATATGTTGAAGAACAAGTAGCAAAACACCTTGATGAGAATAGAATTCCAATAAGTAATCGTTTAACAGATTTAAATTTTATAAAAGCAATAGACTCTTCTGAGAGTTTTCAAGCTGCATTAAAAAAAACAACCATTGATCTGAATTTTTCACCTGAATTATTGCGCAAATTATACATGCAACTATTTCAATCCGAAGAATTTAAAGTGTTTGAAGCCAAAAAGTCAATTTCATTAGTTGATGAGTACGATATACTCCTATTTCTGTACAGACATATCGTAATCGAAAGCGATTTGTTAGATAATTTCATGGAAGACAGCGCACTATCGTGGGATATGGATAAATATTTAGTTGAGCAAGGAATTCAAAAAACACTTAAAAAGTTTTCAGAAAAGGGTATTTTGCAACCTGAACCAATAAGCCCAGACTGGCAAAATGACAAAATGTTTGCCTTCGATCTTTTCAAGTATGCAATTGCAAACAGTGTTGAACTTTCTGATTGGATCTCTAAAACTACAGAGAACTGGGATGTTGAACGTATTTCTACAGTTGACTTGTTGATTATTAAATTATGCATTTCAGAAATGATAAAATTCCCTGAAATACCATTAAAAGTGTCAATGAATGAGTATATTGAACTCGGAAAAGAGTTTAGTACTCCTAAAAGCAAGGTTTATATTAACGGTATGTTAGATAAACTTTCTAAAGAATTAGTTTCAAAAGGAATAATTAAGAAGTATGGTAAAGGCCTTGTCGAATAGAACATCATATTTTCTAATTGTATTGATAGTTATAGGCTTTATAGGCTGTCAAAATAAAAACACAACATCAGCAAATGACGTAACCAATCCTCTTTCTGCTGAAGTTACCATTGAAACTGCATCTGAAGATTTGCCAAAAATTGAATTTGAAACAGATTTTCATGACTTTGGAACAATAAAACAAGGAGAAAAAGTTGAATATTCTTTCCCTTTCATTAATTCTGGGAAAGCCGATTTATTAATTCTACAAGCTTCGGGTTCATGTGGATGTACTATTCCAGAATACTCAAAAGAACCTATTAAATCAAAAGAAAAAGGCTATCTGAAAGTACTTTTTGATTCAAAAGGAAAAGAAGGGATTGTTGAAAAAGAAGTAAACATCTTAACCAATGGAATCCCTAATCAACATAAGTTAAAAATTAAAGTAACCGTATTAACTAACTAAAATGAATACATTATCAATATTTCTAATGTCCCCTCCAGCTGGTCAGTCGGGTGGTGGATTTACCCAACTATTGCCATTTCTGCTAATTTTTGTAGTAATTTATTTTTTTATGATTAGACCACAATCTAAAAAAACGAAAGAACAATCAGCTTTTAGAAATCAACTCGAAAAAGGAACAAGAATTGTAACCATCGGAGGAATCCATGGCAAAATTATTGAAGTTCAAGAAACCACCCTTATTATTGAAGTTGAAGGAAACTCAAGGCTTAAAATTGAAAAACAAGCCATCTCACCAGACTATACTAAAGTTTCTTATCCTCCAGCAAAAACTGAGGCTTAACAAAAAGGAGAGGTTAATACGAGGCCACTGAAAAAGTACTTTAGGAATTTAAAGACTTTCTTTAAGTAAAACAAAGGCTCTGAGAATCGCCTGTATGGAAGTGGTGATGCACGCGACCCGAATACTTTAAAGAAAAAGAGGTTGTTTTCAATTCGAAAACAACCTCTTTTCATAAACAGCCACTTTTTCAGTGCCCTCTTAATACCCTCTCCTTTTTGTTAAGCACTTTGATACCACAAAAAAAGCATCACTAGGATGCTTTTTTTTTGTGGTGATAGTTGGAATCGAACCAACGACACAAGGATTTTCAGTCCTTTGCTCTACCGACTGAGCTATATCACCCCGTTTCGTGGTGCAAATATAGAGGTTATTTTTAATTCCAAAAAAAATAATTAATCTTTTTTAACTAACCCGCATTATCCTATTTTTTTATAAGTTTACATTCAAAAAAAAGCACCTAAATGGTAGCACAAATAATTTTCATAATCATTACAGGAATAGCTGTTTATTTATTTTATAAACAAGCAATTAAGATAAAACGTAATATATTTTTAGGTAAAAAAGAAAATTTAAATGACAACCCTAAAGCGCGTTTTAAAAAAATGCTACTTTTAGCATTTGGTCAATCTAAAATTTTAAATAAACCTATTTCAGGTATACTTCACGTTGTAGTTTATGCTGGATTTATTTTAATTAATATTGAAGTTATAGAAATACTTATTGATGGATTTTTAGGAACTAGCAGGTTCTTTTCTGATAAATTAGGATCAATATATTGGATAGCAATTAATTTTTTCGAATTCCTAGCAGTAGGTGTAATATTATCTTGCGTTATATTTTTAATTCGTAGAAATATTATTAAAATTAAAAGATTTACAAATTCTGAATTAACCGGATGGCCAAAAAAAGATGCTAATATTATTCTTTATATCGAAATTGCATTAATGTCAGCATTGATGATTTTGAATATTTCAGATGGACTATTGCATCCCGAAATACAAAATCATTTATATTTAAGTACAAAGTTCAATTCAATATTTAAATCCTTACCAATTGAATCACTTTCTATTATTGCAAATACTGCATGGTGGTTTCATTTAATTGGTATTTATGCATTTTTAAATTATTTACCGAAATCCAAACATCTCCATATAATTCTAGCATTTCCAAATACTTATTATTCTTCATTAAACAAATTGGGGTATCTAAACAATATGACTTCGGTAACCAATGAAGTAAAAGCAATGCTTGACCCCTCTTTTATCCCAATTGCCACAGAAGATAATGTGAAATTTGGTGCACAAGATGTCACCGACTTATCTTGGAAATCATTACTTGATGCTTATACGTGCACAGAATGTGGAAGATGCACTTCTGTTTGTCCAGCTAACATCACAGGTAAAAAATTATCTCCGAGAAAGATAATGATGGACACTAGAGATCGTATTGAAGAATATAGCAACTTACTTGATTTAAACGCGCCCAACCTGCATGAAAACACTTTGTTGGACAACTATATCATTAAAGAAGAGTTATTAGCATGCACAACATGCAATGCATGTACAAACGAGTGCCCAATCAACATAGATCCTCTTAAAATAATTATAGAATTAAGGAGATTTACCATAATGGAAAAGTCAGAAATGCCAAATGAGTGGGCAATGATGTCTAATAACATAGAAAATAATGGAGCTCCATGGCAATTTCCAGCTTCTGAAAGAGGAAATTGGACAACAAAAATTAAGGATTAATGATTAAAGTAAAAACTATTCAGGATTTCATTTCTGAAGGAAAATCACCAGAAATACTTTTTTGGGTAGGATGTGCTGGATCATTTGATGAAAGAGCACAAAGGGTAACAATAGCTATTGCTGAAATTTTAAACAAAGCTAAAATTGAATTTGCCATTCTTGGAAATGAAGAATCCTGTACAGGCGATCCAGCCAAAAGAGCAGGAAACGAATTCTTATTTCAAATGCAAGCTTTAAATAATATTGATATATTAAACAATTATAATATTAAAAAAATAGTAACGGGTTGTCCTCATTGTTTTAATACATTGAAAAATGAATACAAAGAGTTAGGTGGAGTTTATGAAGTACTTCATCATTCAACTTTAATTCAACAATTAATAAATCAAGGAAAACTAATTATTAATGATAGAAGCCCATATAAAGGGAAAAAACTAGTCTATCATGACTCTTGTTATTTAGGAAGAGCAAATGATATTTATGAGGCACCCAGAGAAGTATTAGAAGCTCTAGATGCAGATTTAATTGAACTTGAAAGATCTAAAAAAAATGGAATGTGTTGCGGGGCAGGTGGCTCCCAAATGTTTAAAGAAGCAGAGAAAGGTTTTCAAGAAATAAATCTAAATAGATCTAATGAAATAATAGAGTCAAATACAAATATTGTAGCTGTTGCTTGCCCATTTTGTATGACAATGATTAAAGATGGAGTTAATGCAGAAAAACCTGAAATACAAATTCTAGACATAGCAGAAATTATTAATAACTCAACTAAATAAACGTCACAATGTATTTCAATTTCCAGAGTGATAAAATCCTAAGCGAAAAAGAAGTAGAACTAGTTATTAATGAAACTAAACTCTTTATTTCTAAATGGGATTCTCATAGAAATAAAATTAGTGCTAATGTTGATTTTTATTTTAATATAATTTTAACTATTTCAATAACAAATGAAGTTATTGCTTCAGGCTGTTCAATTGATAAATTAATTACATTTATAATTTCTTTAAATAATAAATTTGAAATAGATTTTTTAAATAGAAATAAAGTTTATTTTAAAGCAAATAACAAAATAGACCTAGTAGCATTATATAACATTAGAAGTTATTTAATTAATAATATAAACGCCTCGATATTAACATTTAGTCAATCATCAACAACAAATTTCGACCTAAAATTTATTGATATCAAACAAAGTTGGGTAAAAAAATATTTACTTTCTTAGTAAAACCATACAACTAGTTGTAAATACCTCTTTTAATAAACCTAATTTAACTAAAATTGGGTGTAAAACCCTTCTTTTAATATTAAACTTTAATTCATAAATTGGATTTATAAAATAAAACTTTGAATCAATTAAATTGAAATTACTTTGTCTGATTATTTTTTTAAATTTAAATATAGACAAATTACAATCCTTGATGTCAATCAATTCATCTACAATATTTTTAGGCTCTTTAAATATATCTAATAAAATTTTATATATTGATTTTGGAAGTAAATGAAACCAGGGTAAAAATTTAAGAACTTTAGATTCACAAATCTGTTGATGTCCTGCAAAAGGCATATACCAAGGAGGCCATATTATAATTAAATTACCACCTATTTTTAAGCAATCGTAGATAATAGATAACAACTTTTCTTTCTCATGCACATGTTCAATAACATCTCTTAATATTACCAGGTCAAATTTTGATTCAAATTTTAAATACAACTTCTCACTATAGAGATCTTCACTTATTAATTTTAACTTATTGGTTTCAATATATTCTTTTAATATTTCTGTGCCTATTTGTATTTTTCTATTATTTAAGTCAATTCCAACACATTTAGAACCCCTGATCAAAAATGGAGAAAGATTACCACCCTCCCCACAACCAATTTCTAAAACTGATAATTCTTCAAATTTTAAAATACTATTTGAATTTTGAGTTAGGAAAGGAATAATGCTACTCTCTGAATTTGAACTTAATATTTCAAAATACTTGAGATTATTATTGTGAAAATCGTAAGGCATAATTAATATTAAATAAATAAGGGTCTCCATTAGGAGACCCGTATTTTAAAAGGTTGGCGGCGACTTACTCTCCCACATTTTACTGCAGTACCATCAGCGCTGTAGGGCTTAACTACTCTGTTCGGAATGGTAAGAGGTGAACACCTACGC